>JAEZKH010000181.1 GCA_023415515.1 Actinomycetes bacterium
TCGGCGTCGTGTTCATCACGCACAACCCGCACCACGCGCACATGGTGGGTGACCACTTCGTGCTGCTCAACCGCGGCCAGCAGAAGCTGGACTGCAGCTACGACGACATCACGCTCGAGCACCTCACCCAGGAGATGGCAGGAGGCGACGAACTCGAGGCGCTGTCACACGAGCTGCGCGGCAAGGGCTGACGCGCAGGCGATTCGTGCTGAGTGCTCTCAGCGCGGCGACAAACCCGCCGCCCGGTAGGCGGCATCGACGTACGCCATGTTCTCGACGGCGTCGGCGGTGTCGATCGGCAACGACGCGCCGTGCAGCACATGCGCCGCGAATGCCTCCAGCTGGTAGCTGTAGGACGTTCTCGTCCCGTGCCGTTCAACGCGCGTGCCCGTCCCCGTCCGGATCGTCAGCCGGTCGTCTTCATGCGGCTTGATGAAGTTGTGCACCAGGACATCGCCCTCGGTGCCGACGATTCGCAGCGTGAACGAGAAGTCTGGGGCGACCATGGTGTTCGCGCTGAGACCGGTTGCACCGTCGGGGAATCCGAGTTCCACATCGCACCATTCGTCGATGCCCGCGCCGCGTTGGTTCGCGTGCGCTCGAATGATCGACGGGTGGCCGAGCCTGCGCATGATGTGCAGCCCGTAGCAGCCCAGATCCATCAGCGCGCCGCCCGCCATCTCCAACGACCAACGCGGGTCGGACGCTTCGGGCGGCGGCATCGCCATCCGGACCTCGACATGGTGCACGTCGCCGATGGTGCCGTCGGTCGCCAACTCGAGCGCCCTTCGGGTCACCGGATGATAGAGATAGTGAAAGCCCTCCACCACCGTCACGCCAGCGGCGTCAGCGGCCGCTGCGATGCGCGCTGCCTCGGATCGGTTGCGCGCGAACGGTTTCTCGGTGAGGACCGGTTTGCCTGCCTCGATCGCGGCCAGATTCCACGGCGCGTGCAGCGCGTTCGCCAACGGGTTGTAGACGGCATCGACCTCGGGGTCGGAGACGACGTCGGCGTAGGTGTCCAGAACGCGTTCGACGCCGTGCGTTTCGGCGAAGCGCTCGGCGCGCCCGCGGTCGCGCGCGGCAACGGCGACGAGCCGGTGGCCGAGCTGCTGTGCGGGACCGACGATGGCGAGATCGGCGATCCGGGATGCGCCGAGCACCCCGATCCGCAGCGTCATACCGCTACGCCGCGGCTCAGGTTCCGCAGATAGGCCACACTGGCGCGCACGTCGCCCAACGGGCCCTCGTCGGTGGGCTCCTCGTCGAGAATGGTGTCCTGCTCCATGACGAACCACCCGTCGAAACCGTTGCCGCGCAATGCCGCGACGATGCCCGCGATGTCGACGTCGCCGGCGCCCAGCGGCGTGTACATGCCGCTCCTGACCGCATCGGTGTAGGTCATCGCCTTCGCCCGCACAGCGCTCGCGAGCTTCGCATCCACATCCTTGAGGTGCGCATGGGCGATTCGACCCGGCGCCTGTCGGACCAGCGCCAGCGGATCGGTCCCGCCGATCAACAGGTGGCCGGTGTCGAGGCACAGCTTGATCGACGATCCGCTCAGCACGCGGTGGACCTCGTCACGGGTCTCCACCATCGTGCCGACATGCGGATGCAGCACCGCAAGAACGCCCCGGTCGGCTGCGGCCGCCGCCAGCCGGTCGAGGTTGGCCAGAAGCGTCGACCACTGCTGGTGGTCGAGCGTCGGCCGGGTGTCGTACCCGTCGGCGCCGGTCGCGGCGGCGAGTACGAGGACGTCTGCGTTGCATGCCACGATCGCGTCCAGGGATGCGGCGATGTCGGGCACCGGATCGTGGGCTGCGTCGTGCAGGACGACCGGCGCGAACCGGCCGACACATGCCAAGCCGTACGAGTCCAGCAGCGCCGTCAGTTCGGCCGTCGCCGACGGCAGGAACCCTTCCGGCCCGAGTTCGGTGGCCGTCATCCCGAGGTCACGCATCTCGCTGAGCACCCGAGCGGGGTCGAGTTGATGGCCCCAGCCGGGTACTTCGCACACACCCCAGGAGATGGGCGCTCCGGCGATCTTCATTTCGCAGACCTCACTTCGTCGACACGCACGGGGCCACCGCGCTCGAGGGACTCGGTTGCCGCTTCGGCGAGCCAGGCGACCTCGACCGCATCAGCGACGGTGCACGCAGGGGCGGCGTTGCCGTTGGCGACGTCGATGAATGCCGCCAACTCGGCCCGGAACGCCTCGGTGAAGCGGTCCATGAAGAAGTGGTGCGCCGGACCTTCGGGGAACGTGTTGGCGGGGTCCACATTCCGCATGGGCGCCCCGTGGTCCCAACCGGCCACCACGGAGTCGTCGAAACCGTGGACCTCGAGCCTGCAGTCGTACCCGCGACCGTTGTACCGCGCGGCCGAGATCAGACCCAGGGTGCCCGATTCGAAACGGACCACCACCGCGGCGGTGTCGACGTCGCCGAGTTCACCGAACCGCGGATCGCCCTGGACGCTTCCGGTGGCGTAGACGTCGATGGCGTGCTGGCCGGTGATCCACCGCAGCGCGTCGAAATCGTGCACCGCGCAGTCGCGGAAGATGCCGCCCGAACCCGCGATGTAGTCCATCGGCGGCGGGGCGGGATCCATCGTCGTGCTGCGAACGGTGTGGATGAGGCCGAGCGAACCGTCGTCGACCGCGCGCTTGGCTGCGGCGAACGCCGCGTCGAACCGACGCTGGTAGCCGACCTGGACCGGCACACCAGAGCCGGCGATGACCTCGGCAACCGCGGCCGACTCGGCCGCCGTCGACGCTATCGGCTTCTCGCAGAAGGTGGGGATGCCGCGCTCGACGGCGGCGAGGGTCAGTTCGGCGTGGGCCGGGGTGGCCGCGGCGACGACCAATCCGTCGATCCCCGACGACAGCAGTTCGTCGACCGAATCGGCCGGTTGCACACCGTGTTTGGCGGCCATGGCGGCGACGAGATCGGCGCGCTCGTCAGTGACCACCAACCTGTCGACGGTGTCCAGACCGCTGAGGGTTTCGGTGTGGAAGGAGCCGATGCGGCCCAGTCCGACGACGCCGATGGTGGTCACGGGATTCTCCGATCGTTGTGGTCGCGCAGTGCGACGTCGAGTTGCTCAGCGCTGAAGTCGTCTGCAAGAGCGGCCAATACGGTGTCGACCTGCGACGGCGGCGCCAGGCTGCCGATCGGCTGGTCGCTGTCGAGGTTGGTCGGAAACGCATAGCCCTCCGCGGTCGCGACCACGATGTTGGTCAGATCGCGTTGAGAGCGTCCGGCGGCCTTCATCGCGCGCAGGGACGGATAGATCGCGCGCACCATCGCACCTCGGTCGAGCGCCTCCATCGCGCGGCCGAACGGTGACGAGATCTGGAGCAGGTTCGCGATCCGCCGGATGTCGGCCGACACGTTGGCGCCTGCGCCGTGGTACAGCGCGGGGTTGAAGAACACCGCGTCGCCGCGTCGCAGCGGTACCTGCACGTGGTGTGCTGCGAAGAACTCGACGAAATCGGGCCGGTTGAACGCGAGGTAGCCGCCGACGAACCGCTGTGAGTAGGGCAGCAGCATCGTCGGCCCACTGTCGATCGGCATGTCGCAATGCGCGACGGCCCCCTGCAGGGTGAGGGCGGGCGTGGTGCGGTGCACGTGCGCCGGGTAGGCGGCGAGGTCATCGGGTGCGACGAAGCCGAGATGGTAGTCGCGGTGCGGGATCTGTTGCTTACCACCGGGATTGACGACGTTGACTTGTGAGGTCACCTGGTAGCGCGGCCCGAGCCAGGCCTGTGCGATCACCGCGAGCGTGTCGTTGGCGTAGTACTCGGCGAACACCGCGGGGGAGTGCAGCGCGAGCTTCTGCGCGGCGTTCCAGATGCGCTCGTTGGCGCCGGGCTCCCCGAAATGGTCACCACCGGCGGCGCCCGCCGCGCGCTGCTCGTCGATGAGCGCGAAGAACGCCTCGCCGGCGCGGTCGACGACGTCGGGCGAAAACGCGCCCTCGAACATGACGACCCCTGGACCGTCGCTCAGCGCCCTGATCAACTCGGCCTGCAACGCGCGCCGGTCGGCCTGCGGATTTGCCGCATAGACCAACACGTTCTCGCGGACGTCGACGGCATGCGGGTAGTCGGCGAGGTCGGTGTCGCGCGCTACCTCTTTTCGGAAGTCCTCGAGGCGGCAATCGGACTCGTCGATCCACGACCGGGCGCCGTATGCCGTGGTCAGCGGTGTTGCCATGGCAGCTAGTCTGATAGCCGTCGACACCCCGATCAACACCAAAAACCCATCAAAAAACCCTCATCCCGGTTCCGCCCAAACCAACACGTGGGCGCAAAAGTGCGAGTAGAGGCCGCCTTTACGTCCATCTCGGCGCAAAAGAAGGAGGGCTCGTGCCACACCGCTACAAGGTGCGCGAGATCGCCCAGCAGGCCGGGCTGAGCGAGGCCACCGTCGACCGTGTGCTCAACGGACGCCCCGGCGTCCGGGAGAACACCCGTGCCGAGGTCATGCAGGCGATCTCGGACCTGGACAAGCAGCGCGCTCAACTGCGTCTGAACGGCAGGCGGTACCTCATCGACGTCGTCATGCAGACCCCCCAGCGTTTCTCCGACTCGTTCCGCGCGGCGGTCGAGGCCGAACTGCCCGCGTTCGCCCCCGCGATGCTGCGGGCGCGGTTTCACCTGTGGGAGTCCGGATCGACTTCCCGCATGGTCGAGGCGCTCACTCGACTGCGCGGCAGCCACGGGGTGATCCTCAAGGCCCAGGACGAACCCGAGGTCGCCGAGGCCATCGACGGACTGGTCGGCAACGGCGTGCCCGTGGTGACGTACGCGACCGACGTCCCGGGCAGCGCCAGGTGCTCGTATGTCGGCATCGACAACCACGGCGCGGGTGCGACGGCCGCCTATCTGATGCGGCAGTGGCTCGGCGACACGTCCGCCGACGTGTTGATCACGCTGAGCCGCAATGTGTTCCGCGGCGAAGGAGAGCGCGAGGTCGGCTTTCGCGCCGGGCTGCGCGGGTCGGGGCGCCAGATCGTGGAGGTCAGCGACAGCGACGGCATCGACGCCACCAACGAACGGTTGGTGCTCGACGCGCTGGAGCGCAACCGACAGGTGGCGGCCGTTTACTCGGTCGGCGGCGGCAACGAAGCCACAGTCGCGGCATTCGATCGGCTCGGCCGTGAGTGCCTGGTCTTCATCGCCCACGACCTCGACGCCGACAACCGCGCGCTGCTGCGCGACGGCAGGATCTCCGCCGTCCTGCACAACGACCTGCGCGCCGACGCGCGGCTCGCGCTTCGGCTGATCCTGCAGCAGCGCGGCGCGTTGCCGGCCGAGTCCGTCCGGCCGGTCCCGATCCAGGTGGTGACACCGTTCAACCTGCCCGCATGACTGCGCGGATCGGTGATGGGGGAATCCGCCGACTACTATCCGCGAGAGCGGCGATCGGCGTCGTGGTGGCGTGAGGATCGCGGGGGTGGAGATGCACGGCCGTCTGATCGCAGGGGTGACCGTCATGGGCAACCTCGCGATCGACGTCATCGACGGGGGACCGCCGACCCCGGGTGGGTGCGCGTCGTTCGCAGGCGTGGCGCTGGCCGCAGTGGACGTGCCCGGCCGCCTCGTCGCGATGGGCGCCGAGCGGGACCACGCGTTGTTCGACGACCTCGCCGAGCAGTTGGGACCGATGCTGCGCATCATTCCCTCGGACCGGACGAGTTCGTTCCGGCTGGACTACGTCGACGTCGACCACCGCGCGATGTCCGTCGACGCGGTCGGGCCGGTGTGGGGCGCCGAGGAGATCGAGGCCGCCGACCCCGACACCACGTGGCTGCACCTCGCGCCGCTGCTGCGCACCGACTTCCCCGCCGAGACACTTGCCCTGCTCGACGCCCGCGGACACTGCATCGTCTACGACGGCCAGGGGCTGGTACGGGCTGACCGGGTCGGTCCGATGGTCGTCGACCGGCACTTCTCGCCCGAACTGCTGCGCCATGTCAGCGTGCTCAAACTCGCCGAGGACGAGGCGGTCATCGTCGCCGACGGCACGTTCGACGAGTCAACCGCCGCGCGGCTTGGGGTGCCGGAAATCCTGGTGACCTACGGCTCGGAGGGCTGCGACATCTACTCCGAGGGCGCTGTCGTGCGGGTGCCCGCGGCGTGGCGGGTCGAGGGCGTCCAGACGACCGGGGCAGGCGATATGTTCACCGCCTGCTACGCCGCGCACCGCTCGGCGGGTGAGGAATCTCGTCGCGCGGTCGAACTGGCCAGCGAACTCGTCGCCCGCCAACTCGAACAACGCGTCCACCTCGACACCGGACATCAGTTCCCCGCCAAGCGATAGCGCTAGCGGGCAGCTACCGGTCGGTAACAATTTCCTTAGAGTAGACGTGTCGCCGCGGCGTGACGAACGACACACTCCTGTCTCATCACGTTCCTGCGCACCGCGCTGACCTCTGAATTTCACCCGGCTTCACGTGCTGGTAACCGGCGCGTGCGGTGAAGGGCCACCTAAGAGAAGTGGTTTAATCGGTACTGCGAGTGACACCAAATTCGGGCCGACGTCTACGCGATGGTGCGATCAGCCCGCGACAGACGAACACATCGAAGAGCAGCACGAGAGGTAGGGGTCGTGACGACGACCGGCGACGAGGCCACGACGGGGGCGCGACAGAAACTCGAGAAGGTCGTCATCCGGTTCGCAGGCGACTCCGGCGACGGCATGCAGCTCACCGGTGACCGGTTCACCTCCGAAGCCGCCTTGTTCGGCAACGACCTTGCCACGCAACCGAATTACCCCGCCGAGATCCGCGCGCCGGCAGGCACCCTGCCGGGTGTGTCGTCGTTCCAGATCCAGATAGCCGACTACGACATCCTGACCGCGGGCGACCGCCCCGACGTCCTCGTCGCGATGAACCCGGCCGCGCTGAAGGCCAACATCTCCGACCTGCCGCGCGGCGGCCTGGTCATCGCCAACTCCGATGAGTTCACCAAGCGCAACCTCGCCAAGGTCGGCTACGAGGCCAACCCGCTGGAGACCGACGAACTGTCGGACTATGTGGTGCAGCCCGTCGCGATGACCACGCTGACCCTCGGAGCCGTCGAGTCCATCGGCGCCACCAAGAAGGACGGGCAGCGCGCGAAGAACATGTTCGCCCTCGGCCTGCTGTCGTGGATGTACGGCCGCGAACTCGAACACAGCGAGGCGTTCATCCGCGAGAAGTTCGCCCGCAAGCCCGACATCGCAGAGGCCAACGTGCTCGCGCTGAAGGCAGGTTGGAACTACGGCGAGACCACCGAGGCGTTCGCGAGCACGTACGAGGTGGCACCGGCGAAGCTGAAATCGGGCGAGTACCGCCAGATCTCGGGGAACACCGCGTTGGCCTACGGCCTCGTCACCGCCGGCCAGCTCGCGGGCATCCAGCTGGTGCTGGGCACCTACCCGATCACCCCGGCGTCGGACATCCTGCACGAGCTGTCCAAGCACAAGAACTTCAACGTGCTCACCTTCCAGGCGGAGGACGAGATCGCAGGCATCGGCGCGGCGATCGGCGCCTCCTACGGCGGCGCGCTCGGCGTCACCAGCACGTCGGGTCCCGGTATCTCGCTGAAGTCGGAGGCCATCGGTCTTGCGGTGATGACGGAGCTTCCGCTGATCGTGATCGACGTGCAGCGCGGCGGTCCGTCGACGGGCCTGCCCACCAAGACCGAGCAGGCCGACCTGCTGCAGGCGATGTTCGGCCGCAACGGTGAATCCCCGGTCGCGGTCATCGCGCCGCGGTCACCGTCGGACTGCTTCGACGTCGCGGTCGAGGCGGCCAGGATCGCGATCACCTACCACACTCCGGTGATGATCCTGTCCGACGGCGCGATCGCGAACGGCTCTGAGCCGTGGCAGATTCCGGACGTCGGCGCCTTCGCACCGATCGAACACGCCTTCGCCGAGTCCGGTCAGCCCTTCCAGCCGTATGCCCGCGACCCCGAGACGCTGGCCCGCCAGTTCGCGGTGCCCGGCACCCCTGGGCTGGAACACCGGATCGGCGGACTGGAAGCGGCCAACGGCTCGGGCAACATCTCTTATGAGCCCAAGAACCACGACCTGATGGTGCGGCTGCGGCAGGCCAAGGTCGACGGCATCGCCGTTCCGGATCTCGAGGTCGACGACCCGACCGGCGACGCGGACCTGCTGATGCTCGGATGGGGCAGCTCGTACGGCCCGATCGGCGAGGCGTGCCGACGCGCGCGGCGCAAGGGCATCAAGGTCGCGCACGCGCAGTTGCGCAACCTCAACCCCTTCCCCGCCAACCTCGGTGAGGTGTTGCGCCGCTACCCCAAGGTGGTCCTGCCCGAGATGAACCTCGGCCAGTTGGCGCTGCTGCTTCGCGGCAAGTTCCTTGTCGACGTGCAGTCGGTGACGAAGGTGGAGGGCATGGCGTTCCTGGCCGACGAGGTGGAAGGCATCATCGACGCCGCCCTTGAAGGGACTTTGAGCGAAAGAGAAAGCGACAAGGCCAAGTTCGCGCGGTTGGCGGCGGCCACTGTGGAGCCTGGCGTGGGAGCAGACGCATGACAACAGCGAGAAGCGAGGCGGATCGCGCATCGACCCGGTTGGTCGGCACCGATCTGGGGCTCACCGGTACCTCCGGCGTGCCCACGACCGACCAACCGCAGAAGAGCAAGGATTTCACCAGCGATCAGGAGGTCCGCTGGTGCCCCGGTTGCGGTGACTACGTCATCCTCAACACGATTCGCAACTTCCTGCCCGAATTGGGTCTGCGCAGGGAGAACATCGCGTTCGTCAGCGGTATCGGCTGCTCGAGCCGATTCCCGTACTACCTGGAGACCTACGGCTTCCACTCCATCCACGGCCGGGCGCCGACCATCGCAACCGGGCTCGCGCTGGCGCGGCCGGATCTCTCGGTCTGGGTGGTGACCGGTGACGGTGACTCGCTGTCCATCGGCGGTAACCACCTGATCCATGCGCTGCGCCGCAACGTCAACATCACGATCCTGCTGTTCAACAACCGGATCTACGGTCTGACGAAGGGGCAGTACTCACCGACGTGGGAGGTCGGCATGATCACCAAGTCCACGCCGATGGGCTCGCTGGACTATCCGTTCAACCCGGTGTCGCTGGCGCTCGGCGCCGACGCCACGTTCGTCGGTCGCGCGCTCGACTCGGACCGCAAGGGGCTGTCGGAGGTGCTGCGCGCCGCGGCCGCGCACCGCGGTGCCGCCCTGGTCGAGATCTTGCAGGACTGCCCGATCTTCAACGACGGGTCGTTCGACGCGCTCCGCAAGGAGGGTGCAGAGGAGCGCTTGATCAACCTTCGCCACGGTGAGCCGATCACCTTCGGCGCCGACGGCGGCTACTGCGTGGTGAAGTCCGGCTACGGGCTCGAGGTGGCCAAGACCGCCGATGTCTCCGTCGACGAGATCGTCGTGCACAACTCGCAGGTCGAGGATCCGGCGTACGCGTTCGCGCTGTCGCGGCTGTCCGAGCAGAACCTCGAGCACATGGTGACCGGCATCTTCCGTCAGGTCAGCAAGCCGACCTACGACGACGCGGCCCGTCAGCAGCTTGCCGATGCCCGCGACGCCAGGCCGCACGACACGGCGGCACTGCAGGCGCTGCTGCGCGGCAAAGACACCTGGACCGTCGACTAGTCTCATCGACGTGACATCGCCTGTGCCGCTTGCTGCTGTCGTACTCGCGGGCGGCGCGTCCCGCCGAATGGGGCGTGACAAAGCCACCGTGCCCTGCGACGGCTCGACCATGGTCGAGATCGTCGTCTCGGCGTTGACCGCACGATGCTCGCCGGTCTTCGTGATCGCCGCGCCCGGTCAGCCACTGCCGAATCTGCAGGCCGAAGTATTGCGCGACGAGGCGCGCGGCGTCGGACCTCTGCTGGCCACCGGCCGCGGCCTGCGGGCAGCCGCCGAGGCGGGTTGCGAACTCGCCTTCGTCTGCGCGGTGGACATGCCGCACATGACCACCGAGTTGGTCGACGAGTTGGCCGAGCACAGCGCCCGGCTCGGCGTCGACGTGGTGCTGCCGTGGGACGGTCGTGACCACTATCTGGCGGGTGTCTATCGCACCGAGTTGGCCGACCGGGCCGACGCTCTGGTCGCACAGGGGGAGCGCAGCATGCGGGCGCTGGTCGACAGCGTCGACACCCAACGCATCGTGATGCCGAAGCAGCGTGCTCTGACGAACGTCAACACCCCCGCTGACTTGTCCTGATACTGGGAATTGGCTGCTCATTACCTTGGGTAATGGCCTCAGCAAACCGCTGAATTTCACGACGATCGCCCTTTCCGTTCGTTCAGACCGTGTGCGCCGTTGATTGCGCGTAATAATGCCCGGCGATGAGTTCGACATCCGCGGGGCGCGCGTCGAGGCTGCGGTGATGATGAAAGCACCACTGGCGACGCGGATTTCGCGATCCGGCTGTCGGCGACGTTCTTGCGGCCGGCTTTTGACGCGACGTGGTACGCCGGCCGCAGTCATGGTCGAGACAGTGACTCTGCCGACGCGCCACCGTCCGTGAGTCGTGTTCATCCGCCGACGTGGTGGTCTGTGAAATCTCCTCGCGCTCAAAACCGTTATTTGACAACAACTATCGGGCACGACGTGCCGACAGTCACCCTCAACGGTTTAATCGCGGTATGTGTTGCATGTGAGCGCAATACGCTGAGTTGCAACGTGATTCGTTGGACGTGTCGAGATATGGCTCTAGCGAACCAATTCGGCCGGTGGCAACGAAAAGGGCTGCTGGAACGCATAACTGGGGCGTGTATACCCAGATTTGTTGCGATAACAACCTTATTCAGGGTGTCACAGGTCACAAAAATGCGGTGATTTGGGTCACGAAAATACTGTTTGCAGCAGTGCAGCGCGAGGTCACGACACGCCGCGATGACCTGCAGTGTCCTTGTCGCAACACCGCCGTGATCAATCCGTGATCTGCCGGCACACCGTCTCCACTCGATATGACATTGCTCTGCCCGGTTTGTACGTTCCTGAGCGGCTCAAAAAACGAGCAAATAATTTCAAAACCACGAACCTGCGTGTGAGTGGGGTCGCGTCGGCGAAATCGCCGTCTGCGGCCGCCGGGCTCGAACGCCCGGCGGGGTGATGTCTTCGCTCCCCCTGCCGTGCCTGACCGAGACGGCACGGCCCAACCCCAATGCCTGACGGCACTCCGCGTCCGCGACAGCGGGCGTAGTTGGCGCGCGCTTGGCGAAAGGAAAGAAGTGAAGAACATCCGCACTACGTTCGGGCTGGCCACCTTCGCGGGCGCCCTCGTGCTTGCACCGATGGCGTCGACGCTTGTGGCGACCGGTACTGCGAATGCGGACAGCGGTGTGAACTGGGATGCCGTCGCGGCCTGCGAGTCGGGCGGCAACTGGTCGACCAACACCGGTAACGGCTACTACGGCGGGCTGCAGTTCACCATGAGCACCTGGCGGTCCAACGGCGGCTCGGGCTCGCCCCACCACGCCAGCCGTGACGAGCAGATCCGGGTGGCCAACAACGTGCTGAAGAGCCAGGGCATCGGCGCCTGGCCGGTCTGCGGCCGACGGGGCTAGACCCCCCGGAGCACGACCTCGACGATGCCGGGTCCCGTTGACGGGGCCCGGCATCGTCTATTTCACCACAGTCACAGCTTTCACATTTGTCACTTTATTAACTCTAATAACACACGAGTTATTTCTGCACTTTAGGCTCTTTTTACTCATTTGCCCCATCGCTAGCTGTGTCCTATTCCGTCTCGATAACGTGCATATACCTCGCTTGTAACGCCTGGCACTTCCAACCCGAAAGTCCCATCAGTTGCAAGGTCGGGGAAGGACCACAGTGATGAAGAAACGCCACTCAGTCATCCAGGCGGCGAAAAAGACCGCCTGGTTGCTCGCAATTGCCGCTGCACTTTCGTTTGCCTCGTTGACCATGTCGGCGGCGACCGCCAATGCCGACAGCGTCGACTGGGATGCCATCGCACAGTGTGAATCCGGTGGCAACTGGTCGACCAACACCGGCAACGGGTTCTACGGTGGCCTGCAGTTCAAGCCGTCCACCTGGGCGTCCAACGGCGGCCGCGGCCATCCTGCGGCGGCCTCTCGCGAGGAGCAGATCCGCGTGGCGGAGAACGTGCTGCGGACGCAGGGGCTCAAGGCGTGGCCCAAATGCGGTTCGGCCGCAGGCGGCCCGGCGATCTGGAACGCATCAAGCCCGATGGTGGGGTGCGGCGCCGTGCGCGGCGGCGCGATCCTCGGCATCGTCGACCTTCGGCAGGTCTGCTCGACGTTCCTCAGCCCGTTCGGCCTAGGCTGACGCGGCCGTCGGCGCCGTGAACGCCGACCGCGCCGCGACCGTCGCCAGGTGCCGGGTCAGCACCGCTTCCGGCACGAACGCGGTAGCCCGGCCGACCGCCGCGCTCAACAGTGGCGGCCGGAGATTCAGCACCTGTCCGAGTCGCATCGACTCACGGACCAGGGACTTCACCCGCGGCCGTCGGAACGTCGCGTATCGGGCGAACGCCGTGGGCAGGTCACCGCTCTGGTCGACGAAGGCGGCCAGGACGGCGGCATCCTCGAGCCCCTGGCAGCCGCCCTGGCCCAGATGCGGGCGCATCGGATGCGCGGCGTCACCGACCAGCGCGATCGGGCCTTTCGACCACACCCTCGCCTGATCGCGGTCGTACAGATCGTTTCGGAGCACCGAAGCGGGATCGGTCGCGTCCAAAAGTTGCGGAAGGGGTTCGGCCCACGAACCGAACCGAGACTTCAGGTACGCCAGTTCGCCCTGCGGGGCGGTCGCTCCCTCTGGTGTGCGTTCGGTGGCGAACCAGTAGGAGTGGTCGGCGCCCAACGGGACGTGCCCGCATTCGCTTCCCGGTCCCAGCGTTTCCCCGGCGAGCGCGGGGTCCATGCCCGCGTCGGCGATGCCGCGCCACGCGGTGTACCCGACGTAGGTGTTGTTCAGTGGGCCGTTCAGATGCCGCGCCACCACCGAGTGCGTGCCGTCGGCGCCGATCACCGCATCGGCCTGTCGCGTCGTCGAGTCCGACAACGTCACCCGGACGCCTGCCGCCGTGGTCGCGATGTCCTCGGCGCTCAGACCCGTCTGCAGCGTCCCGGGTTCGAGTGCGGCGGCCAGCACGTCGTTGAGGACGGATCGCCGCACCACGACCAGCGGCTCACCGAGTGCGCGGACGAGGCGTTCGCCCGAGGGCCTACGCAGCCAGGTGCCGTCGCGCCAGCGCATCGCTCCCGCGGTGATGCGGCCGCCGGAATCTCGCACCGCGTCGCCGAGGCCGATGTGATCCAGGGCGGCCAGCGCATTCGGCCAGATGCTGATCCCCGCGCCCGTCGCGGTGCCGACGCGGCTTTCCAGGACGGTCACGTGATGGCCGTGACGCTGCAGCGCGACGGCGCTCGCCAGCCCGGCGATCCCGCCGCCGATGACAAGGAACTTCTGTGCTACCACCCGTCGACGGTAGCGCCGGGCCTCGCTTCCTCAGATGTCGCGAACACCAACAGCGGCCGCCAACGCCGTCAACCGCGCGGCGATGCGGTCCCGCGGCGCTCCGGTGCCCGCGACGATGTCGCTGAACCGGCGTGCACCCAGCACGATCTCCCAGACGACGAGCAGTGCCCACCTCTCGCCGACGAGTTCGAGCGCCTGCGCACCGTCAGTTCGACATCAAACCTCACCGTTCACCGGCACTGTGTTACGAACGATCGATGACCCAGACTCCGTTCGGTGACCTCGATGCGTACCTCGCGCTGCCCCGGCCTGCGGGTCTCGCGGTGTCGGGGGACGGCTCGCGGGTCGTGACGACGGTCAGCGAACTCAACGACAAGCGCACCGAATACGTCAGCGCGGTGTGGGAACTCGACCCGCAGGCGCGACGCCCGGCGCGCAGGCTGACCTGGGGAGCCAAGGGCGAATCGGCGCCGACCTTCACCGCGGCGGGGGACCTGTTGTTCGTCGCGGCGCGTCCGACCGAAGACGACGACAGCCCGCCCGCCGCGCTGTGGAAACTGCCGGCCGCCGGTGGTGAGGCCGTTCAGATGTTCGCGCCGCCCGGCGGTGTCGAAGCCGTCATGACCGCGCCCGCCGCCTCGCGGGCCGTCGTCCGCGCGCCCCTGTTGCCGTCGGCCGACAGCGTCGACGACGACCGACGGCTGCGGAAGCTGCGCAAGGACAACAAGGTCACCGCGATCCTGCACACCGGATATCCGGTGCGGCACTGGGACAAGGACCTCGGTCCCGGCGCCCCGCATCTTCTGCTGCTCGACCCTGACGGCGACCCGACCCCGGTCGACCTGGCCCCACGTCCCGGTGCAGCGCTGCGCGACGCCGACTTCGACGTCAGCGCAGACGGCGGTTTCGTCGTCGCCACATGGCGGCTGCCCGCGGCCGACGCCTCGCTGCGGTCGGTGCTGGTGCGCATCGACGTCGCCTCCGGCGAGCGCACCGTGATCGCCGACGAGCAAGGCGCCGATCTCTTCAGCCCGGTCATCGCACCGGACGGTTCAGCGGTGGCATTCCTTCGCGAGTCGTACTCGACCCCGCAGCGTGCACCGCGGATCACGTTGAGTTGCTTGGGTTTCGGTGACGCGATCACGGACCTCGCCGTCAGTTGGGATCGTTGGCCCGCCTCTGTCACGTGGTCGCGCCCGGGCGACGAACTGTTCGTCACCGCAGACGACGGCGGTCGTTGCCCGGTCTTCCGGATCCGGCTGGCAGACGGTTCGGTTGAACAGCTGACCGTCGACGACCACGCCTACTCCGATGTGACGGCCGCGCCCGACGGGGTTCTCTACGCTCTGCGCAGTTCGTACGCGGCGCCGCCGCATCCGGTCCGGATCGACCGGGACGGCACCGTCACCGTCCTGCCGTGCATCCCACCGCCCGCCCTACCCGGCTCACTCGCCGAGGTCACCGCAACAACCGCGGACGGCACGGCGGTGCGCTCCTGGCTGGTGCTTCCCGAGGACGACCGGCCCGCCCCGCTGTTGCTCTGGGTGCACGGCGGTCCGCTGGCCAGCTGGAACTCGTGGCATTGGCGATGGAACCCATGGGTGCTCGCCGCGCGCGGCTACGCCGTGCTGCTGCCCGATCCCGCGCTGTCGACCGGTTACGGGCAGGCCTTCGTCCAGCGGGGCTGGGGCAACTGGGGAGGGGCGCCCTATGACGACTTGATGGCGGCGACCGATGCCGCCTGTGCGCACCCGCGCATCGATGCGTCCCGCACGGCCGTCATGGGCGGCTCGTTCGGCGGGTACATGGCGAACTGGATCGCGGGCCACACCGACCGGTTCGACGCGGTCGTCACCCATGCCAGCCTGTGGGCGCTCGACCAGTTCAACTCGACCACCGATTCCGCCTACTACTGGGTGCGCGAGATGACCAGGGAGATGGCTGAGGCGAATTCGCCGCACAACTTCGTCGGCGCCATCCGGACACCGATGCTCGTCATCCACGGCGACAAGGACTACCGCGTGCCGATCGGCGAGGCCCTGCGCCTGTGGTACGAACTGTTGACCGAGTCGGGACTGCCCGCGGGCGACGACGGCAGCAGCCCGCACCAGTTCCTCTACTACCCATCGGAGAACCACTGGGTGCTCTCTCCGCAGAACGCCAAGGTCTGGTACGAGGTGGTCGAGGCGTTCCTGTCCCGGCACGTGCTCGGTGACGCGGTCCGACCGCCCGAAGCGCTGGGGTAGCGTCGGCAAACGTGGGCAACCGTGAGTTCGACATCGTTCTGTACGGCGCGACCGGGTTCGTCGGGAAGCTGACCGCCGCGTACCTGGCCGACGTGGGCGGCGCCCGCATCGCCCTGGCGGGTCGGTCGCCCGACAAGCTGCTCGCGGTCCGCGACTCGCTGGGTGACTCGGCCCGGTCCTGGGAGTTGATCGCGGCCGACGCCACCCAGCCCTCGACCCTCGCCGAGATGGCCGCAAGGGCACAGGTCGTGCTGACGACGGTCGGACCCTACAACCGCTACGGGCTGCCGCTTGTTGCCGCGTGCGCCGCCGCGGGGACGGACTACGCGGATCTGACCGGAGAGCCGATGTTCATGAGGGACAGCATCGACCACTTCCACAAGCAGGCCGCCGACACCGGAGCCCGCATCGTGCACGCCTGCGGATTCGACTCCATCCCTTCGGATCTCACGGTTCATGCGCTCTTTCGGCAGGCCTCCGCAGACGGCGAGGGCGAATTGACGGACACCACGATGGTGGTGCGGAAAGTGGCGGGCGGTCTGTCGGGCGGTACCCTCGCCTCGATCGCGGATGTGGTCCGGGCGATGTCGAGTGATCCGGACACCAAGCGCCGGCTCGAAGACCCGTACACCCTGACCACCGACCGATCGGCCGAGCCGGAATTCGGTCCCCAGCCCGACTTTCCGTGGCGGCGCGGCCGCCAGATAGCTCCCGAGCTGGACGGCTATTGGACCGCGGGATTCATCATGGCGGCGACGAACACCCGAGTTGTCCGGCGCAGCAATGCATTACAGGACTGGGTGTACGGCAGGCGATTCCGCTACTCCGAATGTCAAAGCCTCGGTACCTCGGCGCTCGCCCCGGTCGCGTCGGCGGTTGCCGCCGGCGTCGGTGCGCTGGCTACCGGGATCGGCGGCCGCTACCTGCACACCGTGCCCGAGAAGTTCGTCGAGAAGATCCTGCCCGATCCCGGCAGCGGACCCAGCGAACGCACCCGCGAGCGGGGTCACTACAGCGTCGAGACCTACACCACCACGACGACAGGGGCGCGCTACCGGGCGACCATGTCGCAGAAGGGCGACCCCGGCTACAAGGCCACCTCGGTGCTGCTCGGGGAAAGCGGTCTGGCCTTGGCGCTGGACCGCGACCGGCTACCCGACCTGCGCGGCGTGTTGACGCCCGCAGCCGCGATGGGCGATGCGCTGCTGGCTCGATTCCCCGCTGCCGGTGTGTCATTGGCGACCACCCGGCTGAATTGAGCCACCCGCGCAGAACATCGGTCAGCACCGGTCAGGCGGACTAGGGTCGTGCTCGGAAGAACGTAACCAGCGATGAAGGTGGGCACGACGATGGCAGGTCTCGACGATCTCTACGCGCAGATTCCGGTAGCGGACATCGCGAAGAAAATCGGTGCCGATCAGGGCGAAGTCGACAATGCGGTCAAGACGTTGGTGCCTGCGCTGGTCGGTGGGCTGGCGCAGAACGTGCAGTCCGACGACATCGATTCCAGCAAGCTCGAGTCCGCCGTGCAGCAGCAGGGCGAGAGCGGCCTGATCGACGGCGGCGTGAACGTCGAGCAGGTCGACGAGAAGGAAGGCGACAACCTCGTCGCGAATCTCTTCGGTGGCAACGACAGCAACGCCGTCGCGTCGGCGCTCTCCGGCCAGGGCGCGGGCAGCGGTGACCTGATCAAGAAGCTGCTGCCGATTCTCGCGCCGATCGTGCTGGCCTACATCGGCAAGCAACTGACCAAGGGCGGCGGCGAGGCCGCGCAGGCAGAGCAGCCGCAGGCACAGTCGTCCGGCGGTGGTCTCGGTGACATCCTCGGAAGCATCCTCGCCGGTGCGGGCGGCGGCGGTGGCGGTGGCGGTAACGACAACCCGCTCGGCAGCATCCTCGGCAGCGTCATCGGCGGGCAGCAGGGTGGCGCCATCGGCGATATCCTCGGCGGCCTGCTCGGCGGCAAGAAGTAGGGGCTAAGGGGGCTGCGGGCCGCTGTCCATAGAATGGCGCGGTGACTGCGGACGCGAGGAGCGAAGAGGGTACTGCGCACGCGAGGAGCGAAGAGGGTACTGCGCACGCGAGGAGCGAAGAGGGTACTGCGCAC
>JAEZKH010000264.1 GCA_023415515.1 Actinomycetes bacterium
ACCTCCCTCCGGCCGGTCGACCGGTGGCGCCTCCACGGGACGCGGCGGCGGCGGTGGTGCTACCCCGTTGCTGACGTTGATGGTGACGATCGAACCGGGGAAGGTTTGACCGTTCGGGTTGGTCCCGACCACCGTTCCATAGGAACTGAAGCTGTTCACGTAGGTCGGCTGGTCGGCGACCTGAAAGCCGGCATCCGCGAGACGCTGCCGCGCCTCATCCACTTTCAACCCTGAGACACTGGGAACTCGGCCACCCGGTGCACCGTCGACGTAGAGCGGATCGGTCGGCGGAAGGTGCACCTCGCCGAAATCGTTCGCTATCGGCTCCATCGCCTCGAACCATGTGCGGGCAGGTTCGTTGCCGCCGTACAGGTCGCCGCTGCCGCACTCACGCAGGGGAAATGAACAGATGCCTGCCGGACTGCCGGAGTCGGCGAAGATGTAGTTCGCCGCGGCGTACTGGTTGGTGAAGCCCACGAAAGCCGATGATCGATGTGCTTCGGTGGTCCCGGTCTTGCCCGACATCGGCAGGGTCCAACCCACTGAACTGGCCGCGCCGGCCGCGGTGCCCGGGCTCTGACTGTCCTTGCTCAGCGCGTTCGCGAACGTATTGGCGAGCCCCTCGGGGACCGCCTGATTGCACGGCTGACTCTCGACGGGGACCTCGTTGCCGTGGCGGTCGAAGATCGTGTCGATCGGCGTGGGAGGGCACCACATGCCTCCGGAGGCGAGTGTCGCCGCGACGTTCGACAACTCGAGTGCGTTGAGCTGGTACGGGCCCAGGGTGAACGACCCGGTGTTCTGGCGCTTGATGAAGTCGGCCAGGCTTTCGTTGCTCGTCGCGTCATAGGCGCGCGCTGTCCCGGGAAGCGCGTAGGACCGAAGACCCAACCGGACCGCCATGTCGACCGCGCGCGGAACGCCGACCTGCTGAATCAACTTCGCAAACGCCGTATTCGGCGACGTCGCAAGTGCATCGGTGACGTTCATCGAGCCGCGGTAGTTGCCGGCGTTCTTCACGCACCAGGTGTCTTTCGGACATCCCGGCGTATCGCTGCTGCCGAGGCCCTTGGCTTGAAAAGATCCGGGTACCTGCAACTGAGCGTCGATGCCCATACCCATGTCGAGCGCCGCGCCGGTGGTGAAGATCTTGAATACCGAGCCGGCTCCGTCGCCGACGAGAGAGAAGGGCAGAGGCTGAACCGTTTCATACGCGTCGCCGTTGAGGCCGTACGTGCGGTTGGTGGCCATCGCCATGACGCGGTGGGTTTCCCTGCCGGGCTTGATCACGCTCATCACACTCGCGACCCCGTCGAGCGTCGGGCTGGCTATCCCATCGATCGCCGTCTTGACGGACGCCTGCACCTTCGGATCCAGCGTGGTGCGGATCAGATAACCACCCCGGGCGACCTGGTCCCTGCTGATTCCGACGCTCGCGAGGTACTCGAGCACGTAGTCACAGAAGAACCCGTTCTCGCGCGCGGAGATGCATCCATCCGGCAGCCGCCTTGGCTCTGGAAGTACTCCCAATGGCTGGGCTCGAGCCGCGCGGAACTCGTCGGCTTGTTGAGGAAGATTCTCGATCATCGTGTCCAACACGACGTTTCGCCTCTGCAGCGCGGCATCGGGGTTGGTGTAGGGGTCGAGCGAACTGGTCGATTGCACCATGCCGGAAAGCAGCGCGGCCTGTTGCCAGTTGAGCTGCGAGGCATCGATGCCGAAGTACGTCTGCGCGGCGTCTTGAATGCCGAAAGCGCCGTTGCCGAAGTACACCAGGTTGAGGTAGCGGGTCAGGATCTCCGGCTTCGACAGCGTCTTGTCGATGGTCAGCGCCATCCGTATCTCGCGGAGCTTGCGCGCCGGCGTCAAGGCGACAGCTGCCCGCCTCTCGGCATCGGTTCGAGCCGTCACCAGCAGCTGATAATTCTTGACGTACTGCTGCTCGATCGTCGATCCGCCACGGGTATTCATGTTGCCCGACAGATAGCCGGACAGGCCTGTCAACGTACCCTGCCAGTCCACCCCATTGTGTTCTGCGAACCGCTTGTCCTCGATCGAGACGATCGCAAGCTTCATGGTGTTTGCAATCTGATCCGATGGCACCTCGAAGCGCCGCTGAGAATACAGCCACGCGATCGGGTTGCCTGCGGCGTCGACCATCGTCGAAACCTGCGGCACCTCACCTTGGAGCAGTTGGGCAGAGCCGTCGGCGACGACGTCAGAGGCGCGGTTGGACAGAAGCCCGATACCGCCGACGAACGGGAACATCAGCGCGGCCACCAGTACGCCGGCGAGGAGACAGGACCCCGCCAACTTTCGAAGAACCCCCATGACCGGTTGGAGCTCCGGCATTCCTTCAGAGTAGATGCAGATGGCCGACCCGCACCCGACACCACACCGATCCGCGAAATGGATTCAACCTGACCGGTTTTGGCGGGTCAGCCGAACCAGCCGTCGCGCATCTGCAACGTCGTGCGGTCGAGTGACTCCAGCAGATCCAGTTGCGGGCCTCTCCTGGGCAGTTCGTAGCGGAAGAAGTACCGCGCGGCTGCTCGCTTGCCGTCGTAAAAGTCACCCTGCCTGCCATGCGCCGCAAGCAGCTGTTGGAGCCAGATCCATGCCACCACGATGTGCCCGAACGCTTCGAGATACACGACGCTGTTGGCCAGCGCCGCCTCGACGTCGCCGGAGCTGAACATGACTGCGGTCACGGCAGCGAGGCGTTGCCACGAGGCATTCAGCTGGGCCGCGTATTCGGCGGCCTCTCCATCCAGGCGAGCGGCCTCGGCCACCGTCTCGCCGATCACCTCGCCCAGCGCGGCGAGTCCCGCGCCGCCACGCATGGGAACCTTGCGGCCGAGCAGGTCGAGGCTCTGAATGCCGTGCGTGCCTTCGTGAATCGCGTTGAGCCGGTTGTCACGGTAGTGCTGTTCGACGTCGTACTCACGGGTGTAGCCGTATCCGCCGTGGACCTGGATCGCGAGGCTGTTGGCCTCCAGGCACCACTGCGACGGCCAGCTCTTGCCAACCGGCGTCAGCATATCCAGCAGAAGCGCGGCCCGGTCTCGCTCGTCGTCGGTATCGGCGCTGTGCTGCAGGTCGACCAACTTGGCGCAGTAGAGCAGCAGCGCCAGGCCGCCTTCGACATAAGCCTTCTGCGCCAACAGCATTCGCTTCACGTCGGCGTGTTCGATGATCGCGATCTGTGGCGTCGCCGGATCCTTGGCGGTGATCGGCCGCCCCTGCGGACGTTCGCGCGCATACCGGACCGACTTCAGGTAGCCCGTGTAGCCCAACGCCACCGCCCCCATCCCGACCCCGAGGCGCGCCTCGTTCATCATCGTGAACATGTAGGCGATCCCCCGGTGCTGTTCGCCGACCAGATAGCCGACAGCGCCGGCTCGCCCGCCGGGACTGTAGGTGCCGTCACCGAGGCTGAGCACGGTGTTCGTGATGCCCCGCTGACCCATCTTGTGATTGAGACCTGCCAGCGCGACGTCGTTGCGTTCGCCGATCGCGCCGTCGGCGTCGACGAGGTATTTCGGCACGACGAACAGCGATATGCCCTTGGTCCCCGGCGGCCCCCCGGGGATCTTCGCCAGCACCAGGTTGACGATGTTGTCGGTCATCTCGTGTTCGGCGCCGGATATCCACATTTTCGAGCCGAACAACCGGTACGTGCCGTCGGCCTGCGGTTCGGCACGGGTGACGATGTCCGCCAGCGACGACCCCGCCTGAGTCTCCGACAGCGCCATCGTGCCGGAGAACCGCCCGGCCAGCATCGGGGGCAGGAACGCCTCGACCAATTCCGGTGAGCCGAACCGCGTCAGCAGGTTGGCGTTGGCCATGGTGAGCATCAGATAGCCGGTGGTGCTGATGTTGGCCGCCGAGAACCACGCGAAACCGGCCTGGGCGACGGTGACGGGAAGCTGCGCACCGCCGAACTCCTGGTCCATCGACATCGAGATCAAGTCGGCTGCTGCGAACGCGTCGATGGCCTCCTTCACCTCGGGGACGACCGTGACCTTCTCGCCGTCGAATGTCGGCTCGTTGGCGTCGCTCGTCTTGTTGTGCGGCGAGAAATAGCGCTCGGCGAGGTGCTCGCACAGGTCGAGCACCTCGGAGAACGTCTCGCGGGAGTGCTCAGCGAAGCGCTCACGCCGGGTCAGTTCGTCGACCCGCAGCCAGTCGAACAGCAGAAAATCCACATCACGCCGCGACAGCAGCACCGATTTCATGGCCATCCTCTGTGTCGACGACGGACTAGTGGCTCTCCTCCGCGCGCGCCGACGCCCGGCGGAGCAATTCGGTCAGCGACTGCGACATGCCGTCGGGTCCCGAGAAGGTCAGCGGCCGCACCACATCGCACGGCTGCCTGTCCTGGTCTTTCAAGTCGTACACCGACCCCTCGGGGGTGACGACGACATCGCAGCCGAGGTCCCAGCCGACGATCTTGTGCCTGAGCGACGCTCGGTAGCGCCCGGCCGCCGGGTCGCCTTTCAACATCAAGAAGGCGTGACGTCCGGGTGGAACCGCCAGTCGACGCATGCCATCGACGAACTCCGTGAGCGCGTGGGCCTGCTCCGCCGCTTGCGCGCGCTGGCGGGCAAGTGTCTGCACTTCTTCGTAGCGTTGCGCCGCGGCCTCCCGCAGTGCGTCCTCCCATACGCCCATCGTCGCTTCCTGTCCGCCTCCGACGCAGTCCAGGTCTGGTTACCACCGCTCGCCGCATTCGAACCACAGCCACGTCAGCTCAGCAACGAAAAGAACTGATAGGACGGATCGTTGGCGTCCGGCGTGCCCTTGAGCGTGTCCTCGGTGATCGGGTGGCTCAGATCCATCGACGACGGGTCACGCGTCTGCGCCCAGTCGGTGACGATGGTTCGTTGCGCGATCTTCCATGCGCCGTCGCGTTTCTGGTACTTGTCCAGATATCGTCCGGCGACGATCAGATCGGTGTCGCGCTCACGC
>JAEZKH010000289.1 GCA_023415515.1 Actinomycetes bacterium
GAACGACCAGATCACGTCGGTGGGGTTGAGGAAGGTGTTGAAGTAGTGGTCGTAGACGCCTGCCGACTGCCCGTACACGGCGGTGGTGCCCACCCGGGCGGCCAGGAACGACATCAGAACCGCCACGCAGTAAAGCGGGATGACCACGACGACCCCGGCCAGTAGCCGCGTCGAGGCCAGGTAGGCGATCGCCCTGATACCCATGACTTCCAACGCGTCGATCTCTTCGTTGATGCGCATCGCACCGAGTTGGGCGGTGGCGCCTGCGCCGATGGTGGCGGCCAACGCGATCCCCGCGATCAGCGGAGCGATCAGGCGGACGTTGAAGTAGGCCGACGCGAAGCCGGTCAGCGCCTCGACGCCGAAGCTCGCGAACTGGTTGTAGCCCTGCACGGCGACCAGGGCGCCGGTCGACAGTGTCAAGAAGCCGACGATGACCACCGTTCCACCGATGACGGCGAGCGCACCGGCGCCCAGACTCATTTGCGCCACCTGCCGCAGGATCTCCACGCGGTAGTGAACGAGCGCGGCGCGGGTGTAAGCGATTGTGGCTCCGTAGAATTCGGCTTGAGTGCCGATACGTGTCAGAGTCGCGAACCAGTTGGCGATCATGCGGCGCAGCCGCGGATACTGTGTGCTGGCCGCTCCGGTGTAGCTCAATATGTCACCTTCACACCCACGGCCGTCGCCAGCACGTTGATCAGGAACAGCGCCATGAACGAGAAGACCACCGTTTCGTTCACGGCGTTGCCGACACCGGCCGGGCCGCCGCCGACGGACATGCCCTTGTAGCAGGCGATCAGTCCGGCGGCCAGCCCGAAGAGTGCCGCCTTGACCAGGCAGATGACGACCTGGCTCAGGCCGGTGAGCAGCGTCAACCCGGCGACGAAAGCACCCGGCGTGACGTGCTGGACATACACGGCGAAGCAGAACGCGCCGATCAGGCCGACGAGCACCACCCACGACGCCAGCATCAGCGCCACCAGGGTGGCCGCGAGTACCCGTGGGACGACCAGCGCTTGGACGGGGTTGATGCCCATCACGCGCAGTGCGTCGAGTTCTTCGCGAATGGTGCGTGCGCCGAGGTCGGCGCACATCGCGGTGGCACCCGCGCCCGCCACGACAAGCACCGTGACCACCGGCCCGATCTGGGTGACCGCGCCAAGGGCGGCACCGGTGCCGGAGTAGTCGGCGCCACCGAACTCGATGAGCAGGATGTTGAAGGTGAACACCAAGAGCACGGTGAACGGGATCGAGAGCATCAGGGTCGGCACCATCGACACCCGTGCCAAGAACCAGGCCTGCAGGATGAATTCGCGCCACGCGAAGGGGCGGCGCGGGATCAGCGCCAATGTGTCCAATGACATGGCGAAGAATTCACCGAGCCTGCGTGCGGGTTTCAGCGCACCGACGGAGGCGATCACGACCGTGCACCCTGGCAGCCGAGGCCTGACGGATTGCTTTGGGGCGCTGCGGAGTTGCCGATAGGCAGTCGCTTGCCGGGCCCATTCGCAGTGCGGCTCGCGACGCCGGCCGGCTCGTGGCACTCCGGCTTCACAACGTTCACGGCAACCGACACTGGACTCCCTTTACCTAACAAGTGAGTGCTTACTTGCTCTGAGACTATAAGGGCGTTGCACCGCATGGTCAACCCTGAAAATTGACGCAGATCACACCGATGGTCGCGAGTGTGCCGCTGCCCCGTGTCCTCGGCCGGTATTCGACGCGGCACCTCGCCGTGCGTTGACCGGGCGAAACATCCACACTTCGGGGTGCGCCGGGCGTGCAATAGCGGCGCACCATCGCCTCCACGGCCTTGGACGGGTGGCCAGTGAGTGCTTACAAGAAAGTGTCGATTACCGACTCAGCACAGTCGCAGGAGCCGCTCAGGAAGTCCGCCGTGCGGAGGACTGGTTCAGATGTGACACCGCGGCATTGAACAGGTCGGTCAGTTCGATGGCCAGGCGGTCGACGTCGAGTGGTTCATCGCGCATCGCCGCGTCGACGGTCAGCATGAAGTACGTGCCGAACATCGACCGGAAAAGGAATTCCGGGTCTCCGTGATCCTCTGCCCATCCGGTGAGCGCGGTTCGCAGCAGGGCCGCGCCCTGATCGATCAACGGCGCCACCATCTCCGAATAGAACTTCCGGCCTGTGGTGCGGTCGGCGAACAGCGCAACGCCGAGAAGCGGAGCGATCCGGCGCATCGACTCGAGCGCGGTCCGGTGCACTTCGATGCTGCGCGCAATCCGGGCCCGTCCGCTGAGGGTGGCGAAATTCGCAGTCATGCGGGCGTATTCGTCGAGATGGTGTGTGAGCGGGTCGAGAATCGCAGCCTCGAAGATTTCTTCCTTCGAGGCGAAGTGCCGGTAGATGATCGATTCACTGACCCCGCATGCCAGCGCGATGTCCTTGGTGCGGGCGCCTTCGAGGCCCTTCTCCAGAAAGATCTGCCGGGCGGCGTCGATCATCTGCTCGCGCCGGGCCGGCGCTTTCATCCGGCGGCGTGGCGCGGGAGTCTGCGTCCCGTCCACGTCGTCAGGCCCACTCATTGAAGTGATTTTAGTGCATCCTCACGCTGCAGAATCGAAACCCGCCGCTATCGGCACGGGCGCTGCGCACGCACGACGGGCATGGGCGATCGGGTCTTCGGACGCTACCCCTCCTCGTCGCCATCGAGGCGGAACCCCACCTTCATGGTGACCTGGAAGTTGATCGTGTCCTCTGCGGCAATGGCGCCGCGAATCTCGCTGACCTCGAACCAGTCCAGGCCGCGCAGGGTGCGACGGGCACGGTCGATGCCCGAGCGGACGGCGTCCTCAACGCCTGTGTTGGAGGTACCGACGATGTCGGTGAGTCGGTAGATCGGTTCTGACATCGGAATCCTTTCTGATCCGGCCAGGTGGTGCTCTCGATGGATCAGGCCGAAAAGCTCGGGACGCCCGGATGATCGGCCATCGCTGCCGTGGGGCGCGGAGGAAACACCGGGCCCCAACTCGGACTCCGTTCGGCCAGTTCGATGGAGTGACCCATGCGATCCCGCTTGGTTCGCAGATAGGCCACGTTGTGGGTGCTGGCCGGTGTACTGATCGGGACACGGTCGACGACGGTGAGACCGTGCTCGGTGAGTGCGGCCTGCTTGTCCGGATTGTTGGTGATGAGCTGCACCCGCTGCACCCCGAGATCGGCCAGGATGTGAGCGGCCACGCTGTAGTCACGCAGGTCCACCGGAAGTCCCAGCCGAAGGTTCGCGTCCACGGTGTCCAACCCGAGCCGCTGCTGCAGCTCGTATGCCCGGATCTTGTGCCCGAGGCCGATGCCGCGTCCTTCGTGGCCGCGCACATAGATCAGCACACCGCGGCCGCGCCGCCGGATGAGGTCCATCGACGCTTCGAGCTGGGCGCCGCAGTCGCACCGTTCCGATCCGAAGACATCCCCGGTGAGGCATTCGCTGTGTATCCGCACCACGGTGTCGCGGCCGTCGCCGACGGGCCCGAGCGTCATCGCGATGTGCTCGACACCGTCGTCGATCGAGCGGTAGCAGATCGCCGCGAAATCCGCCCGTGCCGGCAAGGCGGCCTCACTGACACGCTGCACCAGCCCGGTGCGTTCCCTGCGGTACTCGGCGAGGGCCGCGATGGATATCATTGGCATCTCGTGCGCAGTGGCAAACTCGAAAAGCTCAGCGCCCCTCATCATTCCGCAGCGGTCCGCGGTGACGAGCTCGCAGAGCAGGGCCGCCGGACGAAGACCGGCGAGTCGGCACAGGTCGACGCCGGCCTCCGTGTGGCCCCGCCGTTCCAACACTCCTCCTGGCCGCGCCTGAAGGGGAAGAACGTGCCCGGGACGAGCGAGGTCCCAAGGTCGGGTGGCGGCGTCGACCAGCGCCCGGATCGTCGTGGCGCGATCGCCTGCGCTGATGCCGGTTCCGGTGCCGCGGGCATCCACGCTGACCAGGAATGCCGTCCCGTGTGCTTCGGTGTTGTCGGTCACCATCGGCGGCAGCTCGAGTTCCCTGGCGCGTCGGTCGGTGATCGCGGTACACAAGAAGCCGG
>JAEZKH010000341.1 GCA_023415515.1 Actinomycetes bacterium
GCCCTGAACTGGTAGGCGATCAACACCGCGATCAACACGAGGCCGCCGACCATCGGGGCAACCGCGGCGACGTCTGTCAACCCATGGGTCGTCAGTTGCGCGGCGCCGACGAATGCGGCCGTGCAGCCGACGGCCGCGAGGCCGATGGCCTTCACGTCGCGCGGCGCATCGAGGTCGGCGGGCGGGGCATCCTCGAATGTCAACGCCGCCATGATCAACGCCAGCACAGCGACGGCGGCCACGATCCAGAACAGCGGGCGCCATGCGTGTGCCTCGGCCTGCGCGCCGCCGATGAACGGGCCCAATGCCACGGCGCCGAAGACACACATGTTCATGATCACCGCGGTGTTGCGCAGCTTGTCGCGTGGGAAGCCGATCGTCAGCGGCGGGGCCGCGGCGATCAGCAGCATGCTCGTCGCGAGGCCTTGCAGGACGTGCCCGCCGATGAACATGCCCGCGTTGCGGGCGGCCGCGGCGAGCACCGAACCAGCCACGAGCGCCACCGCGTACAGCAGCAACATCCTGCGCTGCGGAAGATGTTGGGCGAACTGCACGGCGAGCACGGTGCCCACCGCGTAGGCCGCGTTTCCCAGACCGGAACTCAGCGTCATCGCCTGGGTGGTCATGTGCAGTTGCTCGGAGATGACGGGCACCAAGGGGTCGATCGCCGCCGACAACGCGAGATACGGAATCAGCGCGAGTGTGACCATCGCGGCCACCGCCGGATAGCGTCCGGCAAGCGGTCCCTGTCGCATTCAGTCCTGCCTGGAGTCGGCCGTCGGATTCCATCTGGCGTCGCCACATGTCGTTGGGGCGACCGCCCGGATGGACTGCACATGCGCGCGTCGTCCAGCAGGACCGCGCACGCGTCACTCGAACTCAGGCATACCGTGCTTTATTCCCGTCCAGCAAACCCACAGGAAGCGTCGAGGCGCCCGTGCGCGGTCAGAGATCGGTTGCGATACTCGCGGGATGCTCGATTCACCAGCGGCCGCGTGAGCGACGTCGACGACCTCATCGGCGAATGGACCCTGCGCACCGACGGCGACATCGTGCGCGGCCCTCATTCGGTGGTGCTGCCTGTCCGGACGTCCGACGGGGTCGCCGCGGTGCTCAAATTGGGTCAGAGCCCACACGAGCACCTGGTGCTGCGGAGGTGGAACGGCGCCGGATCGGTACGGCTGCTGCGGGCCGATCCGCATCGACGGGCACTGCTGCTGGAGCGGCTGCGATCGTCGTCGCTCGTCGACTTGTTCGACGTCGACGCCTGCGAGGCCGTCGCGGCTGTGTATCGGCGTCTGCATGTGCCCGCGATGCCCCAGTTGCCTTCGCTGCCTGCGCTTCTCGAGCAGTGGGCCGACGAGTTCACCGCGCTGCCGCGCAGTGCGGCGATACCGCATCGGCTCGTCGAGCAGGCGGCGGCGCTGTGCCGCGACCACGCCGCATCTCGGGCCGACCGGGTGCTGCACGGCAACCTGCACTACGGCAACGTGCTGGGCGCCGAAAGAGAACCCTGGCTTGCGATTTCACCGAACCCGCTCAACGGCGATCCGCACTACGAGATCGCGCCGATGCTGTGGCACCGTTGGGACGAGATCATCGACGACGTCCGCTTCGGCGTACAGCGGCGCTTCTACTCCTTGGTCGACGCGGCAGGCTTCGACGAGGACATCGCTCGCGCATACGTCGTGATCCGCGTCGTGCGCGCCGCGATCGCCGATCCCGACCGTCTGACGACTTATGTGGCGCTCGCCAAAGCCGTGCAGGACTGACCGCGTCACATCCGGGAGTACCGTGCCAACGTCAGGCTGTAGAGGCCGTATGCGGCGAAACCGACTGCGGCGGCACCCAATATGAGCCCGCCGAACTGCGTCGAGCCGAGCGCCTTCACCGCGCCGTCCAGTCCGCTGGCCTTGGCCGGATCGCCGATGAAGGTCGCGACGACGAGCAGAATGCCGACGATCGCCAGCACGAGACCCTCCGCGACGTGGCCGCACACACCCAGCGTCGTGAGCAGCCTGCCGCCGTCGGTGTTCAGGTCGTCGAGAAAACGTCTGGACGCGCCTTTGCGGATGTAGTACGCCCCGATGACGACGATGACGATCCCGGTCGCCACCAGCGCAGCCCGGCCCGCGCCCGACTGCATCAGCCGTGCGCTGATTCCCGCGGTCTGCCTGCTGCCACGCGTCCCGGCGCCCATCGCGAACTGAACGGCGGTCAGCGCCACCGCACCGTAGACGAGCGCCAAACCGAACGCCTTCATCCGGTGCGCGATCGGCGAGTCGCGTTTGTGCGCAGCGGGATGCTCGGCGGGGTGCAGGCCGAGAACGCTTTCCGCGAGCCGCCACAGCGCAAGCGCCACCAGGCCCGCCGTGACGATGTACAGCGCCGGGGTGCCCAGCGGTCGGCCTGCGAGGGTCGCAAGCGCGCCCGTCTGATCCGCCTCTCCCTCGGACCCGAGTGCGATCCGCGCGATGATGCTCGCGATGAGGAGGTGCAGCATGCCGCTGATCAGATAGCCGGCACGGGCCATCCGCTGCAGCGCAGGGCTGTCAGTGGCCCTGTTGACGACACCCTTGAAGCTCATTGCCCACCGAGATACCCAGCCGTTCGGATCGGTATCCCTGACCGCGGTGTCTACCGGTTCACCGGTGGTGCTGTCCGTTCGTCGACTGGTCCGAGTCGGAGAAGACGGGCGCTTGGACGGCGTCTGTCGCGCTGTCGTTCGTGCGCACTGCCTCGTGCACGATGGGGTGCGAAAACAGATCAGATGAATCCATTGATCAAAAGTCCTTCGAAGAGTAGGGGGCCGGGCTCTCGGCGATGGCGCCGGGCGATGGAGGCCTGTGGTCAGCCTACACCCCGCCCCGCTCGGCCATGGCTCGGCGTCTCGCTCGCGCGCGGGATGCGGCCGGAACGACGTCGACACCAGACCCGGATAGCCCTGCGCCATAACGTCATCCACCGCCGATCGGGTCGCCCACTCTGCGATTTCGGCGCGCGCAGTCATCCTCAGCGTGAC
>JAEZKH010000344.1 GCA_023415515.1 Actinomycetes bacterium
AATAGGCCGGGTGGAGGCCCCATCGGGTGTCCTGTCTACCGTTTGCCGGACTGCCGTTGCAGTGCACGTCATTGTAGGCCCGCCCCGATCAGCAACCGATTGACCGCGACAGCAGATATTTCCCTCGCCCCACTGCCGGCACCCCCGCGCGCGTAAAGTGGCGGGGTCGAGGTGCTTGCAGAATGGGTCCGCGGGTCGGCCGGACGGCCGACATCGAGCAGGTCAGGGAAAACTTCCTGACCGCGGATTCCGTGGACGCAGCGCGCTCAGTCGATGAGGCGAACCCGCCGCCCGCCGTCCTGGACTCGTGGCGTCGATGTCAACTCCTGAGAGTCCACCCCGACCGCGTCGACCTGCCGTATGTGCGCGAACCGGATGACGGTTCACGCCTCGCGCGGGCCGCCGCGCCGGTGCTGGGTCGCGTCACCGACGACCTGGCCGCCGAAGCCGTCAGCGTGATCCTGACGTCACACGACGGCGTCGTGATCGAACGGGCCGCCGCGGAGATGTCCATCCTCAACGCACTTGACACAATCAGCCTCGCACCGGGCTTCAGCTTGGCCGAAGAGGTCGCAGGTACCAACGGGATCGGCACCTCTTTGGAGACGGGGCGACCCGCGTTCATCAGGGGCGGTGAGCACTACGTCGGAATGTTCAGCGGTTTCGCATGCGCTGGATCACCGATCCGGGATCCGATGACACGCAGGGTGATCGGCGCGGTCAATCTCAGTTGTCGCGCCAATCAGTCCTATCCGCTGATGCTGGCACTTGCCACCAGCGCGAGCCGCCACATCGAGGAACGTATGCAAGTTGTCGCGCACGAGGGCGAAAACGCGCTCCTGGAGACATATCTGCAGCAGGCGCGGCGCTCCCCGAGCGGCGTGCTCGCCATGGGTGGCGACGTCGTCTTGATGAACCCCTACCTGCGGCGGACGCTCAACGGCAACGACCAAACCGCGCTGCTCGAACATGCCTCCGACCTACTCGCCTCGACACTGTCGGGCACGGCACTGGCTGTTCTGCCGACAGGGCACGTCGCCAAGATCACCGCCGCCACACGCTCGACACTACGTGGCGGCCGCACGAATGTCGTCTTCCACGTTGATATTTCGGTCGGAACGTGGTCACGCCCACCGCGCGGCATCCGGTCGACACCTGGCTCGATACCGGGATTGGCAGGCAGGAACAGCGCCTGGCTGCGATGCTGTGAACAGGTACTGCAACGCTGCAGCGACCGGGACTGGGTGATGATCGAGGGAGAGAAGGGATCCGGCCGATCCCGAATGGCTCAGGCGGTGGCCCAGTACGTTGAATCGAACCGAACCGTCCGAATCTTCCGCGCTGAGATGTTCGATACCGCTGCACATTTCGTTGCGGACCTGGCAGCAGCCTCCGCCGATAAGGACTTTGCGTTGGTGGTCGCCGATGCGGACGACCTCGACAAGGACGCACTCGAGCCGATCACGTCGTTGCTCGCGGCTCGCGCGGGCCGGGGATGGGTGGCGATGACCGTCGGTGACGCGCCATCGTCACCGCTGATGCAGGATAAGGTGCTCCCCCTTTTCGTTCATACCGTCCCCGTGCCCGCGCTGCGCTACAGACTCGACGACCTCGAGGAGATCGTGGCGTTCCTCTTGCGCGACGTCACCCGCGGAGCAGATGTACGGCTGGCACCCGACGCGATGCGTCTACTCGGCAGGCTGTCGTGGCCGGGCAACGTTTCGCAGCTCCGGCGAGTGTTGACCGAAGCCGTTGCCCGCCAGAGGTCGGGCGTCATCGGCGCCGACAAGCTGCCGCCGGAGTGTCGATCCGTCACGCGCCGCAAGCTGACCCAGATGGAAGCCCTCGAACGCGACGCGATCGTCCGCAGCCTGCAGGACAACGACGGCAACAAGCCGGATGCGGCACGCGCCCTCGGTATGTCGCGGGCAACCATCTACCGCAAGATAAACGATTACGGCATCGCCTGACAGGTCTGACAGACACCACCGAGGAGGATGGGTGATCATGGACGAGACCCGCACTCAAACCGCGCCGCCCCGCGGAGCGGTGACCGTCACCGAGGCGGGTACGAGCACCTACACGCAGCAGATCACCGCCGGGCCACATGAGCTGGTAGCAGACGAGCCGCGACCGATCGGCGACGATGCCGGACCGACTCCTTACGACCTGCTACTGGCCGCGCTCGGCTCGTGTACCTCCATGACGGTACGGCTGTACGCTGCACGCAAGCGCTGGCCGCTCGAGCAGGTGCGAGTGACGTTACGGCACTCACGCATTCACGCGGAAGACTGCGTTGACTGCGAGACCGGCACGGGCTTTGTCGACCGTATCGACCGCGACCTCGAGTTGACCGGTGATCTCGACGAGGCTCAACGACAAGGCTTGTTGCACATCGCCGAGCGATGCCCGGTTCACCAGACGCTGACCTCTGAGGTGAACATCGTCACTTCGTTGAAATGAGGTCAGCAAGCGCTGACAGCGGACTCATTCGGGTCAGTTGCGTCCGGCCATGATGCCGCCGTCGACATTGAGGATCGCGCCGGTGACCCAGCTCGCCTGGTCGGAAAGCAGATAGCTGACAGCGTTGGCGACGTCCTCGGGGGTTCCGACACGCCTCAGCGGATGAAGCGGTGCGAAGGTGGCTAGTGTGGCATCGATGTCATCCTTGGGGATGAAGCCTTCGTAGAGCGGCGTCTTGACGACCGCCGGTGCTACCGCGTTGACACGGATCCTGTGTTCGGCAAGCTCGATGGCCAGGTTGTGGGTCAGCGCATGCAGCCCGGCCTTCTGCATCGAATAGGCGGACGACGGCGTCAAACCGATGGCCTGATGGGCCCACATGCTACCGATGTTCACGATCGAGCCGCCCATGCCGCCGGCGATCATGCCCTCGACAACGGTCTGGGTCAGGAAGAACAGTGCGTAGTTGAGGTCCATGTAGGAGTCATAGGTCGGCCCGTCGTATTCGAGAAACGGCTTCGGAACGAAGAATCCGGCCGCATTGACCAACAGCGTCGCGTCACCGTGCTGCTCGGTCAGCGCGCGCTGCACGTCGGCGACAGCAGAACGATCGGTCAGCTCGGCGGTGATACCCCACGCCTCGGCGCCCTGTTTCCTCAGCTCTGCGACGGTCTCGTCGACGCGAACTTTCGAACGGCCGACGATCACCGCGCTTCCGCCGTGTTCTGCGACATCGATGGCGGCCTGTCGTCCCATACCGGCACTCCCGCCGACAACGATGACCTTTTTGGCGTCGAAATGCATTTTTGGCCCTTCCATGATTCTTGACGGCTCTTCTCGTAATGAGCGTGGGCCCTGAGCGGGTGATCTGTCCATCGCCCGACCGCGCATCTCACCCGGGTGATCCATCAGCATGCGCCTGGCCGAAACATCAACTGCACAAGGATGTCTGGCGATACCACCGCTAGAGATTGATGGACGCGCCGGTCAGTGCGTGGAAGCATTCCTGCAGCCCTTCACCGAGGGTCGGATGGGTGTGGACGTTGCGCGCCAACTCGGTGGCGGTCAGGTCCCACAGCTGCGCCAGGGTCAGCTCGGGTAGAAGCTCGCTCACCTCGCTGCCTACCAGGTGCGCCCCCAGCAGCTCGCCGTGTACCTCGTCGGTGATCATCTTGATGAAACCGCTGCGATCACCGAGCCCGTGCGCTTTGGCGCTGGCTTGCATGGGGAACGTGGCGATCCGCAACCGGTGACCGGCCGCGCGGGCCTGCTCTTCGGTGTAGCCGAAGCTGGCGACCTGTGGCTGGCAGAACGTCACCCTCGGCATCATCGGGTAGTTCAACGGCATGGTCTCCACGCCGGCGATTGTTTCGGCTGCGATCACGCCCTGCGCGGAAGCCACGTGGGCGAGTTGGACTTTGGCGGTGACATCCCCGACCGCGCAAATATGCGGCGCGGACGTGCGCATGTAGTCGTCGATGTCGACGGCGCCGGTTGCGGTGATGCGCACACCCGCGACGTCGAGCCCGATTCCCTCTATGTTGGGCAAGAATCCGATGCAGATGAAAGCGCGCGCGGCTTTCGCGGTGGCCGTCATTCCGTCAGCGCCCGTGTGGCTGACGGTGACGTGATCGTCGTGTTCGGTGACGGTGTTCACGCGGGTCGATGTGTGAATCGTCATCCCGCGACGCCGATACTGCCGCTCGAGTTCTCGCGAGACAGCGACGTCTTCGTTGGGAAGGACACGGTCGGCGAATTCGAGGATCTCCACGCGGACGCCGTAGCTGTGCAGGATGTAGGCGAACTCCATGCCGATGCCCCCTGCACCGATGATCACCATTGATTCTGGGAGTTCGGCGCTGAGGATCTGCTGCTCATAGCTGACGATGTTGTCGCCGAAGTCGACTCCGGGAAGGGTGCGCACACGGGATCCGGTCGCGATGACTGCGTTATCGAAGCTCACCGACCTCTCATCGCCTGCGCGCAGATCCACGTGAAGGCTGTTCGGACCGGTGAATCGGCCGTGACCGTCGATCTCGGTGATGGCGTTCTTGCGCATCAGAAAATGCACTCCGCGGACCCGGGCGTCGGCGACGTCGCGACTCCGCGAAGCGGCGCGCGAGTAGTCGAGGCTGATATCACCGGAGATGCCGAATGTCTCCGAGTGGTCGGTGACGATGGCGGCGATCTCAGCGTTGCGCAGCAGCGCTTTCGATGGAACACAGCCCGTGTTCAGACACACCCCGCCCCAGTAGCGTTCCTCGACGACCGCGACCGTCATGCCGAGCTGTGATGCGCGGATGGCCGCCACGTATCCCCCCGAGCCCGCCCCGAGGACGACGAGGTCGAAGTGGTCGCCGGTGGGTGTTGTCATCGCCGTCCCATCAGTTGCGGCCGGATGTCTGGCTACGCACGGCGTCAAACGCGTCGGTGAGAAGGAAGATCGACAACCCCAGTAACGCAATGTCTTTCATCAAGAACTGCCCGTTGGCCGACAAGACGGGAAACCCGCCTGCCGATGCTTCCGCGACATCGGGAGTGGTGAACATCGTGCTCAAAGTGGTCACAAAGAAGCCACAGGCCATGATGCCACCGAGCACAGATGCCTTCGGAAACCACGGCTTGACGGCAAGCAGCACCGCCGTGATCAGTTCGGCCGGTCCCAGGAACAGACCGAACGTCTTGATCGACATGATGTCGTAGATCCAACTGAAGGCAGGGCTGTTAGCGATCAGTGGTGAGATATTATGTGTCTCAAAGTAAGTGAGTTTCATCGAACCGAACCACGCGAGCACTACGACCAGCGCATAACGAGCCACCAGCGCCGCAACCTCAGCCGTTCCCCGACTCCCACTCATGTTGTCAGCCACCACACCGGTGACCTGATCGTTGGACATGACCCTCCATCCGCGTTTCTTGAGTTCCTGACGCGACCACCATCCACGCCAGCCGGGTGAAAAGTCGTCATCCCACAAGCAAGATCACCCGGGTGATTCGGTTCGTTGGGTGATGCCCACTCATCCCGAACCCGGTGATGCTTGGCTCAATGGCCGGCGCGCGGACGGCAGGCAGAAGCCCGAAATCGGAGAGACCAGATGAAGCGTCGTCAAACCCGACGACCGCCCCCCGGCAACGGCGGTGACGCCACGAAGGCACCATGGCTCGTGCGTCGGATACAGGACGCAGCAGCGTTCGCGCGACGGTCAACGCGTCGAAGGGATGCCGAGATGGATAACCTTCGTGCGATCGAGGCGCAACTGCGCACACTGCAGCCCATCTGCAGTGCTCAGCAGCCGTCGTCCGGCGTCACATGCGGGGCGCCCGCGGTTGCGATCGCCGAGATACACGCCGTCGACGGATGCGATCAGCTGGGCCTGAGCCCAGACGGCGACCTCGTCGAAACGCTGTGCCAGGTCTGCCTCAACACCGTGCACTCGGCGATGGTCAGCTACGTCAGCGACAAGCGGGCGATGGCCTCCCGGTGCGGCGCCCGCCCGGTGTGCAGTACCTGTAAGCGTCCAACCCGATACCTGCACAGTGTCTTCGCCGTGCGCCCGATCGAACCCGACGGGCCGGAATCGTCATGACCGATTCCGGTTCCACTCCATCCAGCCGACACCCGACCTCCCGTCGGTGGTCGCAACGGTCACCCATGCCCGCGGGAAATGACTCACCCGGCCGTCTGGGGACGTGAGGAGCACCGGGGCGTGACCCTTGATCTGCACGGTGGCGGTGACATCGCCTGGTACCAGGCTCATTTCGGCGCCAACGGGTAGCGCGTCGTCACCGAAAGACTCACGGGCGGTGACCGTCTGCAGTTCGATGAGGTCGCCGCCGGGCGGCTGGATGTAACCGACACCGAGCCTCGGCGCGCCGGGGATTCGGATGTCCACGCCGTGCAGGTGGGTTCCGTCCTGAAGGTGTAGCGCGCTCCATACCCAGTCCATGCCCCACCAGTCGCGGACCCCCCAGGAGTGGTCACGCTGGCCCGCGACGGCGTCCAATTCGAAGGTCGTGTCGTCGAAGCCGACGGTGCCCGACACCACGCAGGGGATCTCATAGCGCGGCGTCAGGCGATACAGATAGGGGACGCCGACTGTCGTCCACCGCAGATCCATCGACACCTCGACCGGCCTGCCTGGCTCGTCCCGCAGCAGCGCCGAAGGGTCGTCGTAGGCCTGCCCGCGGCCGCGCAGTGTGACGCGGTAGGTCCGCAGCGGTTCGGTTGCCCCGTGGGTGAGTTCGACGGCATCGGTGTGGACCGCGAACGGATCATCAGGCAGCGCGACGTGGAAGTCGTTCACCGCCACCGTCGGCATGCCCGGTCCACACAGAAGTGCGTTGACCCACGCCGTCTGCTCATTGGGCATCAGGCCGAGCCGGAACCAGCCTCCGACGCCGTTGGCTTCGTCGACGAAGTCGGCGTACCAGCTCTCGCTCCAGAGCGGTTCGCCGCCGGGCGGATGCGCGCCCTCGTCGTCGGGCGACGGTCGCAGCGGCTCGGGTGCGGCGGCGGCAGGTAGTGTCGCCAGCGCGTCTGTGTCGAGCACGTGCTGGCTGTGCCGCCGCAACAACGTCATGAACATCTCGTCGCCGCGTTCGGTCCGCTCGACGAGCATCGACGACACGATCGCCATCATCACGCCGAAAAACGCCTGGCGCCGGACACCTTCGCGGACGTCGGCCGGGCTCAGCGGGCTGTCCGGGCCAAGAGCGCTGTGATACGCGCGCAGGAGTGCGTCGTAGTTGTCCCGGCGGACGTCGTCGGTGAGCGCGCAACCGAGGAAGTACGCGACATCGATCAACGAGGGCCCCCAGGTGACGGTCTGCCAGTCGACGACTGTCAGTGGGCGGTCCGCACCGGGCTGGCCGAACAGCATGTTGTCCAACCGGTAATCGCCGTGCACGAGCCCGTGCACGGCCTCCGACAGATCGTCCTGGTAGGCATCGAAGCTCGCGATCATCTGCTCGCACACCTGACGGTGCTGCGGCGCGACGAGGTCTCCGTACCGATCGACGAACCCGGCGTACAACTGCGTGATGAGCGCCTGGCTCACCGGCGATTCCCGGTTGAGCCACTCGACCTCTGCCATCGCGGTCTGACCCAGCAACGGTGCGTGCAACCTGCCCAGTTCGGCCATCGCCAGCGTGGCCTGTTCGACGGTGGCTCCGCGTATCTCGTCACCGACGACCGCCGGCGCGGCGTCACCGAGCAGAAGGTGGAAAACGCCTGTCTCGGCGTTGAATCCGAAGCTGTAACAGGGCGCGACCGGTCCCCCGATGCGCGGCGCGATGTCGGAGTAGAACCGGACCTCGCGTTCATAGAGACCCAGGCCAAGGCCTGTCTGCCTGCTGGCCGGATCGGTAGCCGCCACCTTGAGGATCACCGACGCCGGACCCCCGCCGCCGTTGGCGTAGGTCAGCGCGATGCGGTAGCACTCGCTCATCTGGCCGGTGCCGATCCGCTCGACAACGAACCGCTCGACCGTGCCTGCGCCGACGGCGACCGTCAGCCAGTCGGCGGTAAGGTCGTCCGGCCGCTCGATGTCAATGTCCGGCACTCGTACTCTCCGTGTGGCAGGTGTCCGGTGGTGTCCCGACGACGTCGAGCGCGGGGTTGCGGTCGAAGAAGCCGTAGGGCTTGAGCCAGAACGACACCACGTCGACCGGCATCACCGGCCAGTCTTCCGGCCGCGTGACGTGGTGAATACCGAACACGTACCACAGCACCACGTCGGTGTTTTCGATGTTCCGGTCAGCTTTCGTCCATTCCGCGAGGCCAGTGTCCCTGGCCGACTGGTTCACGAATTCGCCTGCAGGCCAGCGCTCTTCAGGGGTGTTCGGCGTCACCCACAACGTGTGGCCGATCACGGTGGCACGCTGGTAGACCGGCGAGTTCTTGTCGAACATCATAGGCAGCGCGCCGCTGGGCACCAATTTGTAGGAAGGATGAGTGCCGAGACCGTTGACCACGTTGGGATTGACCACTTTCCACGACCGCTGCGTCTCGAAACTGACATCCTGTCTGCCATCGCTCTCCGTCCTGAGCGGGACGTTGCGGAGCACCACCGACAAGCCGTACGGATTGTCGGGGCCCATCGGCTCCGGGTAGGACTCCGACATGACGACGGTGTTGTCGGTCCCGTCGACGTCCATGTCCAGCCGCGCCACCAGAAAGTGTTGATGAAACGGCGCATACGTGCGTTCGTCGACCAGCGTCCCGTTCGGATGAGGCTGGCCTGCCGCGACCGGGGTGGTGACCATGATGCCGGTGGCCCGGATCTCGCACTCGATGTTGCCGTCCTGATACAGCCGCCAATAGACGAGGTACTCGTAGTTGGCCACGGTGACGTGGAACGAGATGGTGAGCCTGCGCATCCGGCGCACCTCGGCGCCCGCATCGTGGTCGACGTGCTTCCACAGGACGGCGTTGTCCTCCTCATGGATGCAGATCGCATTGGTGATCGTGTACGGCTCGCCCTTGCTGTTGTGCAACACGGCGTCGAGGTAGCGGATCTCGCCGAGGCAGTCGCAGCCGAGTTCCAGCGACGTCGTCATGAAACCGAGGCCCCACTCCCCGATGTCGAACGCGGTACGCCGGTAATGGTCCTCGGACGAATCCCGGTAGGGCACGATCATCTCGGCCAGCGAGATCCGGTGTGCCACCGAGCGCGTCCGATCGCCGTCGCGGTATCGAATCGTGTGCAGTGTCATCCCCTCACGATGATTGAACCCGATTCGCAGCGACCAGTTCTGCCACTGCAGCAGGTTGCCGTCAAGGGTGAAGGACACCCCTTCCGGCTGTGTGAGGTGCAGCGGCTTGAGCGCGTCTCGACGTGACGCCGCACGGATCCGCTCGGGGATGTGCTTGGGCACGTATTCGCCCATCACGGTCGGCTCTTCCACGCCGCCGTTGTCCTCGACGCGCAGCACCTCCATGGCGTTGACGTCGATGACACAGTGCAGCCCGCTGACCGGGTGGGCATAGGGGTTCTGCCCTGGACCCGCCTTTCGCCAGGTGTCCGACCAGCCAAGGCGCCGGTCACGGAATTCGGGCGGCGCGACGGCGTCCCCGTACGTCCAGGTGTCGACGAACACCAGGTCCAAGTCGGTGATGCCGCGCTTGGCCAGCGCCGCGATGAAGTCCGGATCCTTGCGCACCAGCGCGTCGCATTCCAGAAACTCGTCGACCGTGAAGTTGGCCTGTACGCCGGGGATGTGGTCGAACGACTCGACGCGGTCGTCGTCCAACGACACCACGCCCTTGTAGGTGGTGTTGGTGGCGCGCTGAAGGCAGACCACCTCGGCGCGGCGTCGCGGTGCCGACCCCCCACCGTCGAACTCCGCCAGTTGCGTCTTCGTTGGTTCGACGAGTTCGATCGATGCGATCCGCCAGCCGGGATCTGGTGTCGCGGGCCCGTCGGCTCCGGCGCCCACGCCGCGTTCGCGGCCCAGGATCGCCGACACCGCCCTGATCTCGTCTGCCGATAACGGATCCAATGGGTAGCTCACCCGATCACGCAATCACATCGGTCGGTCGGGCGTGGGCGGTTCGGCTCACCGTGTGACGAGCGTGAAGCCTTCCCAGGCGACACGGCGTTCGGCGTGCGGATCTGCGACGACGCGCGACCGTCGGTCGAAGACCCGCACAGAGCGGTCGGCATGGGTGTAGGCGGGCCAGTCGTCGCCAGGCACCCCCGTGCGGCTGAATTCCCGCCAGCAGTTCTGGACGTCGTCGCTGACCCGGCGCGCGGACCGCCGATCGGCCGCCGCGGTGAGCAGCGAACCGAACCTGGTGCGGTAAACGTCGAAGACCGCGAACAGTTCGGTGGCGTGAGTGGCGCCGAGCCCCGACCAGTGCAGCGTGCGCGGCGCGTAGTCGTAGCGGTATCGATAGGTCGGGGCGTGCTCGCAGTGGGCCTCCGCGATCTGCCAGGCCGCTGTTCCGAAGGCGAAGTCCCCGCCGAGGCGGATGCAGGCCGCCTCATCGGGGTAGCCGGGGTAGGCGGAGGTGATGCGGTCCCGGTGTTCGGGTTCGAGACCGCCGAGCAGGGCCTCGATCATCGCTTGATTGGTCGGCAGCAACTTCAGCCAGCGGGTGAACAGCCTGCCTTCGTGGGCGTTGCTGCCGATGATGAGCGGGACGCGATGAGCCTCGCCGGTCCGCATCGCCTCGACCGGATCGAGCGGCAGATACTCGGTACCGCTGGTCGGTCCGACGGCGAACGCCCCGAGCATCCCCGTCTTCGCCCGCTTGATCAGTTCATCCAGCGTATTCACCAGGTCGGCCGGCTTGGCCGCCATCAACGCCCGTGCGCCGTCTTTCCTGTCGGCTCCGAGCAACTCGACGAACTGCTCGGCGTACTGTGCGCGGATCTCCTCGGTGCCCACCATGCCGCTCGCCGGGCTCTCCGAGATCGCGTGCGCGAAAAGTCCTCTGGCCGCGGGCACGGCGAGCAGCGTGGCGACGGCCTGCGCGCCCGCGCTCTCGCCGAAGATGGTGACGTTGTCCGGATCGCCGCCGAACACCGCGATGTTGTCGCGCACCCACCGCAACGCCATCACCAGGTCGCGCAGGAAGAGGTTGTCGTCGATCGGAATCTCGCGGGTCGCCAGCGATGACAGGTCGAGACAGCCGAGGGCGCCGATGCGGTAGTTCACCGACACGTACACGCACCCCTTGCGGGCCAGCGCGGCGCCGTCGTAGATCGGTGTCGCCGAACTGCCGAGGATATAGCCGCCGCCATGGATGAACACCATCACCGGCATCGGCTCGTCGTGCCTGCGCTTCGGCGTGGTGACGTTCAGCGTCAGGCAGTCCTCGCCCATCGGCTGGTACTTGCCGACACCGAGGGCGGTGTACATGCGCTGCTGCGGGGCGCAGTTGCCGAAGCCGTGGCAGTAACGAACGCCCCGCCACGGCTGCACGGGCCGCGGCGCGCGATACCTCAGCGGACCCGTCGGCGCCTGGGCATACGGAATCGAGCGCCAGCGGTGCACGCCATCGCGGGTGAAGCCCTCGACCGTTCCGGAGGCGATTGTTGCGCGGACAACATGTTCGTGCATCGATCGACCGTATCGAATGGCCACCGCACGCCGCGCCTCGCCGGTAACCGCCCGCGCGTTCGCTAGCCTGGCCGATATGCGGATTGCTGTGCTCATCGCGGCGTCTGTGCTGGTAGGGGGTTGTTCACAGGGGATGAGCAGAGATGCCGAGCAGACGGCGTCGTCCCTGTCGGTCCCGACCGGCACGATTGCGCCCGACACCACCACAACCACAACCACGACGACCGCACCTGCGGCTCCGCCGGAGGCCGGCGCCGACTTCGCCGATGTGAGCAGGTTCGTCGAGGAGGGCGCCCCAGTGGAGGCGGCCGCCTTCCACACCGCCACCAGGGAGGGCACCGCTACACAGTTGGGCACCGACGTCGCGTTCACCACTCCGTCGGGCACGTCGCAATGCATGACGGATTCGACGCGCTCCGGGGGTGCGCTCGCCTGCCTTGTGGACCTCACCATCCCCCCGCTGCAGCCGCCGGACATCTACGGCCAGTGGAAGGGCGGTTGGGTTGACTTCGCCGGTCCGAGCATCGAAATCGGTTCGGCGCACGGCGATCCCGGCCGGTTCAGCAGTGGCACCGGCCCACCGTTGCCGTACGGCCAGTCGCTTGCGTTCGGCGACTACCGCTGCCGTTCGGACGAGGCCGGCCTCTACTGCGTCAACTACGCCAACCAGTCCGCCGCCCGGTTCAGCGATGCGGGCATCGTCGCATTCGGCTGTCTGCAGAAGGTGACCCCGCCACCAGGGGTCGGGGAAAAGTACAGCTGTTGAACGAGTTTCCGACTGCCGGTCAGGCAACACCCTTCTGCCGGAGCAGCGGCAGCACACCCTCGGCGAACCAGTACGCCTCTTCCAGATGCGGGTAGCCCGACAGGATGAACTCGTCGAAGCCGACGGAGTGATACTCGTAGATCAGGTTCGCGACTTCCTCGTGGCTGCCGACCAGCGCCGTACCCGCCCCACCGCGAACCAGTCCCACTCCCGCCCACAGGTTGGGGTAGATCTCCAGTTGGTCGACGCGGCCGCCGTGCAACGCGGTCATCCGCCGTTGGCCTTCTGATTCCGACTTCGCGTGCAGCTCGGTCTGTTTGGCGATCTGTTCAGGTGACAGCTCGGCCAGTAGCTCGTCGGCGACCGCCCACGCCGCCGCCGAGGTGTCCCTGCTGATGGTGTGCAACCGGATGCCGAAGCGCACCTGGCGGCCGCGGTCTGCTGCGAGCGCGCGCACCTTCTCGATCTTGGCCGCCGCGGCCTGCGGTGGTTCACCCCAGGTGAGATAGACGTCGACGTGCTCGGCGGCGACCGGAAGCGCGGCGGCCGACGAACCGCCGAAGTAGATCTGGGGCAACGGATCCGGCGGTGCGGACACCCTGGCGTCCTTGACGGTGTAGAACCTGCCCTCGTGATCGAGCGACTCCTGGCGCCAGAGCGAGTTCACGATGTGCAGGAACTCGCCGGTGCGGGCGTACCGCTCATCATGGTCGAGCCAGTCACCGAAGCGGCGCTGCTCGACGTCGTCGCCGCCGGTGACGATGTTCAGCAGCACCCTGCCCTCGGAGAACCGCTGCAGTGTCGCGGTCTGCTGCGCCGCGAGGGTTGGCGGCACGAGGCCAGGCCGAAACGCGACGAGAAATTTCAGCCGCTCCGTCTCCGCCAGCAGCGTCGACGCAGTCAGCCACGCATCCTCGCACCACGTCCCGGTGGGCGTGAGCACCCCTTCATAACCGAGTCGGTCGGCGGCCCGGGCCACCTCGGCGAGATAACGGCGGGACGGCGCACGGTAGTTCGGCGGCACGATGTGGTGCGACGAGGCGTGTGAGGCACCGACGATCGAACGACTGTCGCCGTTGGTGGGCAGGAACCAGAAGAATTTCGCTGCAGCGGTGTTCTCGACGTTGTCCAGTTGGGTCGGCATGTCTTTCCTCAGCGGTCGATCAAAAACGGATTGAGCGCATCGCTGTAGCGCCGGTCGACCCAGTTGTCGAAGTCGGGCGCAGTCGCGATCTGCTTGGACTCTGCGAACAGGTCGGCGAGCTCCTGCTCCGAACCGACCAGCTCATCGGACAACGCGGTCGGCAACCGCAGGCTCCGGTCCTGAGCTGCCGCGGCGACCTGTGGATCCAGACCGACGTCGGCGGCGTACCTCTGTGCCCACAGCGTTGGGTTGTCTTTCGCCCAGCGAACGGCTTTGGCGTAGCGCACCAGCAGATCGGCCAACGCGGTATTCCGTTTCGGGTCGGCCAGGGCCTGTCCGGACGCCACCCCGAAGCCCGCCCCATTGGTGACGCCCGTCGCCTGCGCGATGCTGCGCACGGCGATGTCGGCTTCGGCCTGGGCGGTGTAGGGATCCCAGATCGCCCACGCATCGACCTGGTGCTTGGTGAACGCACCGAGCGCGTCGGCGGGCTGCAGAAAGACCAGCGTGACATCGGAGGGCGACAGACCTGCGCGGTCCAATTGTGCGAGCACGTTGCCGTGCGCCGAACTGCCCTTGCCGACCGCTATCCGCTTTCCCGCCAAGTCGGCCACCGCACGGAGGGGTGAGTCGGAGTGCACCAGTATCCGATCGCCGCGGCCGCTGCCGTCGTACGCGGAGACCACCTTCACTTTCGCGTGGGAGGCGGCGCCGAAGATCGGCGGCGTATTGCCGGTGATCGCGAAGTCGATCTTGCCCGCCGTCGCCGCCTCGATCTGCGGCGGGCCGGACGTGAAGGTCGAGAACACGATCTTGTACGGCAGATCCTGCAGAGCCCCTGCCGCGTTCAGCAGAGCTTCCGTTCCACCCTTCTGATCCCCCACTTGCAGTGTCAGGCTTGACAATTCGGACAGCGGGACGGTGGCGGGCGCCTCTTTGGCGTCCGAGGAACTCTCCCTCGACACGCAGCCGACCACGACACCCGACGCGAGAACGAGAACTGCAATGCGCGCGAGCCAGCGCGATCGGGTCATGAATATTCCTTTCGGTTTTCTCACGCAGCGACACCGAGTCGCTCGAGCAGTTCTGCGCGATGTCTCTCGGTGCCGGGGTTCGCGTCGCCCGTCGACGGCCGCGGTCGGTCGACCGTCACGGTGTGCACGATGCGCCCGTCCTCGAGCACGAGAACGCGATCCGCCAGAGCGACAGCTTCGTCGACATCGTGTGTCACGAGCAGCACACCGAATCTGTGCTCGCGCCACAGATCGAGCAGCAGGGTGCGCATCGTCAGCCTGGTCAACGCGTCCAAGGCGCCGAAAGGTTCGTCCAACAGCAGTAGTTCGGGTTGGGCGACCAACGCGCGCGCCAACGAAACGCGTTGCGCCTGCCCGCCGGACAGGGTTGACGGCCACACCTGCGCGCGGTCGGCGAGACCGACGTCGGCCAACGCTCCCTCGGCGCGTGACAGCGCGTCGGCTCGGCCGAGCTTGCTGCGATTGAGGCCGTAGAGCACGTTGGTCCGCACGTCTTTCCATGGGAACAGCCGAGGTTCCTGGAACGCGAGCGCCGGCGCGCCCGTCACGTTCCGTTCCCCCGTGTGGTCGTTCGACAGGCCGGCGAAGACCCGCAGCACAGTCGACTTGCCTGAGCCGCTGCGACCGATCAGCGCCACGATCTCGCCGCGGCCGATCGTGACGGACACGTTGTCGAGCACGTGATGATTGCCATACCACTTGTCGATGCCGCGAATTTCGCCTGCGAACCCGGTCGGTCGATCGGTGAGAACTGTCATGCGCGGTACCTCAGTGCTCGATTTTCCAGCGCGCGGACCACGGCGTCGGTGCCGATGCCGAGCAGTGCGTAGACGATCAGGCCGAAGATGATGATGTCGATGCGCAGGAAGTCGCGCGCGTTGTTGATCATGAAACCGATGCCCTTGTCGGCGTTGATCTGTTCGGCGACGATCAACGTCAACCAGGCGATCGCGAGTGACTGGCGCAAGCCGACCAGAACCTGCGGGGCCGCGCTGGGCACGATGATGATCCGAAACCGCTGCCAGAACGAGAAGCCAAGGACCTGAGCCGTTTCGAACAGCTTCGGGTCGACCTGACGAATTGCCGAGAACGTGTTCAGGTACAGCGGGAAGCTGACACCGAGCGCGACGAGAAGGACCTTGGGGAGTTCTCCGATGCCGAACCACAGAATGAACAGTGGGATGAGGCCGAGGTGAGGCAGCGCCCGCACCATTTGCATCGGCGGGTCGACGGCTGCCTCGAACCATCGCGACAGCCCCACTGCGGTTCCGAGCGCGACGCCGAGAAGGGCGCCGCACAGCAGCCCCTCGATCACGCGGACCCCGGAGACCCGCAGAGCGTCGGTGAGTTGGCCGTTCTGGAGGACTTCCACGCCGGCCTCGAGTATCAACGACGGAGCGGGCAGAACATCCTGCGGTATCAACGCGACTGCGCTGCCCATCTGCCACAGCGCGAGCAGCACCACCGGCGATGCCCATCGGATGGCGGTCCACTTGCGGTCGCCTCGCCGTCGGGGCATCGCCGGGGCTGAGGCCAGCTCGGTTGGTGTGGTCACGATGATTCGACGCTAGGCAGTGTTCGAACGACGGCAAAGGGTTGGATTCTGCCTGAGATAAATGAAACAACCCCCACCGGCTGCGCGTCGAAAAGTGCTGTCCGGCAGAGCTGTTTGGGCCGGAGCCGGCCAGATGTGGTCGTCGTCAGAGCCTGAAGTTGCCGTCGACGAGGACGGGCGTCACCTCGGTGCCGTTGATGGTGGACCTCGCCGACTTGTCAGCCAGCAACGTGATCTGCTGGGCCTGCTGCAGCTGGCGCCTGTTACGCACGCTGTTGCGGAACGCAAGCTCGTTGAGTTGCTGCAATTCGGCCTGCTCGAAGTCGCGGCCGCTGACACCGCCGTTGAACTGCACGCCGGTGGCGCTGCCGTCGGGCCGAACCACCCATGATGCCCGGACCCCGTCCAACTCGGCGGTGTACATCCCGGCCGGCGCGGGTACGGCGGGTGCGCTGAATTCGAAGTTGACGCCGTTCATGGTCAGGTCGCCGACCACATCCTTGCCGTTGAATTCGGCTCTGAGCGTGTCCCTGAAGCGCGACGTGATGTCGATCTTGCCGTCGTTCTGATTGCCGAAGAACCACGCCTCGTCGTCGGTGCCGTTGCAGGCGTACGCGGCGATCTCGGTGCCGTCGACGGCGCTGCCCCTGACCCTCGGCATTCCGTCGGCCGACATGG
>JAEZKH010000388.1 GCA_023415515.1 Actinomycetes bacterium
TACCTGACCTCGGTGCTTGCCTCCGTGTCGGGCGAGGCAGGATGGTAGCCAGCCACGTGATTGGAGACGCCGGTGCCGCTCTCGCTCCCGATCGAGCCCGAGGCCACGAAGCTGCTGCACGACAGCCCGCTCGCGCTCCTCCTGGGTATGCTCCTCGATCAACAGATTCCGATGGAGAAGGCGTTCTCGTCGCCGTACGTGCTCAAGCAGCGGCTGGGTCACGACCTGGACGCGCGGGAGATCGCGACGTTCGACCCGGAGGCGTTCGAGGCGATTGTGGCCAAGCCGCCGGCGTTGCATCGGTTCCCGCGGGCGAACGCGAAGCGGATCCAGGAGATGTGCCAGGTATTGGTCGAGCGGTACGACGGCGACGCGGCCAACATCTGGACCGGGGTCGACTCCGGTGCCGAGCTGGTTCGCCGGATGGGGCAGCTGCCGGGGTTCGGGAAGCAGAAGTCGCAGATCTTCGTGGCGCTGTTGGCCAAGCAGTTCGGCATCCAGCCTGAAGGCTGGCGGGAGGCGACCGGGGTCTACGGCGAGGAAGGGTCGCTCCGCTCCGTCGCCGACATCACCGACGAAGGCTCCCTGGCCAAGGTCCGCGAGTACAAGCAGGCGATGAAGGCCGCCGCCAAGGCCGGCGACTGAGGCGCACCTCGAAGACGGCCAAGAGGCATCGGTGTCTCTGACGTTCGACGACCTCATCAGTTGGGCGGGCACGGACAGGGTCGTCAAGGCAACGTCCGAGGTCGTGAGTTCCTGGCTCGTTCCTGACGATCAGAAGGCGCTACCGGGTCGGACTGGTGTGGTACTTCGGCGTGGAACCGTGGACCGGCGTCGTTTGGTATGTCCTACCGGACGGAGAGGACTGGTGCGCCAACGGCTCCGTTGATTTGTGGCTGCAGACCGTATACCACCACGGCCGCAGCGCTGGCCGAACTCCACGTCATGGCGGCTGAGCTGCAACGCATCGACCCTCCGGCGTTCGACGACTACGAGTGATCTGCCGTCGTCAGTACGCGGCCAGCCATTGGCTGGCCCGGCTGATCGCGACCTCGTGCGCGTCCTCGACTGTCGCGAGTCGCTCGGCGAGGAGGGTGCGCTCGACGATGCCGCTGTCGAGCAGTGCGGCGGCAAATGCGAAGTCCTTCTCTCGCCCCGCTACGAGCTTCGCGACGACGCAGTCGTGGGCCTCCAAACAGAGTCCTCGCCCGGGCGCGCTGCTGTCGGTCTCGATGACAGTCAACCGATCGCGCCAACCGCGCGGAAGCTTGGCGGTCGTCACGCTGACGCCCTGCGCGTAGTAGCCGTTCGTTTCGTGAAACGGGGACAACTCGCCGATCGCGCCGTCGACCAAGTCGGACTTGTCGTTGAACGCGTCGTCGAAGAAGGCGACGTCGACCTCCATGGACGCCGTCGCTTGGGGCGGCAATTGCCTCTCATCGATGTTGCGTCTCGCCTTGGCCATGGTTCCGGCCGGGTCGATGGCGAGGCGACCGGCCACGGCGCGGTGCAGCCACAACGACCTTTCTTGATCCCGCGTCAAGGCGCCGCCGAGGATCCGGTCCAGCTCGGCGCGCGGGATGCGGCGATGGCGACCAGACCAGATGTAGGGCAGGTCACCCCGCTCACACAGGTCGACGACATGTTGTCGGGACGACCCGAGCAGTTCGGCCGCCTCGCTCGTCGTCAGCATGTCCGTCCGTCGACTCACGGGCTCGATCGCACGTAAACGCTCAAACGCAACAGGAAGGTCCGACGCCATACCTCGCAAGCGCTACAAGGCAAGGTGGAGCCGCAGCGCCTCGTCGAGTTCGCGCAGCGTTGTCGGGCCCAGTGTGCCCAGTCGACGGGTGAGTCGTCCGACGTCGATCGACCGCACCTGTTCGGCCTGAGCCTTCGATTCTCGGTCGAGACCGGCCTCGCCGCTGCCGAGGCGGACCTGAAACGGATAGACGCGGTTCGTGTTGGACGTGATCGGCACGACCGTGACGACCCCCCTGGCATTGCGACTCGCCGCCGTGTTGGCGGCGTCGTTGCTGACCAGGATCGCCGGCCGGATCTTTCGCGATTCCGCGCCCAGTGAGGGATCGAGGTTGACCAGGAAGACGTCACCGCGGCGCATCGGTCAACCCGTCACCGGACACGGCGTCCCAGAGCGCACCGTCGTCGGAGCGCTGCCACTCGTCCCACGCGGACGCGTACGCGCCTTCGATCTCGCTCATGCGGAGCAAGGTGACCGCCTGGTGGAGGGCGGACGACCGGGACGGCGCACCTGTTCGTCGCACGTACTCGTCGATGTAGGCGAGATCCTCCTCGGGAAGGCTCACACTGACTTTCATACCGAGAATGCTACCTCGCTTGCTACCGCCGTCACCGACTCAGGAGCCTCGGATCTGCTCCACGTCGACCTTGCTGAAGTGGATCGTGCTCAGCTCGGCCGGCGGCTCCGGCATCGGGCTCTCCCAGTACAGCGGCCGGATGAAGCTGGTCGGCTTGCCGCCCAGCCCGCGGGCGTAGCGCCACTCGTGCTCGACCTCGGAGGAGCCGGCCGCGTTCGTCGACCAGTAGAGCTGGAACAGGTCGGCCTGGTCGATCATGTTGTGCAGGGAATCGCGCCAGTCCTGGCCGCCGCGCAGGTCGTGGGTGTCCATGAGGATCTGCACCCCCAGCGCCCGGTAGAAGTTCGCGCACGCCTCGACGATGTCGGTGTCCCGGCGGGAGTACGAGACGAAGATGCGGTCGAGGACGCCGGCCCGCGTGGTCTCGGTGACCGGGCGCAGGGGCGCGTCGGCCGCGGCGACCCGCAGCGCGACCGGCACCATTGCGATGGGCAGACCGTCCAGGTGGACCTCGATCGCGCCGAACGCCGGGGTGCCGGGCGCACTGGTGGTGCGCATCCGGAACGTGGCCTCCTGGACGTCCTCGTGCCAGATCACCTCGAGGCGGGGCGGGTTGAACTCGACGCCGGCGACGTTCGGG
>JAEZKH010000400.1 GCA_023415515.1 Actinomycetes bacterium
CGCCCGCACGGCGGCGTCGACGGCGCCGAGCAGTTCTGCGCGCACCTCGGCCACGACGTCGCGGTACTGCGGCACCTCGTGCGGATGCGCGGCGCTGACCGAGCGCCAGTGCATCAGCACCCACGGCACTCCGGCGTCGGCGACGACGTTCGCCATGTTCGTGTCTGCCCGACCGCCCGATACGTCGTTGACGATCTGCGCACCGTTCTCCAGTGCTGCCCGGGCGACTTCGGCGTGCATGGTGTCGATGCTGACGGTGAGCCCATGTCCGGCAAGCTCTTTGATGACCGGCAGGACCCGCGCCAACTCGACGGCGGCATCGATGCGGGTCGCGCCCGGTCGCGTCGACTCGCCGCCGACATCGATGATCGTCGCGCCGTCAGCGGCCAGTTCCACACCGTGTTCGATGGCACGGTCGCGGTCGAGGAACAACCCTCCGTCAGAAAAGGAGTCGTCGGTGACGTTGACGACCCCCATCACCCGCATCCGTGTCTGGCTCACTTCCGCAGTATCAGGTCCAACGCTTCGGCTCGCGATGCCTTGTCGGTCTTGAACTGGCCGCGCACCGCAGACGTCGTGGTGACGGCGCCCGGTTTACGGATGCCGCGCATCGACATGCACAGGTGTTCTGCCTCGACGACGACGATCGCGCCGCGCGGCTGCAGCTTTCGCATGAGCGCGTCGGCGATCTGGGCGGTCAACCGTTCTTGAACCTGCGGTCGTTTGGCGTAGAGATCGACGACGCGGGCGAGTTTCGACAGCCCGGTGACCCGGCCGTCCTCACCGGGTATGTATCCGACGTGGGCCACGCCGTGGAACGCCACGAGGTGGTGCTCGCACGTCGAGTACATCGGGATGTCCTTCACCAGGACCAACTCGTCGTGACCCTCGTCGAATGTCTTGTCCAGCACGGAATCCGGGTCGGTATACAGACCCGCGAACATCTCCTTGAAGGCGCGCGCCACCCGCGCGGGGGTCTCCTCCAGACCGTGCCGGTCGGGGTCCTCACCCACAGCGATGAGCAGTTCCCGTACCGCGGCCTCAGCGCGTTCGTGGTCGAACTGCGGAATGGTCGCAGAGTTGTTGTGCGGCTGCGTCATTGAAGCCCTCCGGTGGGTGAGTGTCAGCCGTGGGTCGGCGGATTCGGCCGGTTGGTTTCCTGGCCGGCATCCTCGTTGTTGGGGGGTGCGCCGCCCGGTGCCCCCTGCGGCGGTTGCTGCGGGCCGGGATAGGGGTAGGGCTGATACGGCGGGTAGGGCGAGGGAGCCGATCCGCCGACGTGGGGTGGCTGCCACCCGGCAGGCGGCGGAGGAGGCGGATACCAGCCCTGCGGCTGATACGGCGCTTGTGGGTTCTGCGGAGGCCAACCCGGCGCGTGCCAGCCCGCCGGCGCGCCGTAGTCCGGCTGAGTCGGCCCGTTGGGCGGAGTTCCATTGGTGGGCGCGCCGTTTGAACCATTGGACCGCGACGCTTCCGCCGCGGCCTTGGAAGCCTGCGCGATCGCAGCCTTGAATGCGGGTTCGGGCACCGGCTTCGGCCACTCTTCGCCGCGCTCGATGGCCAATTCGCCAGGCGTCTTGATGGGCGGCTTGTCGGACGGGATACGGCCGCCGAAGTCGTCGAACATCGTCAGCCGCGGCCGCTTCTTCACGTCGGCGAAGATCGCCTCGAGTTCAGCGCGGTGCAACGTCTCCTTCTCGAGCAGTTCACCGGCCAGCGTGTCGAGCACGTCGCGGTACTCGGTGAGCACCTCCCAGGCCTCGGTGTGCGCGGCCTCGATGAGCTTGCGCACCTCGTCGTCGATGATCTGCGCGACCTCGTGGGAGTAGTCGGCCTGCGTACCCATCGTGCGTCCGAGGAACGGGTCGCCGTGCTCGGTGCCGTAGCGCACAGCGCCCAGCTTGGAGCTCATGCCGTACTCGGTGACCATCGCGCGGGCGATCTTGGTGGCCTGCTCGATGTCGGACACCGCGCCCGTGGTCGGCTCGCGGAACACGAGTTCCTCGGCGGCGCGGCCGCCCATCGCGAACACCAGCCGCGCGATCATCTCCGAGCGGGTCATCAAACCCTTGTCGTCCTCGGGTACTGCGACGGCGTGGCCGCCGGTTCGGCCCCGGGCCAGGATCGTGACCTTGTAGATCGGTTCGATGTCGGGCATCGCCCATGCGGCAAGCGTGTGACCGCCCTCGTGGTAGGCGGTGATCTTCTTCTCGTGCTCGCTGATGATGCGGCTCTTGCGGCGCGGCCCGCCGACGACGCGGTCGACGGCTTCCTCGAGCGCCGGGCCGGTGATGACGGTGCCGTTCTCGCGCGCGGTCAGCAGCGCGGCCTCGTTGATGACGTTTGCCAGGTCGGCACCGGACATGCCCACGGTGCGCTTGGCCAGGCCGTCGAGGTCGGCGTCCTCGGCGATCGGCTTGCCCTGCGAGTGCACGCGCAGCACCGCGCGACGGCCGGCGAGGTCGGGATTGGACACCGGGATCTGGCGGTCGAAGCGGCCGGGCCGCAGCAGCGCCGGGTCGAGGATGTCGGGCCGGTTGGTAGCGGCGATGAGGATGACGCCCTGGCGATCGCCGAACCCGTCCATCTCGACGAGCAGCTGGTTGAGGGTCTGCTCGCGTTCGTCGTGCCCGCCACCGAGGCCCGCGCCACGCTGGCGGCCGACGGCGTCGATCTCGTCGACGAAGATGATGCACGGGCTGTTCTGCTTGGCCTGCTCGAACAGGTCGCGGACGCGCGAGGCGCCCACCCCGACGAACATCTCGACGAAGTCGGAGCCGGAAATCGTGAAGAACGGGACGCCTGCCTCGCCTGCGACGGCGCGGGCCAGCAGCGTCTTACCGGTACCGGGCGGGCCGTAGAGCAGCACACCCTTGGGGATCTTGGCGCCAAGCGCCTGATACCGGCTGGGGTTCTGCAGGAAGTCCTTGATCTCGTAGAGCTCCTCGACGGCCTCGTCGACGCCGGCGACGTCGGCGAACGTCGTCTTCGGCATGTCCTTGGAGAGCTGTTTGGCGCGCGACTTGCCGAAGCCGAAGCCCATTCGGCCGCCGGTCTGCATGCGGGAGAACATGACGAACAGGCCGACCAGCAACAGCAGCGGAAGGAGGTAGATGAGCAGCGACCCGAGGATGTTGCCCTGGTTGACAACGGTGTTGACCTTGGCGTTCTTGGCGCTCAGCGCGTTGAACAGGTCGACCCCGAAGCCGGTCGGGTACTTGGTGATGATCTTGTCGCTGTCTTCGGTTTCGCCGTTGCCGTTCTTCAGCTCGAGACGGACCTGCTGCTCGCGGTCGTCGATCTGCGCGCTCTTGACGTTGTCGGCGTTGATCTGGGCCATCGCGACCGACGTGTCGACCGGCTTGTAGCCGCGGGTGCTGTCACTGAAGTAAAAGAACGACCAGCCCAGCAGCAGCACCACCGCGATGATGGTGAGCGTGCGGATCACATTTTTTCGGTTCATTCAGTATCGGCCCTAGTGGGCGAGTCCTTCCATAAGCGCAGCTGGAAACCTCAAGGCTACCGCTAGACCAACGTGCGGCGGTTCCCGACGGTTCTCCGCCGCTGTTCGCTGTAGGGAGAACACGACTGTGCGTCGTCGCACGGGATACGCCGGCGCCGCGTGTGAAATCGCACACTCGACGCCCCGCAATCGCTGTGCTTCGGTGATTCGGTGGCTTCCTTCGCCGAGCGGTTCGTCGAGACCAATGGGGTGCGACTGCGGGTGTACGAGGCAGGCGATCGCGGCGCGCCGGTGATCGTGCTGGCGCACGGCTTTCCCGAGCTGGCGTACTCGTGGCGACACCAGATCCCCGTCCTCGCCGACGCCGGCTATCACGTCCTCGCGCCGGATCAGCGCGGCTACGGCGGCTCGAGCCGACCCGACGCCGTGGCGGACTACAACATCCACGCGCTGACGGGCGACCTCGTCGGCCTGCTCGACGACGTGGATGTCGAACAGGCGGTCTTCATCGGCCACGACTGGGGCGCGATGGTCGTCTGGCACACCGCGCTGCTGCATCCCGGCCGCGTGCGGGCCGTCGCAGGTCTGTCCGTTCCGCCGATTCCGCGCGCGCGATCGCGTCCGACCGAACGCTGGCGGGAGAAATTCGGCGAGGACTTCTACATGCTGCGGTTCCAAGAGCCCGGCGTCGCCGAGGAAGAGCTCGAGGCCGACGTCGCCGCCACCATGCGAGGGATGTTCGCCGGTCTGGTCCCGGGTGACGCGGCGTTGCCGGACTGGATCAGCGCCGACGAATTCGAGTACTACGTGACAGAGTTCAGCAGAACCGGATTCACCGGCGCATTGAATTGGTACCGCAACTATGACCGCAACTGGGAGAACACGCCGCAGCTGGCCGGGGCGACGTTCACCGTGCCCGCTCTGTTCGTCGGCGGCACGGCCGACCCGATCGGCCCGACGATGAACCCCGCCCGCGCACGGGAAGTCGCTGCGGGGCCCTACACCGAGAAGTGGATCGACGGCGCGGGCCACTGGGTACAGCAGGAGCGCCCCCAAGAGGTCAACCGGCTACTGCTGAAGTTCTTGCGCAGAACACTGCCAACCCCCTAGCGCTCACCCGGAATCTCGCGGTGTGCCGAGCGTCACTGGTCGGCGGCGGAATTCGCCGAGCCCGCCGCGCGCTCCGCCTTCTAGCGATCCTGAGCGAAGGGCGGCAAATGATGACCGATCCAAATGCGAGGGCCGACCGCCTCTATGTCGACGATCCCCAGCTACCGCATGTTCGGCCCCTCCCCGAGGTCATCGAGGCGGCAGGCAGCGCGAACCTTCGCCTCACCGAGGTGTTGCAGACACTCGTCGACGGCTACGCCGACAGGCCCGCACTCGGCAGACGCGCACGCGAACTCGTGACAGACCCCGACAGCGGACGCACCTCGGTGCACCTGCTGCCCGCCTTCGAGACGATCAGTTACCGCGAAGTGTGGGACCGCGCGGCCGCAGTCGCCACCGCGCTGCGCAACGACGGCACCGCGTCCGTGCGGCCGGGTCACTTCATCGCCACCATCGGCTTCGCCAGCCCCGACTACTTCACCGTCGACCTCGCTTGCAACTACCTGGGCCTGGTGGCGGTGCCCCTGCAACACAACGCACCGGTTGCGCAACTGCGCCCGATCATCGCCGAGACCGAGCCGAAGGTCGTCGCGGTCGGTGCCGAATACCTTGACCTCGCAGTCGAATCGGCTCTGGCGAGTCAGTCGTTGAGGCACCTGCTGGTGTGCGATTTCGATCCCGATGTCGATGACCACCGCGACGCCATGGACCGGGCGACCAACCGATTCCGCGAGGAGGGCAAGGACGTCGTCGTCGACACGCTTGCCCGCGTGATCGAGCGGGGGGCCAACCTGCCGACGGTGCCGCCCTTCACCGAGGGCGACGACGACCGGCTGGCGATGGTCATGTACACCTCCGGCAGCACGGGTGCGCCCAAGGGGGCCATGCTCACCGAACGCACCATCGCCACGTTGTTCACTTCGAACTTCGTTCCACCGACCGGCCATCCGGTGCTCAACGTCAATTTCATGCCGCTCAACCATGTCGGCGGTCGGCTGCCGATCATGTCGGCGTTCGTCGCGGGCGGCACGAGTTATTTCGTCGCCAAGCCCGACCTTTCGACGCTGTTCGAAGACTGGCAGCTGGTGCGTCCGACCGAATTGGCGTTGGTTCCGCGCGTGGTGGACATGCTGTTTCAGCACTACCGCAGTGCGGCGGACCGTCTCACCGTCGACGGCGAAGATGTGGCCGATGCAGAGGCCGCCGCCGCCACCGAAGTACGTGAACACATCCTGGGCGGCCGGGTGCTCAACGGCTTCGTCAGCACGGCACCGCTGGCCGCGGAGATGAAAGAGTTCATCGACGGTGTTCTCGGCGTGCACATCACCGATGGTTACGGCACGACGGAGGTCGGCGGCGTGACCCGCGACGGGCTGGTGATGCGGCCGCCGGTCATCGACTACAAGCTTGTCGACGTTCCCGAACTCGGGTACTTCTTGACCGACAAGCCCCATCCGCGAGGCGAATTGCTCGTCAAAACGGTGACGATGATGCCTGGGTACTACAAGCGGCCCGAGGTCACCGACGAGGTCTTCGACGCCGACGGCTTCTACCGAACCGGCGACGTGATGGCTGAGATCGAGCCTGACCGCTTGGCCTACGTCGACCGAAGTAAGAACGTGCTCAAGCTATCTCAGGGCGAGTTCGTCGCGGTCGCCAACCTGGAGGCGATCTTCGCCAGCGCCCCGCTGGTGCGCCAGATCTTCGTCTACGGCGACAGTCGACGCCCAAACCTGCTCGCGGTGGTCGTGCCTACGCCGGAGGCGTTGCTGCGGTTCGGTGAAGACACCACCGCGCTCAAGGCCGCGCTGACCGATTCGCTGCGTGCGATCGCTCGTGACGCCCAACTGCAGACTTACGAGGTTCCGGTCGACTTCCTGATCGAAACAGAACCGTTCACCGCCGCCAACGGATTGCTGTCCGGAGTCGGAAAAATATTGCGACCCAGGCTGAAAGAGCACTACGGCGAGCGGCTCGAGCAGATGTACGCCGAAATCGCGGCGACCCGCGTCGACGAGTTGCGGTTGCTGCGCGAGCAGGCAGACCAACGCCCGGTACTCGACAGCGTGCTCCTGGCCGCGCAGACGGTTCTCGGCACCACCGACGTCGATGTCGACCCGGACGACCACTTCACCGCCCTCGGCGGCGATTCACTGTCGGCACTGACGTTCGGCAACCTCCTGCGCGACCTCTTCGGTGTGGATGTTCCCGTCGGCGTGATCGTGGGCCCCACCAGTTACCTGCGCCAGTTGGCCGACTACATCGAAACTGAACGCGAATCCAGTTCGCATCGACCGACATTCGCCAGTGTGCACGGCCAACGGGCCACCGCGGTGCGCGCCGCCGACCTCACACTCGACAAGTTCATCGACGCCGACACGCTGGCCGCCGCGCCGTCGATCGCGTACGTCACCGGTGAGCCCACGACGGTGCTCTTGACGGGCGCCAACGGCTGGCTGGGCCGATTCCTCGCGCTCGAACTGCTGGAGCGGGCGGCACTGAACGGCGGGACGGTCATCACCATCGTCCGCGGCCGCGACGAGGCTGCCGCCATGGCGCGGCTGGAGGCGGCGTTCGACAGCGATCGCGAACTGCTGGGCCGGTTCCGCCGACTTGCCGCCGACCACCTCGAGGTGGTCGCGGGTGACATCGGGGAGCCGAACCTCGGCCTCCCGGCCTCGACGTGGGATCGGCTGGCCAACAACGTCGATCAGATCATCCACCCGGCAGCGCTGGTCAACCACGTACTGCCGTACAGCGAACTGTTCGGTCCGAACGTGGTCGGCACGGCGGAGATCATCCGGCTGGCCATCACCGCGCAGATCAAACCCGTCACCTACCTGTCGACCGTCGCTGTCGCGATGTCGGTCGCGGCAGGCGATTTCGCCGAGGACGGCGACATCCGCGACGTCAGCCCGGTACGGCCCGTCGACAGTTCCTATGCGAACGGATACGCCAACAGCAAGTGGGCCGGTGAGGTGTTGTTGCGGGAGGCGCACGATCTGTGCGGTCTGCCTGTCGCAGTCTTCCGCTCCGACATGATCCTCGCCCACAACCGATATGCCGGGCAACTCAACGTGCCTGACGCGTTCACCCGCTTGGTCCAGAGCCTCCTGCTGACCGGCGTCGCACCGGAGACGTTCTATGAGAGAGATGCCGAAGGGCGCCCGCAACACGCACATTACGATGGACTACCAGTCGATTTCGTCGCCGAATCGATCGTCACGCTGGCCGCGACGACAACTGACGAGTACCGGTCATATGACGTGATGAACCCGCATGACGACAACATCTCGCTTGACACGTTCGTCGACTGGCTCAACGATGCCGGGCACCCGATCACCCGCATCCGCGACTACGACGACTGGTTGCACCGATTCGAGACGGCGCTCAACGCGTTGCCGGAGGCCAAACGGCGGCACAGTGTGCTTCCGCTGCTCGACGCCTACCGCAAGCCGGAACGTCCCGTCAGGGGCGCAATCGCGCCGACCGACGTGTTCCGCACCGCCGTGCGCGCGGCCAAGATCGGCGCGGCGGGCGACATCCCGCACATCACGGCGGCGCTGATCAGCAAGTACGTGGCCGACCTCAAGCGCCTCGAACTCGTCTGACCGCGGGGTGCTCTAGGCTGCCAGGCATGCCGATCGCAGCGAGAGCACGACTTGCGAACCGATTGATCGCCCTCGCCGCGGCGGGCATACTCGCCGCCGGCCTCACCGCATGTGACGCGAAGTCGTCGTCGGGGCCCTCGCTCGTGCCGACGGCCGACCCCAACACCCGCCAGGTCACCGTCGTGGGCAGCGGTGAGGTTCAGGGCAGACCTGACACCTTGACCGCAGACGTCTCGATCGAGGCCACCGCGCCCGACGTCACCGCCGCGATGAACCAGACCAGCGGCAAGATGCAAGACGTCATCAACGCCCTTGTGGGTTCCGGCATCGACAAGAACGACATCGCCACGACCAACGTGACCCTGCAGCCTCAGTACGGCGGCGGCGACCGGCCGACGATCATCGCCTACCAGGCGAGCAACTCGATCACCGTCACGATTCGCAACCTGGACAACGCATCGCAGACGTTGGGGCTCATCGGCACCACCGGCGGCGACGCCACCCGGATCAGTTCGGTGAGCTATGCGATCGACGACGATTCGCAGCTGGTGAAGGATGCGCGAACTCGGGCGTTCGACGACGCCAAGGACCGTGCCGAGCAGTATGCGCAGCTGGCAGGGCTGACGCTGGGCGACGTCATCTCGATCTCCGAATCGGCCGGCACAACGCCGCCGAGTCCGCCGACGCCGATGCCCCGCGCCGCGATGGAGGCCGTTCCGCTCGAACCCGGCCAGCAGACGATCAGCTTCTCGGTGACGGTGATCTGGGAGCTGACGTAACGGGGGCGAGGCGCAGCGACACGTGTCAGTCGGCGGGCGCGATGTCGACGGGGATGCCGTTGAGCACCGCTGTGCCCGACAGGGGGTCGAGTCGGCTGCCGTCGTTGAGCTGGTTCGCGTTGACACCGGGCTGCCCCGCCGCGACCCCGAGCCGCGTGCCGTCGCGGTCGTGACCCCAGCCGTGCGGCAGCGACACCACCCCGCGGCGCATCCCCGGCATCGGCTCGACGGGCGCGAGCACCTCTCCCCCCGGGCCCTTCACTTTGGCGGTGTCAGCGAGCCCGAGTTCTGCGACGTCGTCGGGATTCATCTGCAGTGTGCAACGATTCGTCCCGCCGGCGAGCGCGGGGACATTGTGCATCCAGCTGTTGTTGGACCGCAGGTGCCGCCTGCCGATCAGCACGAACCGGTCAGCGGTGCGGTTCACCGCGTCGCGAAGTCGCGCGGCCTCCTCGATCATCGGCTCGGGCGCGAGTTCGATTCGGCCGCTTGGCGTTCGAAGCACCGCAGGCAGCCGCGGCCGCAGCGGACCGAGATCGATTCCGTGTGGCGCCGCCTTGAGGCGCTCGAGGGTCAACCCGTCGGGATTCGCGCCGAACGCGTCGCCGTACGGCCCCAATCGCAACATCATGTCGAGGCGGCGCTCATAGCCCGGCCCCTGGGGCAGCATCGCCGTCAGTTCGTCGACCGCGCGCCCCGCCACAGGTGAATCGGGGTCGGCGGTCTCCTTGGCCAGTGTCATCGCGATGACCTGCTCGTCGACCAGCACGGGGTCGGCGTCGACGCCGAGGCCGTAGAGAACCAACGCGACCCGGGAGAGGATCTCGGCTTCGCTCGGCCTGTCGTCGAGGGGCAGCACCGGAGGCGAATAGCGGACGTTGTTGCGCAGGGCGAGGTTGTTGAGCGCGAAGTCGAAGTGCGGACTCTGAGACGGCGGCGGCGGCGGAAGGATCACGTCCGCATGCCGGGTGGTCTCGTTGAGGTACGGGTCGATGCTGAGCATGAACCCGACGGCGTCCAGCGCACGGTCGAGCCGGTCGCCGTCGGGCGCGGAAAGAACGGGGTTTCCGGCGATCGTGATCATCGCTTTGATCTGCCCGTCGCCCGCGGTGTCGATTTCCTCTGCCAGTGCCGCGGTGGGCAATTCGGACAACACCTCGGGGTGACCCGACACCCTGCTGCGCCAGCGTCCGGTCCTGAAGCCACGACCCGGTTTGGGTGGGCGGGGCGCAGGCGCGGTCGCGCCGAGGGGGAACATCGCTCCGCCAGGGCGGTCGAGGTTGCCCGTCAGGACATTGACGACGTCGACGAGCCAACTCGCCAGGGTGCCGAATTCCACTGTGGACGTGCCGATTCGGCCGTACACCGCGGCGGTCGGCGAGGCCGCGAGCTCACGGGCGAGTGTTCTGATCTCGTCGGCGGACACGCCGCAGTACTCGCTGACGACATCGGGTGGGAAGCCTTCGGAGATGCGGCGGATCGTCTCGACACCGTTCACGTGCTCGGCGATACCGCCGAGATCGGGAGCGACGAGCCCTTCCTCGAACAGCACATGCACGACGGCGAAGAGCAGGGCGCCGTCGGTGCCTGGCCGCGGAGCAATGTGCCTGTCGGCCAGTTCCGCGGTGCGGGTCCGCGCCGGATCGATCACCGTCAGTCGCCCGCCGCGCCTGCGCAGTGCCCGCAGCTTTCCTCCGAAGTCGGCCGCGGTGGCGAGACTGCCATTGGAGACAAGCGGATTGGCTCCGATGACCACCAGGTAATCGGTGCGATCGACATCGGGCACGGTGAATGCGACGGGGCTGCCGAACATATGGCCCAGCGCTACGTGCTTGGGCATCTGATCCAAGGTGCTGGCGGAGTACGCCTGACGGGTGCCGAGCCCTTTGATGATCAGCGGCGGATACAGGCTGCCTGCGACGGTGTGCGCGTTGGGATTGCCGAGATAGACGCCCACCGCGGCCCCGCCGTGCTCGCGGATCACCTCGCCGAGTCGGTCGCCGACAACGGCGAACGCCTCGTCCCACGTCGCGTCGGTCAGCACCCCGTCGCGCCGGATCATCGGCTGCCGCAGCCGATCCGGGTCATTGTCCAGTTCGGCGAAGCTCGCCCCTTTCGGGCAGATGAAGCCTGCGCTGAACACGTCATCGCGGTCGCCGCGCGCCCCGGTCACCCGGCCGTCGGAGATCGTCAGTGTGAGACCACACGTGGCCTCACACAGGGGGCAGATGCGGAGAGCCGTTGTGCTCATGTCGCCACCTTCGCCGTCAGAACTCCTGGTACACCTTCGGGTCGAGCGTGCCGATGTAGGGCAGGTCCCGGTAACGCTCGGCATAGTCCAGCCCGTACCCGACGACGAACTCGTTGGGGATGTCGAAGCCGACGTAACTGATGTCGACGTCGTCGCGCACCGCATCGGGCTTGCGCATCAGCGTGCACACCCGTAGCGACCGCGGGCGGCGGGTGGCGAGGTTGCGCAGTAACCACGACAGCGTCAGGCCGGAGTCGACGATGTCCTCGACGATCAGCACGTCGCGGTCGTTGATGTCCCGGTCGAGGTCCTTGAGGATCCGCACCACGCCGGACGACGACGTCGACGAGCCGTACGAGCTGACCGCCATGAACTCCAACTGCGTGGGCAGCGGGATCGCGCGGGCCAGGTCGGTGACGAAGAATACGGCGCCCTTGAGCACCGTGACCAGCAGCAGATCCTGATGACTCGCGGCGATGGCATCGCGGTAGTCGGCACCCACCTGCGCACCCAATTCGGCGACCCGTGCCTTGACCTGCTCCTCGGAGAGCAACACCGACTTGATGTCGCCCGGGTACTGCTCCTGCGAAGGCACGTCCACAGCGTGCCATGAGTGTCTGTCCTCGACCAACGTGAGTTCGCCCTAACTGTGCTCAGACCGGTTCGCGGTACATGGTCAGCATGCCCGCACGGCGTCCGGCGAACAGCCGTTCGCCGCGTAACGGGGAGCTGACGGCCACTCCGCCCTGGCCCCGCCACCGGGTCACCAGCGCGTCGACGCCGCGGATCTGCTTGTCGGTGAGTTCGGCCGCACCGCCGGTCAGCAGCCAGCGGCGGATCACCCTGCGCCGCACGGCGGCGGGCAGGCCCGTCAGCGGTTCGGTGTCGAGGTCGTCACCGGCGCGCGCCGCGGTCAGCGACGCGTCGGCCAATGCGTCGAGTGTGTCGTTGTCCTCGCGCAGCGCCGCCCCGGTTCGGGCCAACGCCTCGGCCACGCCGCCGCCGAGGACATCCTCGAGCAGCGGAAGCACCTCGGTGCGCAGCCTGGCGCGGGTGTAGCGGCGGTCGGCGTTGTGCGGATCGTGCCACGGCTGGAGGTTCAGCTCATCGCAGGCGCGATGGGTGACCGCCCGTCGCACGTCGAGCAACGGACGACACCATGGCCGGTCATACGGGCGCATCCCCGCGATCGAGCGCGCACCCGATCCGCGGCCGAGTCCCAGCAGCACGGTCTCAGCCTGGTCGTCGAGGGTGTGAGCGAGCAGCACGCTGGCGCCGCTGCGCGCGTCGTCGAGCGCTCGATAGCGGGCTGTGCGCGCGGCGCCCTCAGGTCCGCCCTTGGCCAGGATGTCAACGCAAAGCACCTGTGCGTCAACGCATCCCAAATTCATGGCGTGTTCGCGCGCGGCTGCAGCGACACGGTCGGAACCGGCTTGCAGTTGGTGGTCGACGATCAGCGCCGTCGTAGGCCTCAACCCGGCGGCGACGGCCGTAAGCGCCAGCGAGTCCGGCCCGCCGGAAAGTGCGACGCACCAACGGTCCTCTGCAGCGATGTGACGAGAGGCGAACTCAGACACCACGGTCCGCAGCGCGCCTAGAGCACCCTGTCGATCCATCGCTGCGGTTCCTCGACTTCGGCCGGTAGCGGCAGGTTTTGAGGGCCGGTCCAAATGGTGTTGAACCGACTCATTCCGACGCGCTCGACGACATGGTCGACGAATGCCTTGCCGCGGGTGTACTGGCTCATCTTCGCGTCGACGCCGAGCAACGCGCGCAGCATCCGCTGCAGCGGTGGCTGCTTACGTTTGCGTCGCTCCTCGAATCGCCTCCGGATGGTCGACACCGACGGCACGACGGCCGGACCGACAGCGTCCATCACATGGTCGGCGTGTCCTTCCAGCAGCGTTCCCAGCACCAGCAGGTTGTCGAGCGCACGCTGTTGCGGCTCGGATTGGACCGCGCGCAGCACACCGAGCACACCGGTCGAATTCGGTTCGGCCGCAACGCCGTCGCGGCGATCCCTGATGAAGCCGGCCAGCCTGCCGATCACCTCGGTGATGTCGTCACCGGTCTCCTGCGTCAGCACCGCCAGCGACGCGGACATGTGATCGGCGAGCCACGGGTTGGCGCGGAACTGCACCCTGTGGGTCACCTCGTGCAGGCAGACCCACAGCCGGAAGTCGGCGGGCACGACACGCAGCTGCCGCTCGACGGCAATCACATTGGGATAGACCAGAAGAAGCTCGCCGCCGTTGTCGGCGAACGGGTCGTACTGACCGAGTATGCCGGAGGAGATGAAGGCGAGCACCGCCCCGGTCTGGGCGCCGGTGACACGGCCCGTGATGAAATGCGGCTTGTCGCCCTCGTTTCCGCCCGTCATCGCCCGCATGGATTGCGAAGCGGCCCTGATCCACTCGGGGCGGTCGATGATGCGGGCGTCGGACACCGCATCGCCTTCGGTCAAGCCCGTCACCTCCCGCACGGGGCCCTCGGCGCGGCGGGCGGCGTCGGCCAGCTGGTCGATCGCCTGGCGCCGGGTGTACTCGGTCGCGGGCGGCGCGGGCCTGGCCAACTTCGCGCCGAACGTCGCGGCGAAATCCCAGTCGACGGTGCGGCCGACGGTCACCTTGCTCGCCGGGCTCATGTGGTGCACCCGCACGATCGCAGCGTCGCTGCGAACGCGTCGATGGCAGTGCGGCCGGTCGGGCCCGCGTTGTTGGAGAGCAACGCGAAGGTCAACACCCGGCCGCTGGCGTCGGTGACGATGCCCACCAGCGAGTTCGTCCCGGTCAGCGACCCCGTTTTGGCTCTCAGCCAGCCCGCCGACGCGCGCCCGGCATCGGTGTCGAGGAACCGGTTGGACAGCGTGCCGCTTCCGCCGGCGATGGGCAGCAGGTCGACCAGCGGGCGCAGCCTCGGGTGGTCGGGGCCGACCGCGGCGGTGACGGTCTCGTCGAGAGTCTCGGCGGTGAGCCGGTCATCGATCGACAATCCGCTGCAATCCATCAGGTTCGCTCCCCCGGTATCGATCGCCGCGGCCTCCAACTCGCCGAGCACCGCGCGCACCGACCCTGCGAAACTCTGCGGCTTACCCGCCCCAGCAGCCACTTCGCGCCCGATCGACTCGGCCATCACGTTGTCGGAGTTGTTCATCATCTCCCGCAACCGTTCGATCAGCGGCGGCGACTGCACACTGGCGATCTCATCGCCGTCGAAAGCCGACGGCAGCACGGTGACGGCGGCCGGGTCGACACGCAGGGCGACGGCGAGCGCGCGGCCCGCGTCCAGCGCGGGCGTCGTCGACCGTCGCGATTCGACGCTGACGGGCTGGGTCCGCCCGCCGTCGAGCATCACCGCTTCCATCGGCGCGATGTCCCCGCCGTCGATGTCCAGCGGATCCCAGCCGGGCGCCATCGTCGGGCCGCTGTAGGCGCTGATGTCGACTGCCACCGAGGTCACCTTGGTGCCGCTGCCGCGGACCTGATCGGCGAGGTCGCTGATGCGCGCGGCGCCCCGGTACCAGGTGTCCTGCCCCTTCGGCGCGGCGGACAGCGTGGGATCGCCGCCGCCTTTGAGCACGACGAGACCGGGCCGCCGATCGGAAGCCAGCACTGTCGTGGTCAGGCGGTGGTCGCGGTCGAGTGCGAGCAGGGCGGCCGCGGTGGTCAACACCTTCGTCACCGACGCGGGCTGCATCGGCACGTCTGCGCCCTGGGCCCACAGCTGTTCTCCGGTCGCGGCGTCGGCGATGCGTCCGGTGAAGGCACCCAGATTCGGGTCGGCCAGCGCGAGCGCGATGGCTCCCGCCAGCCCGCCCGGGGTCGGCTTGTCCGCGGAGTCGGAGACCGGCTTGATCGCAGGGTCCGCCGTGGCAGGCGCGGGCGCCGCGGGAATGGCCGATGCATCGCTCGAGTCGGTGCGCAGAAGCGCGGCAGCCACCACGACGACGGCGACCACCAGCACCACGGCCACCCCGACGATGATGTGGGTGGACCGTCGCCACGTCGTTGGACGCATGGTTCTGTTCGCTCCTCGCGTCGCGGTTCTCCTGAGTCCGGCCTGCCCAAGCAGGGTATCGGCTGGCGGGAACTGCCAGGTCAACGACGGCGGGTGACGTTGCAGCGGAGCGCCTCCATTAGGGTGACGTCGTCACAAGGACGACAGCACACGGCAAGGAGCGCGACGGTGGAGTTTGACGTTGTCATCGAGATCCCGAAGGGCTCGCGCAACAAGTACGAGGTCGATCACGACTCCGGGCGGGTCAAGCTGGACCGCTACCTCTACACGGCGTTCGGCTATCCGGCCGACTACGGCTTCATCGAGAACACGCTCGGCGAGGACGGCGACCCGCTGGACGCCCTCGTGCTGTTGCCGGAGTCGGTGTTCCCCGGGTGCATCGTGGAGGCGCGGCCCGTGGCCATGTTCAAGATGACCGACGAGGCAGGCGGCGACGACAAGGTGCTGTGTGTGCCCGCCGGCGACGGACGGTGGGACCACATCCAGGACGTCGGAGACGTGCCGTCTCACGAACTCGAGGCGATCAAACACTTCTTCGTCCATTACAAGGACCTCGAGCCGGGCAAGTACGTCAAGGCCGCCGACTGGTCCGGCCGCGCTGACGCCGAGGCCGAGGTGACCAGGTCTGTCGAGCGGTTCAAGACGCAGGGGCATTAGCCGGAGGAGTTTTCCTCGCCGTAACACGGCGTAACGTCCGTGTGCTTTGCTGCTCGGATCATTGTGCTGTGTTGCTGCATCAGTGCATCGGGCTCGACGCCTTCAACGAAATGCCGATGCGCCGCGCCGTGCACGCGCTCTACGAGTGTTGTTACAGCGTGCCGATGGCCGCCGATCTGGCCCGGGCGCGCCCCTATCCCGACCGCGACACGCTCTTCCGGCGTGCCGATGAGTTGCTGTTCGCACTCGCCGAGCCGTCGATCGACTCGATCCTGCAGGCCTACCCTGACGTCGGCCGCCGGCCGGGCAGCGAGAAATCCGCCGCCGAGCAGTGCGCCATCTGCGACGAGCGCCCGGAGGTGATGGAGCAACTCGCCGCGGCATCCAAGGCGTACCTGGAACGGTTCGGGTTCGGCTTCGTGATGTTCGTCGACGGCTTCACCGCCGACGACGTCCTCGCCGCCGCCGAAGACCGCATGCACAACGACGTCGAGACCGAGCGAAAAGTGGTGCGCAACGAGTTGGCCCGAATCAACCGCACCCGGCTGGAGCGGATGCTCGGACCCGAGGGCGGATACGACAACTGGTGACGTGTCCGCGGCGCGTAAGTTGCACCGCATGACCTCCCCTGTGCACGGTCGCGCCGACACACGCTTCGCCAAAGTGGTCGACGCGCTGGCCGATGAGTTGACCACCGGCAACGAAGTAGGCGCGGCGATCGCGGTCGACATCGACGGCGAGTCGGTGCTCGATGTCTGGGGCGGATACGCCGACGCAGCGAGGACCATGCCGTGGCGTGAGGACACCATCGTCAACGTGTGGTCGTCCACCAAGACCGTCACGAGCCTTGTCGGGCTGATGCTGGCCGATCGTGGGTTGGTCGACCTCGACGCGCCTGTCGCGCGGTACTGGCCGGAGTTCGCCGCCAACGGCAAGCAGGACGTGGCCGTGCGTCATCTGCTGTCGCACACCTCGGGCGTCTCCGGGTGGCAGGAGCCGATGACCGTCGACGACCTGTTCGACTGGGAGAAGGCCACGGCGCTGCTCGCCGCCCAGGCGCCGTGGTGGGAGCCGGGCACCGCGTCGGGCTATCAGGCGCTGAACTACGGATTCCTCATCGGCGAACTCGTGCGTCGCACGGCGGGTACGACGTTGAAGGATTTCGTGCACGACGAGATCGCCCGTCCGCTTGGCGCGGACTTCCAGATCGGCGCGAAACCCGAGGACGCCGGCCGGATCGCGGAGCTCATCCCGCCGCCGCCGTTCGACATCTCCTTCGATCAGCTTCCCGAAGACAACCTGATGCGCAGGACGCTCGCCAACCCCGCACCCGAAGCGACGATCGCGCACACGAGCGCCTGGCGCGAGGCTGACCTGGGCGCCGTGAACGGCCACGCCAACGCGCGATCGCTGGCGCGGATGCTGTCACCGGTTTCGCTGGGCGGCAAGGTGAACGGCGTCGAGTTGCTGTCGACGTCGACACTGAACCGCATCGTCGACGTCCAGTCGCACGGACCCGACCTCGTGTTGGCCGCGCCCCTGAAGATGGGCATCGGCTACGGCCTCTCGACACCGGAGGTGACCCCGTTCGTCCCCGCCGAGGACACCATCTGTTTCTGGGGCGGCTGGGGCGGCTCGGTGGTGCTGATGAACCCGGGGCGGCGCACCACGGCCGCCTACGTGATGAACAAGATGGGCCAGGGCACGCTCGGCAACGAACGAACCGCGCGGTACGCCAGGCTGATCTACGAGGCGCTGTCGTGACGATGGCATGCTGGTCGGGTGGAAAATGTCTTCCACTTCTGGTGGCTGATCTTTCCGCTCGCAGGAATGGTGGGCGGCGCCGTCCGCGCGGTCGCCGCGGCCAATGAGCGGCGCGCCGAGCGGCGGCTGGAGCGGTACCGGATCAAACAGCAGACCAAGATCGCCGTCGCCGAGGCGGCGAGCCGCGCACGCACCGACACGGTCAAGCACCGGCGCGAGCTGACCCGGGTCATCGACGCGCACCGCCAGACCGACGCGCGGTGGCTGGACTACGAGATCGACATCGCGAAGTTGCTCGACTTCCCACTCATGACCGACATGAGCAACCCCTTGACGATCGAGTTCCACAAGGCGCGCAGGCGCGCGGACCTGCTGCGCCCCGACAATGTCGACGATCTCGGCGGTGACCGTGAGGCGCAGCTGGAGTACCGCGACGCGGTCCACGACTATGTGACCGCATTCGACATCGCCGAGGCCGAGGCCGTCCGGCTGCGACGCAGCACGTTCTCCGACGAGGACCAGCAGCGCATCGCCCGCGCTCAAAGCCTGCTCAAACTGGCGGAGGACGAGGGCGCCACCCCGCAGGAACGGCAGAGCGCCTACCGCAGGGCGAGGGTCGAACTCGACGGGATCATCGCGTTGCCCGCCGCCACGCAGGCGAGCATCGAGCGAAAACTCGCCGGCGAGCTGGAGGCGTAGTCGTCACGCCGCACCAGCGAGCGGAAGGCGACGCGCGATGCGGTCAAGCGCCGCACCGGCCAGCTCAGCCATGTCCTGCGCGGGCGAGGCAGGGATGAAGGTGACGCCGTCGGCGACGTCGGCCACGAAGATGTCGCCGACCAGTCCGGCGAGCCCTTCGATGGTGCCCGCGTAGTGCAGGGTGCCGCCGTCGATGCTGGGCATCGCATTGCGCGCGGTGCGGAAGTCGGCGGCGACCGCGACGGTCACGTCGAGGATCACGGCCACGTCGTCGGTGATGCGCCCGCGTGCGCGTCGCGCTTGCTGCAGGTCGGGGGCCGCGATGCGCACCGCAGGTGTCTCACCGGCGGTGATCTCGCTCCAGTTGTCGCCTGCGGCGTCGGCAACGAAGAGCCGAAGTCCGCGGTGATGTTGACGTGCCACGCCGACACGCTAGGACCGCCGTGACGGCACGACAATGGTTGTGCTCAGCCAGAATTTGAGACATGGCCAACACCCAGCGGCCCGGCGCAGAGGCGCCTGCGCAGGCGCTTAGTACGTTGTAGGCGTGGCGATGCCGGAGATACCAGAGCAGTACCTCTTGTCGCCGTTCGCGCCGGAGCCACGCACGCTGATCGACATCTTGTACGACACCGCAACGCGCTATCCCGACGCGCCCGCGATCGACGACGGCTCCGTGCAACTGACGTACAGCGAGCTCATCACCGACATCGAGGACAGCGTCACCTGGCTGGCCGCCCGGGGTATCGGACGGGGCGACCGTATCGGCATTCGCATGCCGTCGGGCAGCTATGCGCTCTACGTCGCCATCCTTGCCACGCTCGCCACCGGAGCGGCCTATGTGCCGGTCGATGCCGACGACCCCGAGGAGCGGGCCACGCTGGTGTTCGGCCAGGCAGGTGTCGTCGGCGTCATCACCGAGCATGGCCTCGTCCGCGGCGCGGGTGACTCCCGTGGATGGCGCGCCGCCTCCCCGTTGGGCCGCGACGACGCGTGGATCATCTTCACGTCCGGTTCGACCGGAACCCCGAAGGGTGTCGCGGTCACCCATCGCAGCGCCGCCGCGTTCGTCGACGCCGAGGCGCAGATGTTTCTGCGAGACAACCCGATCGGGCCGGGCGACCGGGTGCTTGCCGGTCTGTCGGTTGCGTTCGACGCCTCCTGTGAGGAGATGTGGCTGGCGTGGCGCAACGGCGCCTGCCTGGTTCCCGCCCCGAGGTCTCTGGTGCGCAGCGGCATGGATCTCGGACCGTGGCTGGTGTCCAAGGACATCACCGTGGTGTCGACGGTGCCGACCCTGGCCGCGCTGTGGCCCGCAGAGGCGCTCGAGGCGGTGCGGCTGCTGATCTTCGGCGGCGAGGCATGTCCGCCGGATCTGGCGGAGCGGTTGGCCGCCGGGCCCGATTCGGCGGGCCGTGAGGTATGGAACACCTACGGCCCGACCGAAGCGACTGTGGTGGCGTGCGCATCCCGGTTGGACGGCATCGGACCGGTCAGCATCGGGCTGCCGCTGCCGGGCTGGGACCTCGCTGTCGTGGACAAGGACGGCGTGCCGGTCGAGGTCGGCGAAGTCGGTGAACTCGTGATCGGCGGCGTCGGCCTGGCCCGCTACCTGGACCCGCAGAAGGACGCCGAGAAGTACGCGCCTATGCCGACATTGAACTGGAACCGCGCCTACCGCAGCGGTGACCTGGTGCGACTGGAACAGGACGGCCTGACGTTCGTCGGCCGCGCTGATGACCAGGTCAAGGTCGGTGGGCGTCGCATCGAACTGGGCGAGATCGATAACGCGCTGGTGAACCTGCCCGGCGTGAGCGGCGGGGCGGCGGCGGTGCGGAGGACCGCGAGCGGCACGCCCGTGCTGGTGGGGTACGTCGCCAGCGCCGACTCGTCCTTCGACCTGGCGGCCGCCCGCGCGGCGCTGGCCGGGTCGCTGCCTGCTGCGCTGGTGCCCCGGCTGGTGCTGGTCGACGAACTCCCCACCCGTACTTCCGGCAAGGTCGACCGCGATGCGCTGCCGTGGCCGGCAGGTGAACCCGAGGAGGACGCGCCCGACCTCGGCGGCACGATGGGCTGGCTGGCGGGATTGTGGCGCGACGTGCTCGCCGCACCGGTCGACGGCCCGGAAGCGGACTTCTTCGCCCTCGGTGGCGGCTCGCTGTCGGCGGCGCAATTGGTCGCGGCGCTGCGCCGGCGCCACCCGCAAGTGACCGTCGCCGACCTCTACGACCACCCGCGGCTGGGATCGCTGGCGGGTTTCCTCGACGAGCAGGACCCGCCCCCGCAGGTCGAGGACCGGGTGGTGCGGCCAGTTCCCCTGCTGGCACAGGCTTTTCAGGTCGTGATGTCGCTGCCGCTAGCCACGCTGGCCGGCCTGCAGTGGGTGGTGTGGCTCGCGCTGATCAACAACGTCGCCGCGACCGTGAGCGACGTGCCGTGGCTCGCTGTCGTCGACTGGTGGCCGGTGCTCGCCGGCTTCGTGCTGTTCGTCACGCCGCTCGGGCGGATGGGCATCGCGGTGCTGTGCGCCAGGATGCTGATCGGCTTCCTGAAACCCGGCACCTACCGGCGCGGCGGCCCGGTGCACATGCGGGTCTGGCTCGCCGAGCGGTTGGCCCACTCCAGCGGCGCCGAGAACCTCGCAGGCGCACCGTGGATGGTGTACTACGCGCGGGCGCTGGGTAACACCGTCGGCAAGGGAGTCGATCTGCACTCGGCCCCTCCGGTGACCGGCATGCTCACCCTGGGCCATCGCAGTTCGATCGAGCCGGAGGTGGATCTGAGCGGGCACTGGATCGACGGCGACCACTTCCACGTTGGCACGATCACCATCGGTAACGACGCCACCATCGGTGCGCGCACGACGCTGTTGCCTGGCGCTGCGGTCGGCAAGAACGCCGACGTCGCAGCGGGATCTGGTGTGGTGGGACGGGTGAAGAAGGGCCAGTACTGGAAGGGTTCCCCGGCAGTGAAATCCGGCAAGGCCCGTCATCCCTGGCCGGAGGAGCGGCCGGGCCGCGCGCCGTTCTGGGTGCCCGTCTATGGAATCACGTCAATGCTGTTGGGAGCGTTGCCTCTCACGGCGCTGGGTTGTGGGATCGCGGTGATCGGTTGGGCCGTGCGGGATTCCGCATCGGTGGCCGACGCAGTCGTCCCTGCACTTCTTTGGACGCCGGTTGCCACCCTGACGGCACTGGTGGTGTACGCGGCGTTGACGGTCGTCGGGGTGCGCCTGATGTCGCTGTGGCTGCATGAGGGATATCACCCGGTCCGCAGCCGCGTCGGCTGGCAGATCTGGGCGACCGAGCGGCTGATGGACGCAGCGCGCCACTACCTCTTCCCGCTGTACGCCAGCCTTCTCACGCCCACGTGGCTGCGGGTGCTCGGGGCGAAGGTCGGCCGCGGCACCGAGATTTCGACGGCTCTGCTGACACCGAAGTTCACCGTGATCTCCGACGGCGCCTTTCTGGCCGACGACACCATGGTGGCGTCCTACGAGCTTGGCGGCGGCTGGATCCACGTCGCGAACGCGACGATCGGAAAGCGGGCGTTCCTGGGCAACTCCGGCATCACCCAGCCCGGCCGAAAGGTGCCCGACGACGGGTTGGTCGCGGTGCTGTCAGCCGCCCCGCGGAAATCGAAGGCCGGCTCGTCGTGGCTCGGCAGCCCACCGATCCGGTTGCGGCGCAAGCCCACAGCCGCCGACGCGCTGCGGACGTTCCATCCGCCGGCACGGTTGAAGATCATGCGCGGTTTCGTCGAGACGTGCCGCCTGGTCCCGGTCGTCGTGACGTTCACGATCGGGATGGGTGTGCTGTTCGCGCTGCAGTTCCTGACCGTCGAGTACGGATACTCTTGGGCGGCGCTCGGCAGCGGTGTCGTGCTGCTGGCTGCCGGAGCCGTCGCAGGCGCCGTCGCGGTCATCGCGAAATGGGTTGTCGTGGGACGTATCCGCGCTGTCGAACATCCGCTGTGGTCGCCGTTCGTGTGGCGAAACGAGGTCTCCGACACATTCGTCGAGACGGTCGCCGCGCCCTGGTTCGCGCGCGCCGCAACGGGAACACCGGTGATGAACCTGTGGCTGCGCGCGCTGGGCGCGAAGATCGGCAGGGGTGTCTGGTGTGAGTCCTATTGGCTGCCCGAGGCGGACCTGGTCACGCTGGCGAAGGCCGCCACTGTCAACAGGGGCTGCGTGGTGCAGACACATCTGTTCCACGACCGCATCATGCGGATGGACACGGTGGTGCTCGAGGAGGGATCCACGTTGGGTCCGCATTGCGTGGCGCTTCCCGCGGCACGCCTTGGCGCGGGCGCCACCGTCGGTCCCGCGTCGCTGGTGATGCGGGGCGACGAAGTACCGCCGTCGACCCGCTGGCAGGGCAATCCGATCGCCCCGTGGAATACGTTCCGCAAGAGGCGGAGTGACGTGGATTCTGATGCGACAGAGGAATCCGCCGCGTGACTCGGTCGAAGAAGGCGGCCAAGAAGGTTCCGGTGATCGACCCGTATCTGCCGCACGCGGGCAATTTCGGTTATCGCGTTTCACGCTACGAACTCGACCTGGAGTACAAGGTCGCCATCAACCGACTCGCGGGCTCGGCGACGATCACCACGGTCACGCTGGCTGAGCTGCGTACGTTCACGCTGGACCTGTCCGATGCGCTGACGGTGACCAAGGTGTCGGTGAATGGACGGCGTCCCGCAGGGTTTCGATGTTCCGGCGGCAAGCTGCACATCACGCTGTCGTCCTCACTGCCCGCGGGCGCGGCGATGACGGTCGCGATCCGCTACAGCGGGACGCCGCGGCCGGTGCGGTCCATGTGGGGCGAGGTCGGGTTCGAGGAACTGACCGAAGGTGCTCTTGTCGCCGGTCAACCCAACGGCGCGTCGTCGTGGTTTCCGTGCGACGACCATCCCAGCTCGAAGGCGAGCTACCGAATCGAGATCGCGACAGAGAACCCGTATCTCGCGATTGCCAACGGCGAGTTGAAGTCTCGGCGTATCCGGGCCGCCATGACGACCTGGACGTACGAGTTGGCCGAGCCGACGTCGACCTACCTGGTCACCCTGCAGATCGGCATGTACGAGTCACATCGGCTGCAGAAGGCGCCCGTGCCGATGCACGCCGCCCTGCCCGCCCGGCTGAAGCGCAACTTCGATCATGACTTCGGCAGGCAGCCACAGATGATGAAGCTGTTCGTCAAGATGTTCGGTCCGTATCCGCTGTCGACGGGATACACGGTCGTCGTCACCGACGACGATCTCGAAATACCTCTCGAGGCGCAGGGCATTTCGATCTTCGGCGCCAATCACTGCGACGGCAGCCGCGGGTCTGAACGCTTGATCGCCCATGAGTTGGCACATCAGTGGTTCGGAAACTCGGTGACGGCTCGGCGATGGCGCGACATCTGGCTGCACGAGGGGTTCGCGTGTTATTCGGAGTGGTTGTGGTCGCAGGAGTCAGGTGACCGGACCGCCGATGAATGGGCGCACCACTACTACCGGAAGCTGGTCGATTCGCCGCAGGATCTGCTGCTGTCCGACCCGGGACCGCGTGACATGTTCGACGACCGGGTCTACAAGCGCGGCGCTCTGACACTTCACACGCTGCGAGGAACCATCGGGGACGAGAATTTCTTTGCGCTGCTGCGCGATTGGACGGCAAGACACCGTCACTCCACGGCGGTGACCGATGACTTCACCGGGCTGGCGGCGAACTATGCGGATGTGTCGCTGCGTCCGCTGTGGGAGGCGTGGCTGTATTCCAGGGACGTGCCGCCGCTGTGACCGATGCGGCCACCCCCACCGGCCCGATCACCCGCGGCAGCGTTGCCCGCGTCGGCACGGCCACGGCGCTGACAGCGCTGTGCGGATACGCGGTGCTCTACCTGGCGGCGCGAGACCTCGAACCGGCCGGCTTCTCGGTATTCGGCGTGTTCTGGGGCGCATTCGGATTGGTGACAGGTGCGGCCAACGGTCTGCTGCAGGAGGCGACGCGTGAGGTGCGGTCGACCGGATATGTAGAAGTGGCGTCAGGTCCGCGCACACATCCGATGAGGGTGGCGGCGATGGTGGGTGTCGTCGCGGCGTTGACGATCGCGGGTAGTTCGCCGCTGTGGTCGGGGCACGTGTTCGTCGAATCTCAGTGGCTGAGCGTGGCGTTGTTGAGCGTCGGCCTTGCCGGTTTCTGCTTGCACGCGACGTTGTTGGGAATGCTGGCGGGTGTCGGCAGGTGGACACAGTATGGCGCGCTGATGGTGACCGACGCGGGCATCCGGGTTGCGGTGGCGACCGCGACTTTCCTGGTCGGCTGGGGGCTGGTCGGCTATCTGTGGGCGACGGTGGCGGGCGCGGTGGCGTGGCTTCTCTTGTTGATGGCCTCACCGTCGACGCGTGCGGCGGCCGCGCTGATGACACCGGGTGGAACGTCGACGTTCTTGCGGGGCGCCGCGCACTCGATCGCGGCGGCGGGTGCGAGCGCAATTCTGGTGATGGGGTTCCCGGTGCTGCTGAAGGCGACGTCGGGTGATCTGGGGGCCGCAGGTGGCGTGGTGATCCTCGCGGTCACCCTGACACGTGCGCCGCTGCTGGTGCCGTTGACAGCGATGCAGGGAAATCTCATCGCCCATTTCGTCGACAAGCGCGCCGAACGGTTGCGGGCACTGCTGGCACCGGCGATGGTCGTCGCCGCACTGGGCGCGGTCGGCGTCGTGCTCGCCGGGGTCTTCGGGCCGTGGCTGCTGCGGGTGGCGTTCGGCGAGGAGTACCGCGCGGGCGGTGCTTTGTTGGCGTGGCTGACTGCGGCGGCGATCGCGATTGCATTGCTGACGTTGACGGGGGCGGCGGCGGTGGCGGCGGCCCTGCACCGCGCGTATGCGACCGGGTGGATCAGCGCGACGGCCGCCTCGATGTTGTTGCTGCTGTTGCCGCTCGAATTGGCGACCCGGACGGTGATCGCGCTGCTGTGCGGTCCGCTGGTGGGAATCGCGGTGCACCTGGCGGCGCTTGCCAGAAGGTCGACCGGCTGAGCGTGTATTTTGGTGCCCATCGACATGGGCTACCAGGATGTTTGGATCGTCGTACCCGCCTACAACGAGGCGAGTGTCATCGGCGACGTCATCTCCGATATTCGGACCGTCTTCGACCATATTGTCTGTGTGGACGACGGCAGCAGGGATTCGACCGGTGATCTCGCGCTGGAGGCGGGCGCGCACGTGGTGTCCCATCCGGTGAACCTCGGCCAGGGCGCGGCGATTCAGACGGGCGTGGAGTACGCGCGCAGCAGACCCGGCGCGCAGGTGTTCGCCACGTTCGACGCCGATGGCCAACACAGGCTCAAGGATGTCGTCGCGATGATCGACCGACTGGCGGCAGACGACGTCGACATGGTTGTCGGTACGCGGTTCGGTTCGCCGACTGTCAGCAAGCCCCCTCTGTTGAAACGCGTCATCCTGCGTACGGCGGCAATGCTGAGCCCAAGCAGCCGCGAGTTGGGGCTGACCGACGCGCACAACGGCCTTCGCGTGTTCACCAAGAAGGTCGCCGACGAGCTGAACATCACGATGAACGGGATGAGCCACGCCAGCGAGATCATCGCGATGGCGGCCGAAAAGCATTGGCGGGTCGCAGAAGAACCGGTCGAGGTGCTCTACACCGACTACTCGAAGTCCAAGGGCCAGCCGTTGCTCAACGGAGTGAACATCGTGTTCGACGGGCTGCTGCGAGGGAGGTTGTCCCGATGAACTGGATTCAGGCGCTGTTGATCTTGTCGATCGTCGCGCTACTCGTGTACTTGTTGCGGTCGAGGACCAAAGCGCGGACCAAGGCGTGGGTGAAGGTCGGCGGGGTGTTGTTCGTCGTCGCGGCGGTGTATGCGATTCTGCGCCCTGACGATACGACCGTCGTCGCCAATTGGCTTGGGGTGGCCCGCGGTGCGGACCTCATCGGTTACGTGTTGATCATCGCGTTCGTGTTCACGACGTTGAGCACGTATATGCGGTTCAAGGATCTGGAGTTGCGGCAGGCGCGATTGGCCAGGGCGATAGCGCTGCAGAACGCCCGCGCGCCCGAAGACGTGCGCTGACCTGGCGGGCCCGCTCTTCCTCCCGCAGTCCCTCCGCGAGGGTGCGTGTCTGCTGCGCGACACGCCGCGTAATTTCGACATTCTGCGCACGCTCGCCGGCTCGCCGCGATGCGCTAAGCGTTCTGTTCGTCGCGGAAGAAGGCGACAGTTCTGGCGATGCCGTCGTCGAGTTTGACCTTCGGCGTCCAACCGAGGATCTTCTCGGCGCGGGCGATGTCGAGGCAGGAGCGTCTCAGGTCACCGAGCCTCGGCGGATGCATCTCCGGCTCGTCGGGCTTACCTGCGGCCTTCGCGATGGCCGAATGTAGTTGCCGGGTGGAGGTTTCCACCCCGGTGCCCACGTTGAAGCGCTGGCCGCCACCGTGTTCGCCGGATGCGCGCACGAACGCGTCGACGACATCGTCGACGAAAACGTAGTCGCGGGTGTCGGTGCCGTCGCCGAAGATCTTCGTCGGCCTCCCGGCGAGCAGAGCGCGCGAGAAGATGGCAACCACACCGGCCTCGCCGTGCGGATCTTGGCGTGGCCCATACACGTTCGCCGGGGCGATGTGTGAGCATTCGAGACCGTAGAGGTTGCGGAACGTGTTGAGGTAGACCTCGCCTGCAACCTTGCTCGCGGCATACGGCGACGCCGGATTGCTCGGAGCATCCTCGCTCGTCGGGTAACTGGGCGGTGTGCCGTAGACGGATCCGCCCGACGACGTGTGCACGATCTTGCGGACCTCGGCGCGACGAGCGGCTTCGGCAAGGCGCACGGTGCCAACGACATTCACCGAGGCGTCGAACGACGGGTCCTGCACAGAATGGCTGACCGAGATCTGCGCGGCGAGGTGGAAGATCACTTCGGGTCGGACGTCGGCGAGCAGCCCGATCAGGTCCGCGTCGACGATGTCCGCCTTGACGAATTCGAAGTCCGGAGACCTGTCGGCCATGCCGAGGTTGAGGTTGTTTCCGGAGCTGAGGTCGTCGACGCCGGTCACGGCGTGTCCATCCGCGAGGAGGCGATCAACCAGCGTGGACCCGATGAATCCCGCCGCCCCCGTCACCAGTGTGCGCATCGGCCCACCATACCGACGGCCGATGCGCGGGTTAGACCTCCCTGATGCCCGACTGCGCCGCCTGCGGTTGGATCTCGGTGAGCTCGGAAGCGTTCTGTTCTTCGGTCGTCTGCAGGGCTGATACCGCCCGCAGCGAGGTGGCGTTGTGTTCGGTTCCGCGTTTGGCTAACGCGGCGGCGGAGGCTTCGGCCTTCTCGGCGGCTGCGAGCACTACGGTGTTCAGCGCGGCGTCGATCGGGCTGGCGGCCGGACCGGGCGGCGGGACGGGGCCGGGCACCGATACCTCAGCCATCGTGGCCGCAATCTTGCTGACGTGGCCGAGTGTTTCCTCGGCATTCAGCCTTATGTTCTCAGCGGCCACAGCTGCCCCTCCTTGGTGACCTGCTCCGTTGCATAAACGATATCGGCAAACGCCGGGTTGTCGCCACGCCAAAGTGAAAGCGCCTCCACTGCACGGTCCAGGTTGTGGTGCGCGCGGTACAGAACTGTGGTGTTTGGGTCGTTCGACGGCTCCACTTCGATGAAGCCCGGGCGCATGAACAGCGATTTTCCGTACAGGCGCACCTTTTCGAGGGCCGCCCACTGCTCGTCGGAGATCGGCGAGCCACTAGCGAGGCCGCCGAGGATCTCGCGGATGACGGGCGCGACTTCGATGTGGAGTAGTTCGGCGCTGGCAAGTGCAGTCGCGACGGCGCCGGCAGTGGCTTTCCACACATCCGATTGTCGTTCTGCCGGCGGGAGGGTGGCGTCGTTGAGCTGTTCGTAACTCTGCGGGGACATCACGGCGAGGCGGTGCAGCCTGCTCTCGTCCAGTTCGGGAGGGGGTGTCGCGGCGTCGATGGGCGAGCGAGTGGAGTCGCAGTCCTGGTAGTGGGGTACGCCGGCGCGGCGGGCGGGTAGAACGGTAGCACCGCCGGGGTCGGTGGTGGCCGCGACGGCGTGCAGTTCGACGTTCGGATCGTGAATCGCGCGCTCGGCAGCGTAGGCAACCATGGTGGCCGACGGGTTGACCCAGCCGAAGTACTTGGCTTGGAAGCCGGTACCGAGTTCAGGGTCGGCGAAAAGCATTCGGGCAGAACGAGGTACGTAAACGCCGGGCGGGATGTAGCCGGCTCCGTCGTTGCTGACGATGACGGTCTCGACACCGGTGGCGACCTTGAAGATACCGACGCACCAATGCAGGCCGGGATGTGTGCGGGAGGCGTGCAGCAACTCGTACGCGAGCTGGATGGCGTCGTCGAGGTATTGATCCTGAGTTTCGGAGCTGACCAGTGCGGCGCCGGCGCCGGTGGCGGCTATGCCGGATGCAGCGAGAACGCTCGGCGGTACACCGGTTGCCGAGATGCCTGCCGCCGAGGCAGGCGGGGTCAGTGAGGCGGCACCGCCTGCGCCGCTGGCGGCCGCGGTCGGCGTCGACGGACCGCCTCGGGGGATATCGGAGCCGTAGGCAGCGAGGTTTCCCGGTGGCGGCGGCGCGCCGCCGATCATCGGCGCGGGTGTGCGTGCGGACGGAGCCGGGGCCGGGGCCGGCGCCGGTGTGTGGCTGGCCATGGGAGTTGTGGCCGCTGCCGGGGGCGGCGCAGAAGCCGCAGCGGGCGTGACGTTTGTGGCAGCTTGAGGCGGTGCCGGAGGCTGAGGCGCGACCGGAGGGGGCATCGCGCCGCCGCCGGACGCGAGACCCTTCGCGAACCCCTGCGAGAGTTCGTTGACAGGGTTGGCCGGCGCGGTCAGACCGGCCGGCGACGTTGGGGCGCTGGGCATGCTGGGTGCGCTGGGCATTGACGGCGTGCTGGGCATGGACATGGACGGTGCTTTGATTCCGCCGCCTCCACCCATGCCGCCGAGGCCGCCGGTCATCGGGCTGATCGGGGGGATAGCTCCGGTGCCGGTTGGGGCGGGTTGAGGTCCTGGTTGGGGCGCCCCGTAAGGTTCGCGGATATCGTCCGCCCGCCCAGGAGACCCTTCCCCCGGCACAGGTGGTCCAGCCGGGTGCTTGATGTCATCCGCGGGGTGATTGATGTCATCTGCACGACCAGGCTTGAGAGGTTCCGACACTTCGGGTGGGGTTGTTGCCTTTGGCTGTTCAATATCTGTAGTGCGGACGGGTGCTTGCGGAGGGGACCCGTGTCCCGCCGTAAAGAACTGACCCTGCCCCGGACGGTACGGTTGCGCTTGCGTTGGCTGACCTCCCGCCCCGCCAGGGGACGGCGCCACGGCAGCTTCGATCTTCGCTGCCTGCGATGCGATTTCACCCGCAGCGGCAGCAGAAACAGCTTCCGCAGCCGCCCTGGCTTGAGCAAGAATCGCCCAAATCATCGACATCATCGCCATGGCGCCGAACCAGCCACCTTTGCTATCGATGATCTTCTGAATCGAGTCGTGTGCCTGTTGGTCGATAGCGTCCATCTGTGTTCGCGCATCGCCCACAATTCGAGCACATTCGTCGACCGCGTCAGCGATTGAAGCGAACAAATCAGCTTGTGCCTCAACCGCTTTGCTATCGCCCTGGTAGGCGATGTTCATTCCCTCGACCGCATGGCCACTGTTATCGCTAAGAATCGCGTCTGCTGAGGCACCAACGTCGTGAGCCCCTGTACGAGACGTTTGCGCAAAGGTGCGCTGCGCGGCTGCTGCGCTCATCCAAGGTTCTGTAGGAGTCTTCGGCCAGATGCCGCCGAGAATAATCCTGGAAAACTTCCTTGTCGGACCGACAACGCCAGCGCCAACTGCTACCACCGAACGCCAACCTTGTAGCAGGTAGCAAGGGGGCCGCCGTAAGCGATTGCTGCCGAGTCGTACGCATCATTGTCGTAGGCATCCGGCGCACGGTCAGGGTACATACCCTCGCTGTAGAGGAGCATTCCGTCTATGTAATGCTGCAGCGTGCGGGTCAAATACCGCGGCGGCTCCGCATGCTCATTCAAGATAGATTGGAGCTGATTCGCCCAGTCCAATGTCTCGTTCTTGAATTTCGGAATCGCCGACTTCCGCTCGGGTGAGTCGGGTTCGCCGGTTGCTAAGAATGCGTTTGCTCTCTCCGTTTCCGCCCGCATGAGAGGCCCGATCGCTTCGCAAAGAGCTTTATCCGCATCCTCGCTGAAGACTTCCTGCGGCAGCGCTCGAGGAACTGCCTGGGGAGACTGCGGCGCAGGAGCCCGCGTCAACCCAATGATCGACAGCACCAAAGCCGCGATGCCCACCAGCACTGCAAGCGCGACTCCGCTCGCAAGCAGGCCCGTCCCGCTCCTCTTCGACTTTGTCGCTGGGTCGAAGTTCGCTGGCGGTTGCGGACCATAGCCAGGTCCGTTCGGCGGCGGAGGTCCGCTTCCAGGCGGCGGGGCGCCGAACCCAGGTGGATAGGGCGAGCTTCCTGTCATTCACCCAGCTTAAGTGCTGCCCGTCACGTGAAACGGCGCGAGTTGGGAACGACGAGGTCACGCGATTCGATCCGTTGTGCCAGGCAGCGGCTTGTCACCAGCCGACACCGACTCATAACAGCCTGCGAGCTGCCCGCCCAGATAGATGATTGCCGATCTATAGGCATCATTGTCGTAGGGATCAGGCTCGCGGTAGTAGTGCAGATTCTCGCTGTAGAGGAACGCGCCATCACAAGGTAGTTCTGCACGGTCCGCGTCAGGTATCGCTGCGGCTTCGATGTCGGTTCAACGTGGACTGAGATCTGCTATAGCAGTCCGCCCTATCGGACTCAATCTCAGTATCGCCGCGCGCCGTTCGAGAGATTTCGGGGCGCCGGTGTTCACCAGAGCCTTGCCTCGCTCAACAGCTTTGCTGTCGCCATGATAGGCGGCATACATCCGATCGATCACGCGATCATCGCTGTCGCTGAGGATCGCGGAGGCGGGTGTTGATGGTGCTTGGCACCCGCGCGAGCGCTCTTAGGTTTGCTCGATATATTCATCTCGCGAGAGCACCAAAGTATCCGTGGGCCTTGTGATATCGACGTACTGATGGCCGGGGCGACCACTCTCCTGGAGCGCATTCAAGGCATCGAGTATTTCGCTTGCCTTAGCCCGGTCGAACCGCCACACAACTCGGAGGCCGCTCATTTCGATGTCGGAGTGACCAGTTTCAATGAGGAAGTCATGATGGAGGCCGGTGCAATCAAGACGCCAACTACCTTGCTGCACTGCGCTTCTGAGCGCGGACTCAAATTCGGTGACACCGTCACCATCCATGGCCACCAACACAACGTCATCACCGAACATGAACTTTCTAGCGAGTTCGACCTGGATGACGCCCATGTGGCTCCCTGCGAACAAGTATTCCTTCGCGATGGAACGTTACCCCTCCGAGGCTGCCGATCATTGCATCAAGCTCGCATCGGTGACGATTCCGCGATTCGCAAAATGCATGTGGACGTCTTCGTCCATGTCGATGAGTCACGGTGTGTACCTGGCCCGCCTTGAACTCAGTGAGCGTTGCCGCCGCTCAGTTCTGCGCCAGAACCATGTGCCGACCGCGGTCGTACTTGACAACCCCCATGAAGGTCGAGTCTATTGCCCTGGTGCTGCCTCCCTACGCGCCATTCCTTTCCCGCCGTTAACCGACCCGTACAGTCGAAGGGTCCCGCCGACCTGCAGAAAGGACTTATGGCTGTCCGGCTGACCCGCATCAACTGGGTTGCTTCGACCGCCGTCACCCTGATCGCGGTCCAACTCGTCATCCGGGCGATCCTGGCCTTCAAGGGCTACTTCTATTGGGACGATCTCATCCTCATCGGCCGCGCCGGAACCCAGAACATCTTCTCTCCCGGCTACCTCTTCGACGACCACGACGGCCACGTCATGCCCGCCGCCTTCCTCGTCGCCGGCATCATCACCCACCTTTCACCGCTGAACTGGACCCTCCCCGCCCTCAGCCTCGTCCTCCTGCAACTGCTCGCATCCCTCGCGCTCCTGCGGGCTCTGCACGTCATCCTCGGCTGGCGCCCCGTCCTCCTCGTCCCTCTCGTGTTCGCCCTCTTCACCCCGCTAGGCATCCCCGGCTTCGCCTGGTGGGCAGCCGCATTGAACTCCCTGCCGATGCTCGCCGCCATGGCCTGGGTGTGCGCCGACGCGATCCTGCTCGTGCGTACCGGCAATCAGCGCTATGCGATCACCGGCATTCTCGTCTTCTTCGGCGGCCTGCTCTTCTTTGAGAAGGCCGCCGTCATACCGTTTGTCGCCTTCACCATTACCGCACTATTCGCCCACGTCACGGGCCACCAGAAAGCACTCCAAACCGTGTGGCATAGGGGGCGAAGCCTCTGGGTCGGCTCCCTCACACTGACCGCCGCATGGATCGTGCTCTACCTCGTCGTCGTCGACCAGGAACGCTGGAGCCGTGATCTCCCCATGACACGAGATCTGTTGAGCCGCTCCATCACTCACGGCATCGTCCCTGGCCTCGTCGGCGGGCCGTGGGATTGGCAACGCTGGGCACCCGCCTCCCCCTGGGCCACACCGCCCGTCACCGTCATGGTCCTCGGTTGGCTAGCGCTTGCCGTGACAGTCGCCATCACCTTCCTGCGCAAGCAACGCATCGGTTGGCTCTGGGTCGCCGCGATCGGCTACGCCATCGCCTGCCAGATCCCGATCTACCTGATGCGGTCGTCAAAGTTCACCGCCCTGGAATTGGCCCAGACACTTCGCTACTTCCCCGACCTCGTCGTCGTCCTGGCTCTGCTGGCGGCCGTAGGCTTCTGCGCGCCCAACCGCCCGCAATCGACATGGCTGGACGCCTCACCTGCGCGTACCGCCATAACCGTCACCGCAGCAGCCGCTTTCGTCGTCAGCAGCCTCTACTCGACCGCCACCTTCACCACGATCTGGCAGGACGACCCCGCACAGCCCTACCTTCAAAACGCCGCAGCCGGACTCGCCCGGGTGAACCAAACATCCAATGCCGCCATGCTGGACCAAGAAGTCGACCCGTTCGTCCTGCAGCGCGTCGCAGCACCCGAGAACCTCGCCAGCCACATGTTCGCGATGCTTCGTGATAGACCCGAATTCGCAGACACCACAACCGAACTACGGATGATCGACAACAAAGGTCAAGTAAGAGACGCGCACGTCACGTGGGTCCGCTTCATCGCCAAGGGTCCGGACCCGAAATGCGGCTACCTGGTCCAACCGGACTTCCCAGTGCGGATGCCGCTCGACGGCCCACTGTTGCCTGCCGACTGGACAGCCGAGATCAACTACCTCGCCAACAGCGAAGGCTCGATGACCATGTCGCTCAGCGACGGGCGCGAAACGAAAGTGCCCGTGCACCCCGGCCTCAACCGTGTCTTCGTTCGGCTGCCCGGCGCCGGCGACGCTATCAACGTCAGCGCCAACACCGCCGCGCTGTCTGTTTGCATCGCATCCGGACCAGTCGGCTACCTCGCGCCTCAGTGATGCCAAGGTGGGCACATGACTGATGTGCGCGAAAAGGGAACCAACGTCTTCCGCGAGCTGCTGCCCGGCCTCATTCCCGACGGGGCTGACCTACCCCGCACCGGGTTCGCCGACGAACTCCTCGAGATCGGCATCGACAATGTCTTCGGCCGGCTCTGGGGTCGCGAAGGCCTCAGCCGCCGCGATCGCAGCCTCGTCACGCTGGGCATCCTCGTAGCGCTGCGCGCCACCGACGAACTCGCCATCCACTTTCAGATCGCGCGTACCAACGGCCTGACCGATGACGAAATCGCCGAGGTCATCTACCACGCCAGCGGCTACGCCGGGTTTCCTGCCGCCGCGACCGCGAACAGGATCGCCGGCGAGGCGCCGGGCCGACAGCAGTAGGAGCGCGCTCGCGGCGCGTGACGGACCGCGGAATGCCGGCGATACGCGGCGTGTCGCGGAGCAGACACGCGCGCTCGCGGAAAAACGGAGCCACCTGGGGGAATCGAACCCCCGACCTATTCATTACGAGTGAATCGCTCTACCGACTGAGCTAAGGTGGCGCGCCCGGTACGGCCGGGCGGACCGAGTCTACGGCAGGGGTCGGCGAGCGCCCAAGTCAGTTGCGCAGCGCCCGACCTACCGTCGCGACCATCGCGTCGACGGCAAACTTCGGCTTCACGTTGACCGCGAGCGCCTCCCGGCACTCCAACACGGCCTCAATGCACCGCAATATCCGATCCGGCGGCACCACCGCCGCCATCGACGCCACCTTGTCCGACATGTCGGGATGGTTCGGCTGGATATCACCTGCCTGCGCGGAGACCAGCAGCGCATCCCGGAAATACGTCGCGAGGTCGATCAACGCCCGATCCAGAGCATCGCGCGAGGCTCGCGTCTGCCGCGACTTCTGCCTCTTCTCAAGGTCTTTGATGGCACCCGCGGCGCCGCGCATGGTGCCCGCTGTACCCTTACCGGTCCCGCCTGCGCCCAGCGCGGTGCGCAGTTCCTCCGACTCGGCCTCGTTGCGCTCGACGGTCAGCGCCAGCGCCTCGGCCTCCGCGGCCGCCACCAACTCCTCTGCGGCACCATAGGCCCGCGACGGCGTTGCCGCGTCCCGCGCGAGCCCCAACGCCCGCTCGCGCCGACGCCGCGCCTCCTCGTCGGTGGCCAGCCGCCGCGCTCGTCCGACATGGCCGCCACTGACCGACGCCGCCCAGGTCGCATCGTCTGCGGGCAGCCCGTCGGAATCGATCAGCACCTGGGCGATGGCGTCCACCGGCGGTGTCACCAGGGCCACATGCCTGCACCGCGACCGCAGCGTGATCGCGATGTCCTCGGGGTCCACCGACGGCGCGCACAACAGGAACACCGTCGACGGCGGCGGTTCTTCGACCACTTTGAGCAGCGCATTCGCGGCGCCCTCGGTCAGCCGGTCAGCATCCTCGATCAGCACGATCTGCCATTTGCCCGTGCTGGGCCGCCGCGACGCGATCTGCACGATGTTGCGCATCTCGGTGACCCCGATCGACAGTCCCTCGGGGATGATCCTGCGCACGTCGGCATGGGTCCCGGCCATCGTCGTGGTGCACGCACGACACTCTCCGCAGCCCGGCACCCCGTCGGATTCGCACTGCAGCGCGGCGGCAAAGCACAGCGCCGCGATCGAACGCCCTGATCCGGGCGGTCCGGTGACCAGCCAGGCATGTGTCATGGTCCCCGTGGCGTTGGGATTGTGAGCAGGGTCATGGCGTGCAGCCTGCGCGGCGGCCACCAACTCCGCCTCAACGGCGCTTTGACCCACCAGACGCGAAAAAACACCGGCCATCAGAGGTAACAGTAGTGCTGCGAACCGACACGTCCGTCCCAGAGCACCCTTTCGGGTCTGATGCGCCCGATACGGTAAACAGGTGACCACGCAGGCCGAGCCGATCGGACGAATCAGCGCATTCGTCCGCTGGGTCGCGCGTACGCCGTGGCCGGTGTTCACGCTGGGCATGCTGCAGGCCGACATCATCGGCGCGCTGTTCGTCCTCGGATTTCTCCGATTCGGGCTGCCACCCGAGGACCGCATCCAGCTGCAGGACCTGCCCGCCTTCAACCTCGCCGTCTTCCTGGGCTATCTCTTCCTGTCGTTCACCATCGGCGCCTTCATCAGCCTGCGGCTGCTCATCCCCGTGATGCGCTGGCAGCGTCGCGACAGCCTGCTCGTCGACAACGACCCCGCAGGCACCGAACTCGCCCGCACCCGCGCGCTGAAGATGCCGTTCTACCGGTCGCTGATCAGCGTGACCAACTGGTGCCTCGGCTCCATCGTGTTCATCGTCGCCAGTTGGCCGGTGGCCAGCCATGCCGCCCCCGTGGTCGCCGTCGCGACGGCCCTCGGCGCGACGGCCACCGCGATCATCGGCTATCTGC
>JAEZKH010000497.1 GCA_023415515.1 Actinomycetes bacterium
TAGGCCGCCGTGCAGGACGCCGCGATCGAGCCGAGCAACCCCGCGCGATAGCCCGACATCTCCGCCGCCAGCTTGCCCGCGGCCTCAGCGGACTTCTTCAACGCCTCGACGACGTCCTTCATCGTCGGCGCGCTCGCAGGCGCCGTGGCGCTGGTGGTCGTCGCCGACGTCGAGGTGACGGGTTGACGGGTGAGGCGGGCGATCTCGTCGGCCAGCGCTTCCGCATGCTTGGACCGCTCCGAGGACACCGCGGCCAGCGGGGCCTGCCGCGGGGGCTCGGCGGCCGAAGCCGCGTCGCTGGCCAGCCGGCTGTCGTTGCGAGCCATCTCGAGTTGGCCGTTGAGCTCGGCGAGTTCGGGCGGTGGGGGCGACTCGCCGCAGGCGACCCCGGTGACGCCGACCGCCGCAAGGACCACCGTCCCGACCAGCACGCGCCGCCTGCTGACTTCGAAGTCGCGCGGGAGAGCACTCGGCACAGCGCCATCCTGCCATTGGTCGATCGTCACTGTGCATTCGCTGGGCACCGCCGCGGGATTGCGGTTGGGCCGCAGTTCACTGGCGTATCGTGGGCCCGTCGGGACAATTCAACATGAGGAGCTCGCCGTGGCATCGGATCCGCAGCTGCGGTCTGCGAGATTGCCCTCGCAGCAGCAGGTGATCGAGCTACTCGACGGCGAGTTCGCGCGCGCGGGATACGAGATCGAAGACGTCGTCATCGACGCAGGCGCGCGTCCGCCGCGCATCACCGTGATAGCCGACGGCGATACGGGGTTGGATCTCGATTCCCTCGCCGCGCTGTCGCGTTCGGCCTCAGAACTGCTCGATTCGGTCGACGCGTCCTCATCGGCCGCGCCCTATGTCCTCGAGGTGACCTCGCGCGGCGTCGATCGTCCGCTCACCGAGGAGAAGCACTACCGGCGTGCCCGCGGCCGCAAGGTCGAGTTGACGCTCGCCGACGGAACGAAGCTGACCGGCAGGCTCGGCGAAACCCGGCACGCAAGCGTCGCCGTCGTCGTGCCCGACGGGCGAAGGGGGAGTTACTCGGTGCGCGAGCTTGCGCTGAGTGAGATCGCCAAAGCAGTTGTCCAGGTGGAGTTTTCCCCACCGAACCAGCATGAGCTCGAGCTGGCTGGGCAACCGGGTAAGGGGGCTGGAACATGAACATCGATATGGCCGCACTGCACGCCATCGAAGCCGACAAGGGTATCTCGGTGGACGTCGTCGTCGAGACCATCAAGTCGGCGCTGCTCACCGCGTATCGCCATACCGAGGGGCACCAAGCCGACGCCAGAATCGAGATCGACCGCAAGACCGGCGCCGTCCAGGTGCTCGCGCGCGAAACCGACGAAGACGGCAACGTCCTGTCCGAATGGGACGACACCCCAGAGGGATTCGGCCGCATCGCAGCCACCACCGCGCGCCAGGTGATTCTGCAGCGGCTGCGCGACGCCGAAAACGAGAAGAACTACGGCGAGTTCTCCACCCGCGAGGGCGAGATCGTCGGCGGCGTCATCCAACGCGACAGTCGCGCCAACGCCCGCGGTCTTGTCGTGGTTCGGATGGGCAGCGAGACGAAGGGCTCCGAGGGGGTGATCCCTGCGGCCGAGCAGGTTCCCGGCGAGCGCTACGAACACGGCGATCGGTTGCGTTGCTACGTCGTCGGCGTCACCCGCGGCGCCCGCGAACCGGTGATCACCCTGTCTCGCACGCATCCCAACCTGGTGCGCAAGCTGTTCTCGCTCGAGGTCCCCGAGATCGCCGACGGTTCGGTCGAGATCGTCGCGGTGGCTCGGGAGGCGGGCCACCGGTCCAAGATCGCGGTGACGTCGCGGGTGCCCGGACTCAACGCCAAGGGCGCCTGCATCGGCCCGATGGGACAACGCGTGCGCAATGTGATGAGCGAGTTGTCCGGCGAGAAGATCGACATCATCGATTACGACGAGGACCCGGCGAAGTTCGTCGCCAACGCGCTGTCCCCCGCCAAAGTGGTGTCCGTGCAGGTCATCGACCAGGCCGGCCGCGCGGCCCGGGTGGTGGTGCCTGACTTCCAACTGTCGCTCGCCATCGGCAAGGAAGGCCAGAACGCCCGGCTCGCGGCACGGCTGACCGGCTGGCGGATCGATATTCGAAGCGATGCGGCGGCCACGCCGGAGGCGCCCGCCGATCCCGGCGCGACGCACGGCGCTGTGCACGATCGATAGCCGAAATCCGCCGTTTCAGTTCGCAGGGCCGTTGACGGTAGACTCAGGCGTGATCCAGCGCGAGACTTCGGCGTCGCCTCATCGAAGTACGGAAGGACCCGTACGGACGTGCGTCGGCTGCCGGAAGCGAGAGCTGGCCGTCGAACTGCTTCGGTTGGTGGCTGAAGTCAGCGGGAATGGCAATTTCGCCGTAACCGTTGACGCAGCAGGTAACCTGCCTGGGCGGGGCGCGTGGTTGCACCCCGACCGACAGTGTTTGCACGCAGCAATCCGGCGGCGAGCATTCGCACGAGCGTTGCGCATCACCGGCTCACCGGAAACATCCGCGGTGTCGGAGTACTTGGAGTCGATCGCAGGATCGCTTTCAGGTGCGACGGCTCCCGGCAACAGAACAGGCAGCGAAGAACATGAGCACACCGTGAAGTCCAGACGATGACCATGCGTCGTAGCTAAACCCGGGGCGCGGCCCACCACCGCTTGCGCCTCTAGACAGGAGAGTAAGTGGCAGGCAAGGCCCGCGTTCACGAGTTGGCCAAGGAACTCGGTGTAACCAGCAAGGAAGTACTCGCCCGACTCAGCGAACAGGGCGAATTCGTCAAATCCGCATCCTCCACCGTGGAGGCGCCCGTCGCGCGCAGGCTGCGTGAATC
>JAEZKH010000504.1 GCA_023415515.1 Actinomycetes bacterium
TCAGAGGGTTGTGGAAAGCTGTGGGTTTGAGTTTGTGGAGGAGAGGGGGTTGCTGGTGCATATCACGGGGGAGAAGTATGTATTCCGGTATTATATAAAGTATCAGTGAAACATGGATCAGGTTGGACAACTACAGTTGGATAGGGGACTACTTGCCTCCCTCTTGAGGGAGGTGCCGCCAAAAGCGGTGGAGGGAGTTTCACGAACTCACCCTGTCATCTTCGATGACATCCCCCTCAGGAGGGGGACAAGTGTAGCTCGATCAATCTGTTCGTTGACGAGCTTGCTTCCCTCTTGGCCCCCCTTGCTGCATCCGCAGCTGTCCCCCCACAAGTGTGTGGGGGGAAGGGTAGGTGGCAACAAAGCCGCCGCAGGGAGTAAACAAAAGAACAGCCACGTTGAAGCGCAGCTGTTCTTGAAACCTAACAAGGCTATTTGACGACCAAGCTCTCCCCGCTCATCTCCTGGGGCTTCTCCATCCCCATCACATCCATGAGCGTCGGCACAATATCACTCAGCCTTCCATTCTCCTTGAGCTTCGCATTTTTGTTCTGCTCGCTCACCAGGATGAACGGCACCGGCCCGGTGGTGTGCGCCGTGAACGGCTCGCCGGTAATGGGATCTACCATCATCTCGGCGTTGCCGTGGTCAGCCGTCACAATGGCCTGGCCGCCGGTGGCGAGGATCGCGGAGATGACTTTGCCCACGCACTCATCCACGGCATGCACGGCCTTCCACGCGGCGTCGAAGAACCCGGTGTGGCCCACCATGTCGCAGTTGGCGAAGTTCAATATCATCACATCATACTTGCCGGACTGCACCCGCTTCACAGCCTCGTCGGCCACCTCATAGGCGCTCATCTCCGGCTTCAGGTCATAGGTTGCCACTTTGGGGGAGGCGATCAGCGCCCGGTCTTCGCCGGGGAAGGGCTCTTCCACGCCGCCGTTGAAGAAGAACGTGACATGGGCGTACTTCTCCGTCTCGGCGATCCTGAGCTGGGTCATACCCCGGTCTGCCAGCACCTTGCCGAACACATTATCCAGGCTCTGAGGGAAGAACGCGATCTCCAGGTTTGTGAACGTGGCGTCATACTGCGTCATGGAAACGTAGTGCACCGGCTTGTAGCCGCCGTCACGCTCGAAAGCGGCGAAGTCCGGCTCAATGAAGGCGCGGGTGATTTCGCGGGCGCGGTCCGGCCGGAAGTTGAAGAAGATGATCGAGTCGCCAGCTTCCACGGTCGCCACGGGCTTGCCACCTTGCATGATCACGGTGGGCTGCACAAACTCATCGTTTTCGCCCTTGTCATAGCTCTGCTGCATGGCTTTCACCGCGGATACGGCAGTGCTGCCCACACCGGCTGCCATGGCATCGTAACCGCGCTTCACGCGGTCCCAGCGGTTGTCGCGGTCCATGGACCAATAGCGGCCCATCACCGTGGCAATCTTGCCCGTGCCAAGCTTCGCCATGCGGGCTTCCAGGTCTTCAATGTAACCCTTGCCCGAAGCCGGGGGCGTGTCGCGGCCATCCATCAGGCAATGCACAAACACATCTGCCAGGCCGTTGCGGCGGGCAAGCTCCAGCAGGCCCTCCAGGTGGTCAATGTGGCTATGCACGCCGCCGTCGGAGACCAGGCCGATCAGGTGCAGCTTGGTGCCGCGGTTTAGCGCGTTTTTCACCGCTCCCAGCAGGGCGGGGTTTTGAAAGAACGTGCCCTCGCGGATCTCCTTGGTGATGCGTGTGAGCTCCTGATAAACCACGCGGCCTGCGCCGATGTTGGTGTGGCCCACCTCGCTGTTGCCCATCTGGCCGTCGGGCAGGCCCACGTTCATGCCGCTGGCGCCGATCTGCGTGTTGGGGTATTCGGCCATGAGCCGACCCACGTTGGGGATGTTCTCCGGCACGATGCAGTTGCCATTGCGCTCAGCGCGCAGGCCGAAGCCGTCCATAATGATAATCGCGTTGGTTTTTTTCATGTTATCCTCTCAGAAATGCACCACGGCATTGAAATCGGCGGCTTTCAGGCTGGCTCCGCCGATGAGGCCGCCGTCGATGTGCTCCATTGCCATGAGCTCTTTGGCGTTGGCGGGGTTCATGCTGCCGCCGTATTGAATGCAGACAGCCTCGGCCACTTCCGCTCCAAACTGCCGCTTCACCTCATCGCGGATGATGCCGTTGACCTCGTTGGCCTGCTCTTTGGTGGCGGTCTTGCCGGTGCCGATGGCCCAAATTGGCTCATAGGCGATCACGACGGTCTTCACCTGCTCGGCGGTGAGACCCTCCAACGCGGCTTTGGTCTGGCCGCGCACCAGCGATTCGGTGACGCCCTGTTCGCGCTGCTCCAGTGACTCGCCCACGCACACGATCGGGATCAGGCCCGCTTCCAACGCGGCTTTGGTCTTCAGGTTCACGGTCTCGTCGGTTTCGGCGAAATACTGCCGCCGCTCCGAGTGGCCCAGGATCACATATTCCACGCCCACGGCCTTGAGCATGGCTGCTGAGATTTCGCCGGTGTAGGCACCGCTTTGTTTGAAATGCATGTTCTGCGCGCCCAGGCGGATGTTGGTGCCCTTAAGGGCGGCAGCCGCAGCAGGCAGGCACACGAAGGGCGTGCATACCACCACGGTGCATGGGGCGTCCTTGACCAGGGGGATTAACTCATTGATGAGCTGAGTGGCTTCTTCAGGGGTTTTATTCATTTTCCAGTTGCCGGCGATGATCGGTGTACGCATGGGGTTTTATCTCCAATCAAGTCGAAATTTCGATACACAGTATACACTCTCCCAGTTCCGTTGGGAACTAGTAGCGGGTGGGTATGGGCTGGATGCACACTGCGTATGGCTTGGCGTGGCCTTCGGCCACTGCCTGCCCAAGCAACCCGGCTGCTCATATATGCATCCAAAAACTCTGCCCTAATAGGAAACGGGCCGGGACTGAGCCCGGCCCCTACTGATTACTGACTACTTGGTACTGACTACTGTTTACTTGCTCATCAGCACGGCCACGCCGGGAAGCTCACGGCCTTCCAGGAACTCCAGCGACGCGCCGCCTCCGGTGGAAACATGGGTCATCTTGTCAGCCAGGCCAAAACCTTCTACTGCTGCTGCCGTATCGCCGCCGCCAACAATGGTGACGCCGGGGTTGTTTGCCATTGCCTTGGCAACCTCGCGCGAGCCAACTGCAAAATGGGAGAATTCATTTACGCCCATGGTTCCGTTCCAGATGATGGTCCGGGCTTTTTTGATCTCTTCGACAAAGATGGCCTGCGTCTCGGGCCCGATGTCCATTCCTTCCCAGCCATCGGGGATCTCGCGGCTGTGGAATGTGGCGCGCAGGGCATCGTTACTGAATTCCTGGCTGGCCTCGTTGTCGACGGGAAGCAGTAGCTTCACACCTTTCTTCTCAGCGGTCGCCATCACTTCCTTGGCATACTCAATCCGGCTCTCGTCCAGCAGCGACTTACCGATGGAGCCGCCCAGCGCCTTCTGGAACGTATAGGCCATGCCGCCGCCAATGATGAGTGTATCCACTTTATCCAGCAGGTTGGATACGACGCCGATCTTGTCCTTGACCTTGGCGCCGCCCAAAATTGCGACGAAGGGATGGGCCGGGTTTTCCAGCGCGCCGCCCATCACTTCGATTTCCTTCTTCATCAGGAAACCGGCCACGGCGGGCAGATAAGCCGCCACACCGGCGGTGGAGGCGTGGGCGCGGTGGGCCGTGCCGAACGCGTCATTCACATAAATTTCTGCGAGAGAGGCCAATTGCCTGGCAAACTCCGGATCGTTCTTTTCTTCACCGGGCTCAAAGCGCACATTTTCGATCATCATCACCTGGCCGTCTTTGAGCTCAGCGGCCATCTTCTGCGCGTTGGGGCCTACCACATCGGAAGCCAGCGGCACAGGCTTGCCCAGAAGCTCAGAGAGGCGATCTGCGCAGGGCTTTAATGTGAACTCCGGCTCCACCTTGGCCTTCGGGCGGCCCAGGTGTGTGCAGAGGATGAGCCTGGCGCCGTTGTCCAGCAGGTACTTGATCGTCGGCAGCGCACCTTGAATGCGGTTGTCGTCGGTGGTCTCGCCCTTTTCGTTCTGCGGCACGTTGAAGTCAACGCGCGCGAGCACTTTTTTGCCCTTTACCTGGATGTCTTCAATCGTCTTCTTGTTCAGCGCCATAGCTTTCTCTCCTTGCAATTATTCAAACAGGCATTGCCTGTTTTTAAACTATGTTATTGTTTGGAATCGAGCAGAACGCATACACCGGAAGCCACGGCCTCGTCCAGTATCATTGCCGTGGGCTTGCAGCCCCTGGCAACAGCCAGCACTGCTTCGGCCTTGATAGAGCCACCGGCTACCAACACCCGTTTTTTCACCGCTTGCAGGCTTTCGAGCTCCAAACCCAGGCCGCTGGCCGCGTAGACCATGTTGCCCCTTCGGTCGAAGTAATAACCAAGCGCCTCAGCAACTGCGCCTCTGGCCCGGATTCGGGCCATCACGTCTTGCGGCAGGTTGCGCCTGCGGGCCATCTCGTCGGAGCGGCCCACGCCAAACAGCAGCACATCGGCGCGGCGCACGCTGTCCAGCCACTCGTTGAAGCGCCCGTCTGCCATCACTGGCAACGCGTCGCTGGGCATGTCGTCGGGCCAGTGCAGCAGTTTGTGCCGGGCACCCATGCCGCGGGCAAGCCGCGCGGCTACGGTGTTGGCTTGGATCTCCATTTCCTCACCCAAGCCTCCCCTAGCCGGCACCACCATCAAGTTTGGCAAACCACGGGCCGGCATTTGCGCCTGTGAGGC
>JAEZKH010000511.1 GCA_023415515.1 Actinomycetes bacterium
GCACTGGCCCGTGGCGCCCTGCACGGCGCGCGGGGCAACTCGGGGGTGATCCTCTCGCAGATCCTGCGGGGCCTCGCCGATGTCGCCGCTGACGCCTCCGACCAGCGACAAGGTGAGCTCGACGATATCGACGGCGCGGTTCTGGCCGCGGCACTGCGCCACTCGGTCGGGCTGGTCGTGGAGTCCATGGGCGAATCGGTGCCGGGAACCATCGTGTCGGTGCTGCAGGCGGCGGCCGAAGCGGCCGAGGACTCCGCCGGTGACGCGGCCGCCCTCGGTGAGGTGGTGAGCGCGGCTTCCGACGCGGCGGTGATCGCGCTCGACAAGACGACCGAGCAGCTCGACGTCCTCACCGACGCCGGGGTGGTCGACGCGGGCGGTCGAGGGCTGGTCGTGCTCCTCGACGCGCTCGCCAAGACCGTCTCGGGCGGCGCGCCCGCGCGAGGCGAGTACGTTCCCGCGCCTCGCACCGCCGACAGGCCCGTCGCGGCTCCCGCCCCACGCTTCGAGGTGATGTACCTGTTGAGCGGCTGCCGGCCTGACGGCGTCGAGCAGCTTCGGCAGCGCCTCGACGACCTGGGCGACTCGGTCGCGATCGCGGCGTCGGCCGCAGACGGCGGCGGCCGGTACTCGGTGCACGTGCATTCCGACGACGCCGGCGGGGCGATCGAGGCGGCGCTGCGGTGCGGAACGCCGAGCCGGATCCAGATCACCGCGCTGACCGCCGGGACGGGCACGCACGCGCCGGGCGGGTGGACCCGCGAGCGTGCCGTGGTCGCCGTCGTCGACGGTGAGGGCGCGGCCGAGCTGTTCGCAGGCGAGGGCGCGCACGTCCTGCGGCCGGACCCGGATGCGACCGACCCGGCGACGGCCGTGACCGCAAAGGATCTGCTCCGGGGCCTCGTCGACGCCGGTGCTGCGCAGATCATGGTGCTGCCCAACGGGTTTGTCGCCGCCGAGGAGCTGGTCGCCGGCTGTACCGCCGCGATCGGCTGGGGCATCGACGTGGTTCCGGTGCCTACGGGATCGATGGTGCAGGGCCTTGCGGCGCTCGCCGTGCACGATGCCGACCGGCAGGCCGTCGACGACGGGTACACCATGGCCCGCGCCGCCGCGGGTGCCCGCCACGGCTCGGTGCGGGTCGCCACCGAGGAGGCGTTGACGTGGGCGGGAACCTGTAAGCCGGGCCAGGGTCTCGGCATCGCAGGCGACGAAGTGCTGATCGTCGCCGAGGACATCACCGCCGCAGGAATCGGTCTGATCGACCTGCTGCTCGTCGCGGGTGGCGAGCTGGTCACCGTGCTCTGCGGAAGCGGCGTGGATTCCGCTGTCGGAGAAGCGCTTCAGCGACACGTACACAACGAGCACCTTGGCATCGAGCTGGTGACCTACCACACCGGGCATCGCGGTGACGCGCTGTTGATCGGGGTCGAGTAGTGGTCGCGCTGACCGACCGACTGGATCTCGTGCTCGGCGCAAAGGCCGCAGGCCAGCTTGAAGAGCACTTCGGGATCCGTACCGTCAACGACCTGCTGCGGCACTATCCGCGCAAGTACAGTTCCGGATCGACGGTGCTCGGCGAGGACGGCGAGCCACCGGAAGAAGGCGAGCACGTCACATTCGTCGACGTGATCACCAAGGCCGAGTTGAAGTGGACCAAACGGACGCCGAAGAGGGAGTTCCTCGTGGTCACCCTCGGCCATCGCCAACCCAAGGTGACCGCGACGTTCTTCAACGCGAAGTACATCAAGAAGGGACTGACCGAGGGCACCAGGGTCATGCTGTCCGGTGAGATCGGGTATTACCGGGGCACAATGCAACTCACGCATCCGGCATTCCTGATCGTGGACTCCGGCAAAGGATCGCGGTCGCTGGCCAGAATCGCCGAGACCTCGAGGGACCCCAGCGGCGAACTCGTGCTCGACGGCTTCGCGCGTGACTTCTTCCCGATCTATCCCGCCAGCGCCAAGCTGCAGAGCTGGGACATCTACGCCTGTGTCCGCCAGGTGATCGACGTGCTCGATCCCGTCCCGGATCCGCTGCCGAAAGATGTTGTCAAACAACGTAATCTGATGTCCGAGGACGAAGCGCTGCGCGCCATCCATCTGTCGGAGATCGAGGCGGAACGGCAGCGGGCCGTCGAGCGACTGACGTACGACGAAGCCGTCGGTCTGCAGTGGGCGCTCATCTCTCGGCGGCACGGTGAACTCGGCGAGTCCGGACCGTCGGCACCAAGAAGAGACGACGGGCTGCGCAGTGCGCTCGAAGCGCAACTGCCGTACGAGTTGACCGCCGGTCAGAAACAGGTGTTGGCGACGCTGACGGCTGAACTCGCCGAGACGCGTCCGATGAACCGGATGCTGCAGGGTGAGGTCGGCTCGGGCAAGACCATCGTGTCGGTCCTCGCGATGTTGCAGATGGTCGATGCCGGCTATCAGTGCGCTTTGCTGGCGCCGACCGAAGTCCTTGCGGCCCAACACGCCCGCTCCGTGCGCGACGTCCTCGGCCCGTTGGCGATGGCCGGCCAGCTCGGCGGAGCGGACAACGCGACGCGGGTGGCGCTGCTGACCGGGTCGATGTCGGCGCAGCAGAAGAAGCAGGTTCGCGACGAGGTCGCCGCGGGCGACGCGGGCATCGTCATCGGCACCCACGCGCTGCTCCAGGACGCCGTCGATTTCCACAGGCTCGGCATGGTCGTCGTCGACGAGCAGCACCGGTTCGGTGTCGAACAGCGAGACCGGTTGCGCTCCAAGGCACCTGAGGGCACGACCCCGCACCTGCTGGTGATGACCGCCACCCCGATACCGCGCACGGTGGCGCTCACGGTGTACGGCGACCTCGAGACCTCGACGCTGCGCGAACTGCCGCGCGGTCGCCAACCGATCGCCACCAACGTGATCTTCTCCAAAGAGAAGCCGAAATGGCTGGCTCGGGCGTGGCTCCGCATCATCGAGGAGGCGCGGGCGGGTCGCCAGGCCTACGTGGTCGCGTCGCGGATCGACGAGAACGACAAGAAGATCGGCACCGACGACGCGGGGCCGCCCGCGATCACGGTGATCGAACTGCTCGAGCATCTCCGTCACGGACCGCTCGCGAGCCTGCGGCTGGCATTGATGCACGGCAGGTTGCCCGCCGACGAGAAGGATGCCGTGATGGCGGCCTTCCGCGCCGGCGACATCGATGTCTTGGTGTGTACCACCGTCATCGAGGTCGGCGTCGACGTGCCCAACGCGACGGTCATGTGCGTGATGGATGCCGACCGGTTCGGCATCAGCCAGCTGCACCAACTGCGGGGCCGCATCGGTCGCGGCGAGCACGCCAGCCTGTGTCTGCTGGTGACGCAACTGCCTGCGGGGTCCAAGGCCGGCGAGAGGCTGAAGGCGGTGGCGAGCACGTTGGACGGTTTCGAACTCGCCGACCTCGACCTGGCCGAGCGGCGCGAGGGCGACGTGCTCGGCTACAGCCAATCCGGCCGCGCGATCACGCTGCGTTTCCTGTCGTTGCTCGACCACCGCGAGATCATCGAAGACGCGCGCGCCTTCTGCCAGTCGCACTACGACCAGGTGCCCGCGGACCCCGGGATGGCCCTCCTTTCCGCACAGTTCACCGACACCGACCGCGTCGAGTATCTGGACAAGGCATGAGCCGCACACGGTTGGCGTGGCTCGTCGTCGCGGTCGTGCTCGCCGTCGCGGTGGCGTGTCAGACCGTCGTGTCGGCGGGGGAGCGGGCGGCGGCGTTCGTCGCGCAGGCCGCCGTGCCAACGGTCGCCGAAGGCGCCGACGTCTTGGCCGGGGTGTCGCAGATTCCGCTGCGGATCCGCGGATTCGACTACCGCAGAGCCGCGTTCGGGGACTCGTGGACCGACGACAATCCCGCGCCCGGCGGTCACAACGGCTGCGATACCCGCAACGACATTCTCGACCGCGATCTCGTCGAGAAGACATACGTGTCCATCAAGCGGTGCCCCGACGCCGTTGCCACCGGGACCCTGCACGACCCGTACACCAATGCGGTCGTCGCATTCGTGCGCGGCGAGCGGACCGGCGCATCCGTGCAGATCGACCACATCGTTCCGCTGGCACTGGCGTGGGATCTCGGCGCCCGCGACTGGCCTTCCGACCTGCGATTGCGGTTCGCCAACGATCCGGCCAATCTCCTCGCCGTCGCAGGCGCGCCGAACCAGGACAAGGGTGACTCCGAGCCGGCGTCGTGGATGCCTCCCAACACGGCCTTCCACTGCCAGTACGCGATGCAGTTCATCGCGGTGCTGCGTGGGTACGCTCTGCCCGTCGACGCGCCATCGGCGACGGTGCTGCGCGACGCTGCAGCGACCTGCCCGACGAGTTGAAAGCAGCCATGCAGCCATGCACCGTCCGTTCGCGACCGTTCGGAACGCGGTGCGCCTCTGCGCGGTGGTCCTGCTCGCAGGGTTGGTGGGCTGCTCGTCCACCACGTCGGGAAAGAACAGCCCCGAGGCCATGCAGTCGATCAGGATCGTCATCGACGGTCGCGAGCGATCGGTGGACGGCCATGTCGTGTGCACGCAGGGTCCGACGGGTGAAGTGACCATCGAGGTCGATTCCGCCGATCCACAGGATCCCGTCGTGATGGTGGACCTGACACCGCGCGGCGACGAGCCCTCGATCTCGCTGCTGGCCATCAACCTGCCCGACATCAGGCTCTCGGCGGGCCGCTACCGCAACTCCGGTGCCCCGGTCGCGAAGAAGACCGGCAACACGTACACGGTGCAGGGCCAGGCCACGGTGGTCGGGACGCCGCCGGAGCGGCCGGTGTACAAGCCGTTCGAACTCGAGCTGACCTGCAGCTAGCGCGGAAGGTTAAGTGCCGGAGTATGTTTCGGGATCGGGACGGAACCGGGTGCCGTCGTCGAGGCCGTTCAGGGTCGCCATGTCGTCGTCGCTCAGCTCGAAGTCGAACACGTCGAGGTTCGACTTCACCCGTTCCGTCGATGACGAGCGTGCGATGACGACGTTGCCCAACTGGAGGCTCCACCGGATCAACACCTGGGCCGGGGTCCTGCCGTTGGCCTCGGCTACCGACACGATCGTCGGGTTGTCCAGGAGCCTGCCGACGCCCAGCGGGCCGTACGCCTCGGTGACCACGTCGCGGCTCTCGTTGACAGCGCGCAGCTCGGCCTGATTCAACAAGGGGTGCAACTCGATCTGGTTGACGACCGGAGCGACGAAGGACAGGTCGACGATGTTCGACAGGTGTTCCTCGTTGAAGTTGGCCACGCCGATCGAGCGGGTCAGCCCCGTGCCCCGGCTCGCTATCAACCCGCCCCAGCTGTCGACGTACTTGCCCTGCTCGCCTGCGGGCCAGTGGATCAGGTACAGGTCGACGTAGTCGAGGCCGAGCCGGTCCAGGCTCGCCTTGAGCGCATCCTGAGACGACTGGAAACCCTGGTCGGCGGTGGCGAGCTTGGTGGTGACGAACAACTCCTCGCGCGGCACACCCGACGACGCGATCGCACGGCCGACCGCAGCCTCGTTTCCATAGGCCGCGGCCGTGTCGATGAGTCGGTAGCCGGCCTCCAGCGCTGCCGCCACCGAGGCCTCGGTCTCGGCATCCGACAGTTCGCCCACCCCGAGACCGATCACCGGCATCGTGTGATCGTCGTTCAGAGTGACCGATGGAATTGCAGCCGCCGACGTCATGTCACCTATCCCTGCTCGCTTGGTTGGCTAGTTCGAAGTTCTCGGATTGCGACCCAGCCGAGCCCCATCGCTCACCGACGACGCGGACGTCATGTCCGTCTTCGTCGATCCGGGATCGAACACGTCGAAGTTACTCACTATCCGCTCGGGGGTCACCGACTTCGGGATGACTATATTGCCGCTCCCGTTACGGCACCTAACCAGTACTGGTCACCGGGTCGAACGACGGCGTCCGAAGCACCCGGGAGTGGCGTCACACGCGGTCGGTGTGCTGTCGTGTCTCTGGTCGGCACCGCGCACGGTTGTCGGCCCGTTTCAGCCGTACCGAGGGAGAAGCCATGGCTCCAGCGCGACCTCAGACCCCCGATGGTGCGGGCACCCCGATCGAATACGACGTCCGGGACAGGCTGCAGAAGGTGGTGGGCCCGCCGACGCTGCGGGCCCTCTCGCGGATGCCCGAGCGGATGAAACGCGCGCTGGTGCGGCACCCCATCAGCATCGACGGCAACACGTTGGACACCACGATGGCGCTGATGCTCGCCGCTTCGCGCCTCTCCGGTCGGGAGGGTCTGATCCTCAGCACGGACGTCGCGACGGCGCGGGCGCGCCTCAACGCCACCGCGGCGGCGTTTCCCCGCCTCCGCGTCGACGTGGCGGCCAGCGACATCACCATCCCCGGCCCCGCAGCCCCGATACCGGTTCGGCACTACCGCCCGCGCGATGGCGGCGGCGCCCCGCTGCTCGTGTACTACCACGGGGGAGGGTTCGTCGTCGGAGGCCTGGAAACCCACGGTCACCTCTGTGAACTCATCGCCCATCACGCCGGTGTGCATGTCCTGTTTCCCCGCTACCGGCTGGCACCCGAGCACAAGGCGCCCGCGGCCGTCGAGGACGCATATGCGGCCTATCAGTGGGCGTGCGAGCATGCCGCGAACCTCGGCGCCGACCCGACGCGGATCGCGGTCGGCGGGGACAGCGCGGGCGGCAACCTGGCTACCGGGATCGCCTTGCGTGCGCGCGACGACGACACCACACCGCCACCTGCTCTGCAGATGCTCTTCTACCCGGCGACCAATTTCGCGAGCAAGACCAGGTCCTACGGACTCTTTGCCGACGGGTTCTTTCTGCGCAGGTGGGACATGGAATTCTGCCAGGAGAAGTACCTCGGCGGTTCGGGAGTCGATCCGAGGGATCCCGTGGTGTCGCCGCTGCTGGCCGAGGATCTGTCCGGCACGGCGCCTGCGCTCGTGATCACCGCCGGATTCGATCCGCTGCGCGACGAAGGCCGCCAGTACGCCGAGGCGCTGCGCACGGCGGGCAATGAGGTCGATGCGCGCGAGTACGGATCGCTGATCCACTCGTTCCCGAACTTCATGCCCCTCGGCGGCGGTGCCGCGACCGCGGCGTATGAGGTCTTCACCGCCCTGCGGACACATCTGAGCCGCAGCTGACATCCGGCGAGAACCTCGCCGGTACCCTTGACGCGTGGCCACGAAATCCAAGAAGACCAGCTACGACCTGAACGCCGCCGATCGCAGGCGCAACCTGCTGATCCAGATCGGTTTGACCGCGATCGTGGTGCTGCTCGGTGTCGGGCTGGTGCTCTACATCGTGATGGGCGGCGAGAAGAAGCCCGCCAGCGGCGAGGTCAAGTCGATCCAGGTGTCGTCGAGCAAGCTCGTCACCAAGGAGGGCAGCACCGAGCCGAAGGTCGTGGTGTCGCTCTACGAGGACTTCCTGTGCCCGCACTGCCGTGAATTCGAGCAGCGGTTCGGACCGACCATCAACCAACTGATCGACAGCGGAGCGATCGCCGCCGACTACTACATGGTCGCGATCCTCGATTCGCCGAGCACCGGAAACTACTCGTCGCGCGCAGGCAACGCTGCCTACTGCGTCGCCGACGAGTCGAAGGACGCGTTCCGCCGCTTCCACGCCGCGCTGTACGCCCAACAGCCAGGAGAAACCGGAGGAACGTACCCCGACGACGCGCGACTGGTCGAGGTGGCAAGGCAGGCCGGCGCCGGCGGCACCGTGCCCGAGTGCATCAACAAAGGCAGGTACGTCTCGATGGTGCAGGGGCTCGCCGCCGCCACCGGGATCCAGTCCACCCCCACGGTCAAGATCAACGGCCAGGAGTTCGACATCTCCACCAAGACGCCCGAGGACCTGGTGAACGAGGTCAAGTCCATCGTGGGTGACGTGCCGGGCATGATGACCAGGCCCGCCGCCCCGAATCCGACCCCGCCGGCCGCGCCGTGACCGTCGCCGCCGACACCCCGGCCGAACCCGCCGTCGACGAGGTGCGCCGCGGTGCCGACGTGCCGCGTGCCAGCGCGCTGTGGGTGCTGATCGCGGGTGTGCTCGGACTGGCTGCGGCGATCACGTTGACAGTCGAGAAGATCGAGATCCTGATCGATCCCGACTACATCCCCTCGTGCAGCATCAACCCGGTGCTGTCCTGCGGGTCGGTGATGACGACGCCGCAGGCGTCGGCGTTCGGTTTCCCCAACTCACTCATCGGCATCGTGGCCTTCAGCGTGGTCGTCGTGACCGGCGTGCTCGCGGTCGCCCGGGTGCGACTGCCGCGGTGGTACTGGGGCGGGCTGGCCCTCGGCACGCTGCTCGGGGCCGCCTTCATCCACTGGCTGATCTTCCAGAGCCTGTACCGCATCGGCGCGCTGTGCCCCTATTGCATGGTCGTCTGGGCGGTCACCATCCCGCTCCTCGTGGTGGTGTCGGCCGTCGCGCTGGCGCCGCGGCTGGAGCATGGTGTGGCGCGGTTGGTCTATCAATGGCGCTGGTCGCTGGTCACGCTGTGGTTCACCGCGTTGGTTCTGATGATCCTGATGAGGTTCTGGAACTACTGGTCGACCCTGATCTAGCCGGGACGGTCGGCTGGTTGGCGCTAGGGTTTCCAAGGTGATCTCCAAAATCCTGGTGGCCAATCGCGGCGAGATCGCGATCCGTGCGTTCCGCGCCGCCTACGAGATGGGCATCACGACCGTCGCGGTGTACCCGTATGAGGATCGCAATTCGCAACACCGGTTGAAGGCCGACGAGTCCTATCAGATCGGGGAGACGGGCCACCCGGTGCGGGCATACCTGTCGGTCGACGAGATCATCAGGGTCGCCGAGCAGGCGGGCTGTGACGCGGTCTATCCCGGTTACGGTTTCCTGTCGGAGAACCCCGATCTGGCCGCGGCGTGTGCGGCGGCGGGGATCACGTTCGTCGGGCCCGGCGCCGACGTGCTGGAGCTGACGGGCAACAAGGCGCGCGCCATCGCGGCCGCCAGGGCGGCGGGGTTGCCGGTGCTGCGGTCCTCGGAGCCGTCGGCGTCGGTCGACGAACTCGTCGCAGCGGCGGCGGACATGGAGTTCCCGCTGTTCGTCAAGGCGGTCTCCGGCGGCGGCGGCCGCGGCATGCGCCGGGTGACCGACGCCCGTGCGCTGGCCGAGGCGATCGAAGCCGCAAGCCGCGAGGCGGAGTCTGCGTTCGGCGACCCCACCGTGTACCTCGAGCAGGCCGTGCTGAACCCGCGCCACATCGAAGTGCAGATACTGGCCGACACGCATGGCAACGTGATGCACCTCTTCGAGCGCGACTGCAGCGTCCAGCGCCGCCACCAGAAGGTCATCGAGCTCGCGCCCGCGCCGAATCTGCCCGAGCAGCTGCGCGACCGAATCTGTTCCGACGCAGTCGCTTTCGCACGCGAGATCAATTACTCCTACGCCGGAACCGTCGAGTTCCTGCTCGACGAGCGCGGCCATCACGTGTTCATCGAGATGAACCCGCGGATCCAGGTTGAGCACACCGTCACCGAGGAGATCACCGACGTCGACCTGGTCGCGTCGCAGATGCGGATCGCCGACGGGGAGACGCTCGAGCAGTTGGGACTGTCGCAGGACAGCCTTATGGTGCACGGGGCGGCGATGCAGTGCCGGATCACCACCGAGGATCCCGCCAACGGATTCCGCCCCGACACCGGTCGGATCACCGGCTACCGCTCGCCGGGCGGCGCAGGCATCCGGCTGGACGGTGGCACCAACCTCGGTGCGGAGATCAGCGCGCATTTCGACTCGATGCTGGTCAAACTCACCTGCCGGGGCCGGGACTTCTCGACCGCCGTATCCCGCGCCCGCCGCGCGCTCGCGGAGTTCCGGATCCGCGGCGTCTCGACGAACATCCCGTTCCTGATGGCCGTGGTCAATGACCCCGACTTCCGCGCGGGCCGGGTCACGACGTCGTTCATCGACGAACGGCCGTATCTGCTGACCGCCCGCACGCCGGCCGACCGTGGCACGAAGATCCTGAACTACCTCGCCGACGTGACCGTGAACCAGCCGCACGGCCCGCGACCGTCCACGGTCTACCCGCAGGACAAGCTGCCCCCGATCGACCTCGCCGCACCCGCCCCGGCAGGCAGCAAGCAACGCCTCGTCGAACTCGGTCCGGAGGGTTTCGCGCGGTGGATGCGCGATTCGCCCGCCGTCGGCGTCACCGACACCACGTTCCGCGATGCGCACCAATCGCTGCTGGCGACCCGACTGCGCACCAACGGGCTGGTGATGGTGGCCCCGTACGTAGCAAGGCTGATGCCCGAGCTGCTGTCGGTGGAATGCTGGGGTGGGGCGACTTACGATGTCGCGCTTCGGTTCTTGAAGGAAGACCCGTGGGAGCGGTTGGCTGCGCTGCGAGAAGCATTGCCCAACATCTGTCTTCAGATGCTGCTTCGCGGCCGCAACACTGTCGGCTACACGCCGTATCCGGAGTCGGTCACGAAGGCGTTCGTCGACGAGGCAACCGCGACCGGTATCGACATCTACCGCATCTTCGACGCGCTCAACAACGTGGAATCCATGCGGCCGGCCATCGAAGCGGTGCGCGAAACCGGCACGGCCATAGCCGAAGTCGCGATGAGCTACACCGGTGATCTGTCCGACCCCGGGGAGAACCTCTACACGCTGGACTACTACCTGAGGCTGGCCGAGCAGATCGTCGATGCGGGCGCGCACGTGCTGGCGATCAAGGACATGGCCGGCCTGCTGCGGCCGCAGGCTGCTACCGCGTTGGTCTCGGCATTGCGATCGCGGTTCGACATGCCTGTGCATGTGCACACCCATGACACACCCGGCGGCCAGTTGGCCACCTATCTTGCGGCGTGGCAGGCAGGGGCGAGTGCGGTCGACGGCGCCGCCGCCCCGCTCGCAGGCACGACAAGCCAGCCCGCGTTGAGCTCGATCGTCGCCGCGACCGCGCACACGGAATACGAGACCGGGCTGTCGCTGGCCTCGGTGTGCGAGCTCGAGCCGTATTGGGAAGCGCTGCGGAAGGTGTACGCGCCGTTCGATGTTGCGGCGTCCGGCCCCCCGTTCCCCACCGGCCGGGTGTATCGCCACGAGATCCCCGGGGGTCAGCTGTCGAACCTGCGCCAGCAGGCCATCGCGTTGGGATTGGGGGACCGGTTCGAGCAGATCGAGGAGAACTATGCCGCCGCTGACCGCATCCTCGGCAGGCTGGTGAAGGTGACTCCGTCGTCGAAGGTGGTCGGCGACCTCGCATTGTCGTTGGTCGGCGCGGGGGTGACTGCCGACGAGTTCGCCGCCGACCCGGCGAAGTTCGACATCCCGGACTCGGTGATCGAGTTCCTGCGCGGCGAGTTGGGCGACCCGCCCGGCGGCTGGCCGGAGCCCCTGCGCACCAAGGCGCTCGCCGGGCGTCCGCCTGCCAAGCCCACTCAAGAGCTCACCGCCGACGACGAAGCGGCACTGGCACTGGCCGGACCAAAGCGGCAGGCCGAACTGAATCGATTGCTCTTCCCCGGTCCGACAAAGGAATTCGATGCGCATCGCGATCTGTACGGCGACACGTCGAGCCTGTCGGCCAACCAGTTCTTCTACGGGCTGCGGCGCGGCGACGAACACCGCGTGAGGCTCGAGCGCGGCGTCGAGCTGCTGATCGGGCTCGAAGCGGTTTCCGAACCCGACGAGCGCGGCATGCGGACCGTGATGTGCATCCTCAACGGACAGCTCCGCCCGGTGCTGGTGCGCGACCGCAGCGTCGCAAGCGACATCCCGACCGCCGAAAAGGCCGACCGCGCCAACCCCGACCACATCGCCGCGCCGTTCGCGGGCGTGGTGACCGTGTCCGTTGCCGACGGTGACAGCGTCGAGGCCGGACAGACCATCGCCACCATCGAGGCGATGAAGATGGAGGCCGCCATCACCGCCCCGAAGGCGGGCACCGTCAGCCGTATCGCGGTGTCGGAGACCGCCCAGGTCGAAGGTGGTGACCTGCTGGTGGTGGTCAGCTGACCCGCATCGTCGCAGGCACCCTCGGCGGACGGCGCATCGCGGTGCCGCCGCGCGGCACCCGCCCCACCACCGACCGGGTCAGGGAGGCGCTGTTCAACGTGCTTGCCGCACGCGTCGACCTGCACGGGGCGGTGGTGCTGGACCTCTACGCCGGTTCGGGAGCACTGGGCCTGGAGGCGCTGTCGCGCGGCGCGGCGTCGGCGCTGTTCGTCGAGGCCGATCAGCGGGCGGCCACCGTCATCAGGCAGAACATCGCGTCGCTCGGTGTCTCGGGCGCCACGCTGCGGCGCGCCACGGTGGCGTCGGTGCTGGCCGGGCGCGCCGACCGGCCCGCCGACATCGTCTTCGCCGACCCGCCGTACGGACTCGATACCGCGGAGGCGACTGCGATGCTCACGGCATTGACGTCGGGGGGCTGGACGACCTCTGGCAGCGTCGTCGTCGTCGAACGCGCGGCCTCGTCGCCGGAGCTGTCCTGGCCGCGTGGTTGGCAACCGTGGCAGGTCCGCCGCTACGGCGACACCCGGCTCGAGATGGCCGCGCGTGTTGTGACCGCCAGCGCGGCGCCGAGCGGACCTGAGCTGCCCTGATAGCGTCGTAACCCATGAGCGGCGCGGTATGCCCGGGATCCTTCGACCCGGTGACCCTCGGCCACATCGACGTCTTCGAGCGCGCGGCCGCCCAGTTCGACGAGGTGGTCGTCGCCGTGTTGGTGAACCCCAACAAGAAGGGCATGTTCGACGTCGACGAGCGCCTCGCGATGATCGAGGAGTCGACGCCTCACCTGCCCAACCTCCGTGCGGAATCCGGACAGGGTCTCGTCGTCGACTTCGTCAAGGCCCACGGCCTGACCGCCATCGTCAAGGGCCTGCGCACCGGCACCGACTTCGAATACGAGCTTCAGATGGCGCAGATGAACAAGCACATCGCCGGGGTCGACACGTTTTTCGTCGCCACCACGCCGCGGTATTCCTTCGTGTCCTCGTCGCTGGCCAAGGAAGTCGCGATGCTCGGCGGGGACGTCTCCGAACTGCTGCCCGAAGCCGTCAACGTGCGTCTGCAGCGCAAGCTCGAGGGTTAGCTCGTCACCTCCGCGGGTATGTGACGTTCGGCGCATCAGCCCACTGGCGCCCCAACCAATTTACGTGTTCCGGAGGTTTCGCCATGGTTGAGACATTTGTCCAGTCGACCGACGACGTCGTGAAGTTCCTTGTCGGTCAGCACAACTTGATCAAGGACATGTTCGACGACGTCCTTTCCGCATCGAGCGACGAGGCTCGTGAGAAGGCGTTCACGTCGCTGCGTCAGTTGCTCGCGGTTCATGAGACCGCCGAGGAGATGGTGGTACATCCACGGGCGCGCCACGAATTGGGCGACGGCGACGCGATCGTCGACGCCCGGCTCAAGGAGGAGCACGAGGCCAAGGAGCAGCTGTCCAAGCTCGAGGGCATGGACATCGGCTCCAAGGAGTTCCTCGACGAGCTCACGAAGGTCCGCGACGCCGTCATCGAACACGCCGACCACGAGGAGAACGAGGAGTTCAACAAGCTGGCTCGCCAGTTGGACTCCGACGACCTCGGTCGGATGGCCAAAGCGGTGCAGGCCGCCGAGGCCATCGCCCCGACGCGGCCGCACCCCGGTGTCGAATCCGCGAAATTGAACTTCGCGGTCGGTCCTTTCGCGTCGATGCTCGACCGGGCTCGCGATCTGCTCAAGGGAACCCTGTCTTAGGGATCTCGGTTCAGGAGTCTCGAGCGACTCTCGTTTCTCAGACAAAGGGCCGCCGGAGCGTGAATCGCCTCTGTGGCCCTTTGCCTGTCTTCGATGATGCATTCGGTGCGCGCCTTGACATAATGGTGCGCATTGACAGTCAGCTGATAGTTGAGTGGGCCTGAGAGGGCTTCGCTGGAGCCGGGCCGGCGACACACCGGGCGCGGTTAGCGTAGTCACAGGGGTAACACCAGGCACACTAGTAACAACAACTACGCCTGGAGGGTGTGCCGTGTACCGAGTATTTGAAGCGCTCGACGAGTTGGGAGCGATCGTCGAAGAAGCCCGCGGCGTCCCGATGACCGCAGGTTGCGTGGTGCCGCGCGGCGACGTGCTGGAACTCATCGACGACATCAAAGACGCCATTCCCGGCGAGCTCGACGACGCTCAAGACGTCCTGGACGCCCGCGACCACATGCTCAACGAAGCCAAGGAACATTCCGGTTCGATGGTCGCGACGGCCCACGCCGAGGCCGACTCCATGCTCAACCACGCGCGCGCCGAGGCCGACCGGCTGCTGGCGGACGCCAAGTCGCAGGCCGACCGGATGGTCGCCGCGGCGCGTCAGCACAGCGAGCGCATGGTCGGCGAGGCCCGCGAGGAGGCGGCGCGGATCAGCGCGACGGCCAAGCGCGAGTACGAAGCGAGTGCGGGCCGGGCGAAGGCCGAGGCGGATCGTCTGATCGAGAACGGCAACCTGTCCTACGAGAAGGCCGTCCAGGAGGGCATCAAGGAGCAGCAGCGGCTGGTGTCGCAGACAGAGATCGTGCAGTCGGCCACCGCCGAGGCGACCCGGCTCGTCGATGCCGCCCACGCCGAGGCCGACCGGCTGCGGGGCGAATGCGACATCTATGTCGACAGCAAGCTCGCCGAGTTCGAGGAGTTCCTCAACGGCACGCTTCGCTCGGTCGGCCGAGGCCGCCACCAGTTGCGCACCGCCGCGGGCACGCACGACTACGTGACGCGCTAACCACCGCGGCTACCAGCGGCCGGCCCCGCCGTACCATCTCTGATATGGCGACGCACAGAAAACCCCGCTCGCCGCTCGTGATCAACATCTCCCGGCTCGGCCGTCGACCAGGTTCGATGATGACCGTCTGTGAAACGGTGCCGAGCCCGGGGCGCATCGGCGTCGAACTGGTGGCGATCAACGAAGGCGCTCCCATCGAACTGGATCTGCGTATCGAGTCGGTCTCCGAGGGTGTCCTCGTCACCGGCACGGCGTCGGCGCCGACCGAAGGCGAATGCGCCAGATGCCTTTCGCCGGTCACCGGCCACGTCGAAATCGACATCACCGAACTGTTCGCCTATCCCGACAGCACCACCGAGGCGACCACCGAGGCCGACGAGGTGGGCCACGTCGTCGACGACTCCGTCGATCTGGAGCAGTCGATCGTCGACGCCGTCGGACTCGCGCTGCCGTTCTCCCCGTTGTGCGGACCGGATTGCCAAGGGCTGTGCCCGGATTGCGGAATCCCGATGGCGACGGCCGAGCCCGGGCACGCGCACGAGAAGATCGACCCGCGGTGGGCGAAGCTCGCGTCGATGCTGGACTCGGACGACAAGTGACGACTGGCCGCGCCGCACTCCTGGCCGCCCTCGGGGTGCAACTTCCCGACGAGTTGCTCACCATGGCGCTGACCCACCGCAGCTACTCCTACGAGAACGGTGGGCTGCCCACGAACGAGCGACTGGAATTCCTCGGCGACGCCGTCCTCGGGCTGACGATCACCGAGGAGTTGTATCACCGCCACCCCGACCGCTCCGAAGGTGACCTGGCCAAGCTACGGGCCAGCATCGTCAACACCCAGGCGCTGGCCGACGTCGGGCGGACGCTCTCCGAGGGCGGCCTCGGCGCGCACCTGCTGCTTGGCAAGGGCGAGGAGAACTCCGGCGGAGCCGACAAGTCGAGCATCCTGGCCGACGGCGTCGAATCCCTGCTCGGCGCGATCTACGTCGAGCACGGCCTGCAGACAGCTCGCGAGGTGATCCTGCGGTTGTTCCGCTCGCTGATCGAGACGGCTCCGACGCTCGGCGCGGGCCTGGACTGGAAGAGCAGCCTGCAGGAGTTGACCGCCGCGCGCAGCATGGGCGCGCCGTCCTACGTCGTGACCGCCACCGGGCCCGACCACGACAAGGAGTTCACCGCGACCGTCGTGGTGATGAACACCGAATACGGCAAGGGCGTCGGGCGCACCAAGAAAGAAGCCGAACTGAAGGCCGCCGCAGCGGCGTGGACGGCGCTGTCCGACTCGATCGATGCCTGAGCTTCCCGAAGTGGAGGTCGTCCGGCGGGGACTCGAGGCACATGTGGCGGGCAGGACCATCACCGCCGTGCGGGTCAACCACCCTCGCGCCGTCCGGCGACACGAGGCCGGGCCCGCGGACCTGACCGCGCGGTTGCTCGACACCACCATCACCGGCACGGGTCGACGCGGCAAGTACCTGTGGTTGACGCTCGACGACGGCTCGGCGCTGGTCGTCCACCTCGGCATGAGCGGGCAGATGCTACTCGGGCCGGTGCCCAACGAGGGCCACCTGAGGATCGCGACGCTGCTCGACGACGGCACCGCGCTGAGCTTCGTCGACCAGCGCACGTTCGGCGGCTGGATGCTGGCCGACCTCGTCACCGTTGACGGCACCGACGTGCCGGTGCCCGTCGCCCATATCGCGCGCGACCCGCTGGATCCGTTGTTCGACCGCGACGGCGTCGTCACGGTGTTGCGCCGCAAGCACTCCGAGATCAAACGGCAACTGCTGGACCAGACCGTGGTGTCCGGTATCGGCAACATCTACGCCGACGAGGCGCTGTGGCGGGCCAAGGTCAACGGGTTCCGGCTGGCGTCGTCGCTGCCCCGCAAGAGGCTCGCCGAGCTGCTCGACGCCGCGGCGGAGGTGATGACCGAGGCACTCGGGCAGGGCGGCACATCGTTCGACTCGTTGTATGTCAACGTCAACGGGGAGTCGGGCTACTTCGACCGGTCGCTGGATGCCTACGGCCGCGAGGGTGAGCCGTGCAGGCGCTGCGGCTCGGTGATGCGGCGGGAGAGCTTCATGAACCGTTCGTCGTTCTACTGCCCCACATGCCAGCCCCGCCCGCGGGTCCGCAGGGTCTAGTTCCCGCGAAACGACATTCCGGTACGCCTGCACTCGCAC
>JAEZKH010000021.1 GCA_023415515.1 Actinomycetes bacterium
CGCGTCCCCGACGGCCCGCAACTCGCGGCCGGCGCGTTCGGCGAACGCGGTCATTCCCATCGCCGACAACAGGTCGTATGCGGCGCGCAGATGCGATCTGGCGTCGCCGCGGCGGCGTTCGCGCCGAAGCCATTCGCCGTACAACAGGTGTGTTCGGCCGAGATCGGCCCGCACCCGGGTGCGCTCGAAGTTCCTGATCGCCTCCCGGTACAGCGGGTCGGCCTCGTCGTCGCGTGCGAGCAGCGCGCGCGTCCGCGACGCGACCGCCAACGCCCAATCGGTGCCGCTGGCAATCGCCATGGGCACGAGCGCCTCGGCGGCCGCGGCGGCCGAATTCCTGTCGTCGCATCGCACGGCGGCCTCGACGAGCTCAGGCAATGTCCAGTGCGTCGCGGCCAGATCGCCGGGAAAGTCCGCGGCCACCTTGGCGGCAGCGAGCGCGCGGCGGTAATCGCCCAGCCCGTTGTGCAGGACGGCTTCGGCCCACCGCGCGACGGTGACCCCGTTCCCCTCGCCGCGTCTACGCACCTCGGAGACCGTGGCATCGACGAGCGTCAGCGTCGCGTCGCGGTCACCGCGCATCGCCGTGACACCGAGCAGAGCATAGGGCGCGAGGTTGCTGCCCGTCGCTTCTGTGGCCGCCTGCAACTCGTCGACGACGGTGACGGCGCCCTTGAGATCGCCGAAGAACAGCAGCGGGAAGGCGCGGGCGTTGAGCGCGACGGGGAGATCGCTGAGCGCCCCGGTTCGTTGCGCCCGTTCGACGTGCTGGGCGCTGAGCCTGTCCAGGGCGGTGTCGTCCCAGGCGTAGTGCGCTGCGGTCGAGGCGAGCAGGCCCCATCGCAACTGCTCTTCCGACGGGGCGGAAAAAGCCGAGAGTGCTTCTCGCAGAGCCGAAACCGATTCGAGATAGCCTCGGGTGTAGTAGCTGACCAACCAGTCGAGCAGACTGTCGACCGCAGCGGGTTCGCCCGAGGGTCGCGGGGCTGACGAGGCAGCCTGCGCCACTTCGCCGACGGTCCCCCGCTCCGCGAGGCGACCGGCGAACATGGCAGCGAGCATCGCCTCGAGAAACGTTGTCCTGCAGAGCATGACGTCGGTGTCGCGCAGCTGCTCGGCGGCCTTGAGGAACAGCGGGGAGGCGTCGGCGCCGTGGCTCGTCGCAAACGCGATCTGGGCGCGCGCCCTGTCGGCGCGGGCCTGCTGGACAGCGGTCAACGGGGCGCTCTCGGCCATCGCGAGCAGATCCAGCGCGCCGTCGAACGCGCCCGCGTGCACCTTGGCCGAAGCGGCGGACAGCGCGCGGTCCGCCCGTTGTGTCGGATCCACTGTCAGCGTCGCCGCGCGCTCCAGGAACGCCGCCGCCGCTCCGATGCCGCCTCGCGCATGGGCACGATCCGCGCACCGCGTGAGCTCCAGCGCGACGTCCTCGTCCGGCCCGGCGGCGGCGTTCGCCAGATGCCACGCCCGCCGGTCGGGATCCAGCTGTGCATTCGTGGCTTCGGCGAGTGCGCGGTGGCTGCCGAGCCGATCGGCGACGGTGGCGAACTTGTAGGCAGCCGAGCGGACCAGCGGATGACGGAACCGCACCCTCGTCGCGAACGTCGCGAGGTCGGCCTCCACCGCGGGAGCCGCCGCATCATGTCGCAGGCCCAGCAGTGCCGCCGCCCGCCACAGCAGCGCCGAGTCTCCGGTGGGTTCGGCGGCCGCGAGCAGGAGCAGCAGGCGCGCGTCATCGGGCAGCGCCTCGATCCGATCGCGGAAGGTCTGCTCCAAATCGGCCGAAAAGGGCGCGGCGGCAGGGATTCCGAACCCTCCGGCGAGCTGCTCGGCCGTCATGGCCCGTGGCAGCTCGAGCAAGGCCAGCGGATTGCCACCGGTCTCGGCGACGATCTGGTCGCGGATGCGGGTATCCAGCGGACCGGTCAACACCGATGCCAGCAAGGTCTGCGCATCGGTCACGCCGAGCCCGGTGACGACCAGACCCGGCAGTCCGCCGACGGCGTCGCTCGGTATCCGCGCTGCGAAGACCAGCCCGACCGATTCGGCGCCCAGCCGGCGTGCGACGAATGCCAGCACCTGGGCCGAGGCCTGGTCGACCCACTGCTCGTCGTCGACAAGGCACAGCAGCGGTCGCTCCTCGGCGGCCGACGACACCAGGTTCAGCACCGCGAGCCCGACCAGGAAGCGGTCGGGCGGCGGACCATTCGACGTCCCCAGTGCGATGTTCAAGGCCGACTTCTGCCCGTCGGGCAGCCGCTCGATGTGCTCCGAAAGCGGCAGGCACACCTGGTGCAGCGCCGCGAACGCCAACTCCATCTCGGATTGGACGCCGGACGCGCGGATGACGCGACAGTCCGCGGCTTCGCCCGCGAGATAGTCCAGCAGCGCGGTCTTGCCCACGCCCGCGCCGCCCCGGATGACCAGCGCACGGCTCTCGCCCGCGGTCAGCGCAGCGATCAACCCGTCGAGAACCGCGCATTCGTCACGACGCCCGACCAGCGCCACGGCGGGCCCGCCGGCGAACGCCCCGCTCGACCACACGAGCAGACGCTATAACGCCGCAGGCGGCAGTGTGCGCCGATAGTCGAGCTCCCATCCCGGACGGACATGGTTTGATCGAGGTAGTCGCAGGGTAGGAGTCGCCGATGGACCTGAAGGGGTTGTTCGAGTCGTGGCCTGTCTACCGGCAGCTCACCGGCGCCGACCGGCTCGGTCGCGGCAAGGCCGCCCAGTCAAGGCGTTCGTTGACGCTGACACCGCGCACCGCCGACGCCGACAGCGTCGCCCATTCCGTCTGCCCGTTCTGCGCGGTCGGCTGCGCGCAGAAGGTGTACGTCAAGGACGGCAAGGTCACCCAGATCGAGGGCAATCCCGACAGCCCCATATCGCGTGGCCGCTTGTGTCCCAAGGGTTCTGCCAGCAAGCAACTCGTCACGGGCCCGCAGCGGCTGACCAAGATCCGGTACCGCGCGCCGTATGCGACCGAGTGGCAGGACCTCGACCTCGACACCGCGATGGA
>JAEZKH010000029.1 GCA_023415515.1 Actinomycetes bacterium
GTCGGGCACGTCGGCGCCGGACAACCCGTACGGCGGCGCCAGCACGACATGGCTCAACGCGACCCCGGCCGACGCCAGCGCGGCCTCGGGTTCGGTGAACGACGGCGCGATCAGCGCGGCGAGAGTCGGGCGCAGGTTCGCCAGCAGCGCAAAGCCCTCGGCGCCGCCCGCCAGCAGCGCAATCTCGTCTCGGGACCGGCCGTGTCGTGCCGCGACCGCGTCGACGGCGCGCCGTTCGTCGTCGCGGCTCGGGTAGCGACCGAGGTCGGCCAGGCGCCGCTGCAAGCGTTCGACCAGCCACGACGGCGGCCCCTGAGCCCGCACGTTGACGGCGAAGTCCAGCATGCCGGGACCCACGGCCTGGTCACCGTGGTAGCGGGCGGCCGCGCGGGTTGGACTTGCCACATCACGACCCTAGTGCGCCGTCAGAGACAATGGACGCGTGACGACGTTGGATGAGACCGCCGCGATGACCGGCCCGCGTGAAGAGCATGTGCAGCGGCGACCGCAGCTGGTGATCTTCGACCTGGACGGCACCCTGACCGACTCGGCACAGGGCATTGTGTCCAGCTTCCGCCATGCGCTCGCCGAGGTCGGAGCCGAGATCCCCGACGGCGACCTGGCCGCCCGCATCGTCGGGCCGCCGATGCACCACACGCTGCAGGAGATGGGCCTCGACGATCCCGACACGGCGATCGCCGTCTACCGCGCCGACTACTCCGCGCGCGGCTGGATCCTCAACAGCTTGTTCGACGGCATTCCCGGGCTGCTCGCCGACCTGCGCGCGGCGGACGTCCGGTTGGCGGTGGCCACGTCCAAGGCCGAGCCGACCGCCCGACGGATCATCGAGCACTTCGGGCTCGACGAATACTTCGAGGTCGTAGCAGGCGCCAGCCCAGACGGCGTGCGCGCTACCAAGGCCGACGTGATGGCACACGCGTTGGCCCAACTGCGGCCCCTGCCGGAACGGATCGTGATGGTCGGCGATCGCGCCCACGACGTGGAGGGCGCCGCCGCGCACGGCATCGGCACCGTCGTCGTCGGCTGGGGTTACGGCACGGGCGACTTCGCCGGGCCTGCGGCGGTGACGCCGCAGGCGCACGTCGCCACCGTCGACGACCTTCGCGAGGTGCTCGGTGTCTGAAGTCGCCGCCGGTGCGGCTCCGGTGTCTGATGTCGCCGCCGGCGCGGCTCCGGTGTCTGAAGTCGCCGCCGGCGCGGCTCCGGTGTCTGAAGTCGCCGCCGGTGCGGCTCCGGTGTCTGAAGTCGCCGCCGGTGCGGCTCCGGTGTCTGAACCACTGCACGTCACGTTCATCTGCTCGGGCAACATCTGCCGCTCTCCGATGGCGGAGAAGATGTTCGCCCAGCAGATCAGCGAACGCGGGCTGGCCGACGAGGTGCGGGTCACCAGCGCGGGCACGGGCGACTGGCATGTCGGGCTGGGGGCCGACAACCGCGCCAACCGGGTGCTGCGCGAACACGGGTATCCGACGAAGCACCGGGCACGGCGGATCGACCAGGACCATCTGTCGGCCGATCTCGTGGTCGCGCTCGGCAGGAATCACGAGCGCATCCTCCGCGATATGGGCGTGCCTCCCACCCGGCTGAAGATGTTGCGGGCCTTCGACCCGAGGTCGGGCGCTCATCCGCTCGACGTCGAGGACCCGTACTACGGCACCCACGACGATTTCGAGGACGTGTTCGCCGTCATCGAGGCGGCGCTGCCCGGTCTCCACGCGTGGGTGGACGAACAGTTGGCGGCCAGAGGGATCGCCGGCTGATGAAGAGGTGGGCGTTTCTGCTGCGGCCGAACTGGTTGGCGTTGTTCGTCGTGGTGATCGCCTTCGCCTATCTCTGCTTCACTGTTCTGGCCCCGTGGCAGCTGGGCAAGAACACCAAGACATCACGGGAGAACGCGCAGATATCGCGTTCGCTCACCGCCGAACCTGTTGCAGTGACGAGCGTTCTCCCACAGCAGGATTCGTCGGCTCCCGACGAGCAGTGGCAACGAGTCACGGCGACCGGACATTATCTGCCCGACCATCAGGTGCTGGCCCGGCTTCGCGTCATCGAGGGTGACCCCGCGTTCGAAGTGCTCGTGCCGTTCGCCGTCGACGGCGGCCCAACTGTGCTCGTCGACCGCGGCTACGTGAAACCCGAACAAGGTTCGCGCGTCCCCGCTTTCGCGCCTGCCCCCGGCGGCAAGGTGACGATCACAGCGCGGCTGCGCGACTCCGAGGTGGCACCCGATGGTAAGGAGCCGTTCAGCCAGGACGGGGCACAGCAGGTGTACGCCATCGACACCGCACAGATCTCCGCGCTGATGGGTGTTCCGCTGACCGGGTCCTATCTGCAATTGGTCGACGGACAGCCGGGTGGTCTCGGCGCGATCCCACTGCCACACCTCGACGCAGGACCGTTCCTGTCCTACGGCATCCAGTGGATCGCATTCGGCATCTTGGCGCCAATCGGCTTGGGCTACTTCGTTTTCTCCGAGATCCAGGCGCGTCGGCGCGAGCGTGCCGTTGCGGACAGCCGACCCGCGAAAGAACCGCTCACCACCGAGGAGAAGCTCGCCGACCGCTACGGCAAACGGCGGTGACCGCCACGGTCGCCAGCGTCGCACTGACGAATTGCACCGCTTGTGACAACCGGACCGCCCGGCGGAGGTCATCTATCTGCGGAGCGGACCCGTCGCCCAGCGTCGGCCGGATCTCCAACCGGTGGGCGTACTGTGTCGGGCCGCCGAGGCGCACGTTGAGCGCTCCGGCGAACGACGCCTCCGCGACACCGGCGTTCGGGCTCGGGTGCCTGGCCGCATCGCGACACCACGCCCGCACCGCACTGGTAGGAGACCCGCCGACCAGCGGTGCGCAGAACGCCACCATCAGACCCGTCAGCCTGGCGGCGGCCATGTTCAACACATCGTCGAACCTCGCGGCGGCCCAACCGAATCGCTCGTACCTGGGCGAGCGGTGACCGATCATCGCGTCGAGGGTGTTGGCACCCCGGTAGACCAGGATGGCGGGCACGCCTCCGACCGCCGCCCACATCAACGGCGCCACCTGCGCGTCGGAGGTGTTCTCGGCGACCGACTCGACGGAGGCCCGGATCAGTCCGTCGGGGTCGAGCGTGGACGGGTCGCGTCCGCAGAGAGACGGCAGCAGACGGCGTGCATCCTCGATGCGGTCGGCGCTCAACAGGTCCGCCATCCTGGTGCCGGTGCGGGTCAAGGACGTTCCGCCGAGGCCGACGAATGTCGTCAGTGCCGTGAGCGCGGCGAGCCAGCCCGGTCCGCGTCTGGCTGCGG
>JAEZKH010000041.1 GCA_023415515.1 Actinomycetes bacterium
CGGCTATCCGCTGGGCAACCTCGCGTTCCGGTGGTTTCTCGCCGACGAGGTGCCCGCTCGCCCCGAGGTCACCTTGGTCAAGGTGGCGGACGCGCCGACGGCCGTCAGCTGACGCCCGTCACGAGCACACTGACGAGACCTTCAGCCGCCGAGCCACAGGGCGAGGGCCAGCGCGATCGACCACACCAGCATCGTCAGGCCGGTGTCGCGCAGGACGGGGATCAGATCGCCGCCGGTGCCTCCGGTGCGCACGGGGCGGGCGGCGCGCAGCGCCTGAGGCAGCGCCACCAGGCCGACGACGCACCACGGCGTCGCAAGCATCAGCAGCAGCGTCATCAGAAGAGCCACCGCCAGCAGGCCCTGATACAGCAGCCGGGTGCGGACGTCACCGAGGCGGACCGCCAGCGTGATCTTGCCGGATTCGGTGTCGGTGGGGATGTCGCGCAGGTTGTTGGCGACGAGCACCGCCGACGACAGCGCCCCGGTCCCGGCGGCCAGCGCCCACCCGACCCAGTCGACGGTCCCTGCCTGGGTGTACTGCGTGCCGAGCACCGCGACCAGACCGAAGAAGACGAAAACGGAGATCTCGCCGAGGCCGAGGTACCCGTACGGCTTGGAGCCGCCGGTGTAGAGCCAGGCCCCTGCGATGCACACGGCGCCGACGGCGATCAGCCACGGCTGGCTCACAAGCGCCAGCGCCACGCCCGCGGCGGCGGCGACGCCGAAGCTCACCAGGGCGGCGACGAGAACCGAACGCGGTGTGGCCAAGCGCGATCCGACCAACCGCAACGGCCCGGCGCGGACGTCGTCGGTGCCGCGTATGCCGTCGGAGTAGTCGTTGGCGTAGTTGACCCCGATGATCATGGCGACCGCGACGACCATCGCCAGCAGCGCCCTCCACCAGACCGCACCGTCGAGCCAGGCCGCGGCGCCGGTGCCTGCGATCACCGGGGTGATCGCGTTGGGCAGGGTACGCGGGCGGGCGCCTTCGACCCATTGCGCGACACTGGCCACGGACGCCATCGTTTCACGCCCGACACGACGGCGTGCGCAGTGACGACCGCGGAGGGGGGCCGCCGCGCACAGGAGCGGGCCGACGACACAATGGTCTGATGCTCGGAGTCATCGGCGGCAGCGGCTTCTACTCGTTCTTCGGCGCTGATGCGCGCAGCATCAGCCTCGACACCCCCTACGGCGAGCCGAGCGCGCCGATCACCGTCGGCACCGTCGGGGACCACGAGGTCGCATTCCTGCCGCGACACGGGGTCGGCCACGAGTTCTCCCCGCACACGGTTCCGTACCGGGCCAACATGTGGGCGCTGCGCGCGCTTGGTGTGCGGCGGATCTTCGGGCCCTGTGCGGTCGGCAGCCTGACCCCTGAACTCGGGCCGGGCGCGATGGTGGTGCCCGATCAGCTGGTCGATCGCACGCGCGGGCGGGCCGACACCTATTTCGACTCAGGGGGCATCCACGTGGGTTTCGCCGATCCCTACTGCCCGACGCTTCGTGCCTCGGCGACCGAGCTTCCCGGCGTCATCGACGGCGGCACCATGGTGGTGGTGCAGGGTCCGCGGTTTTCCACCCGCGCCGAGAGCCAGTGGTTCGCGCGCGAGGGCTTCACGCTGGTGAACATGACAGGGTATCCCGAGGCGGTGCTCGCTCGGGAGTTGGAAATGTGTTATGCGGCAATAGCTTTGGTCACCGATGTCGACGCGGGAGTGTCGGCCGGGAGTGGGGTGCGCGCGGTGGACGTGTTCGCCGAGTTCGAGCGCAACCTGGTGCCGTTCAAGAAGCTGGTGCACGAGGCGATCGCAAGTGTGTCCAAGGAGCGGCTGTGCACCGACTGCCTTGCCCACGAGGGTGTCAAGCTGCCGTTCGAGCTGCCGTGAGGGTGCTGTTGACCGGCGCGGCCGGTTTCATCGGCTCGCGGGTGGCGGCCGCGTTGGCCGGCGCAGGACACGAGGTCGTCGGGATCGACGCGATGCTCTCAGCCGCGCACGGCGAGAATGCCGAGCCGCCGCAGGGGGTGCGGCGCGTGGACGTGCGCGATGCGAGTGCGGTAGCGCCGCTGCTCGACGGGGTGGACGTGGTGTGCCATCAGGCCGCGGTGGTCGGCGCGGGGGTGAACGCCGCGGACGCGCCCGCATACGGCAGCCACAACGACTACGCGACCTCGGTGCTGCTCGCCGAGATGTTCGCCGCGGGATGCCAGAAGCTGGTGCTGGCTTCGTCGATGGTGGTCTACGGACAGGGCCGATTCCGCTGTGCCGAGCATGGCGTCGTCGACCCTCTGCCGCGCACGCGCGCCGATCTCGACGCCGGCGTGTTCGAGCACCGCTGTCCGATCGGCGGGGAAGAACTGCGGTGGCAGCTGGTCGACGAGGACGCGCCGTTGCGGCCACGCAGCCTGTATGCGGCAAGCAAGCTTGCCCAGGAGCACTTTGCGCTGGCGTGGGCCGAGTCCACCGGCGGATCGGTGGTCGCGCTGCGCTATCACAACGTCTACGGACCGAACATGCCGCGCGACACGCCGTATTCGGGAGTGGCGGCGATCTTCCGGTCACAGCTCGAAGCCGGGGACGTGCCCCGCGTGTTCGAAGACGGCGGGCAGATGCGCGACTTCGTTCACGTCGACGACGTCGCTGCGGCCAATGTCGCCGCGGTCGACGCGGATGTCGACGGTTTCCACCCGGCCAACGTGTGTTCGGGGAAGCCGATATCGATACTCGAGGTCGCGACCGAGCTGTGCGAGGCGCGAGGTGACGCGTTGCCGGTTGTGACGGGTCAATACCGCAGCGGCGATGTGCGGCACATCGTGGCGAGCCCGGCCGGGGCCCGAAAGTTGTTGCAATTTAACGCTGCCGTCGATCCACATGACGGCCTGCGGGAATTCGCTCACGCCCCGCTTCGCGGCTGACTCCGCATGAACGTGCTTTGCCATTCCATGCAGCATGCGCGTGGTGCATGTTAGCGTTTGCCGGTCGGGGGACTGCACCGGATCCGCCGCATCAATCAGGAGGTCCCGTGGCCGGAAAACACCGCAACCGCTCGCATGTGCAGAACGAGGCGGCCAAGCGCGGAGGCGCCGGCCTCGCAGCGGCCGCGCTCAGCATCACCGGCCTCTCGACCGCCGTGGTGACGGGCACCACCGCGGCCGTCGCGCCGAACGTGCAATTGATGGCACTGGTCTCCGCGGCCAACTCGACGTCGCAGTTCTTCGCCGGTTCGTCGTACTACGGGACCGACTGGAAGGATGCGCTCCTCTACGGAGGGCCCGACCAGGAACAGGAAGTCGTGCCGTTCTTCCGGGGGCCGCAGGGTCTCGCGGATGTCATCACCGGCGCCCAGGACGGTGCGAATTCAATCGGTGTCACCGGTTCGGGTTGGGGCGCGGGTCAGGCGGGCACTGCGCTGGCGATCCTCGATCAAGAGGGCTTCGACTTCGACCAGATCGGCATCGTCATCCTCGACAACAACACCAACCGTGCCGGCGGTGGTTTCTGGACGACGTACGCGCCGTTTGCGCCGCTGCTGTTCACCACGGCCGACGCCACGCCGAACAACATCCCGGGTCTCACCGTCCTGGACGTGGCCTACGAGTACAACATCAACTCTGACGCGCCGGTGGACCCGTTCAACCCGTTCGCCCTCGGCAACAGTCTGGCCGCGTACGCATTCGGCTACGGCGCGGAGTCGAGGACGTTGAACATCACCCAGGATGAACCGGGCGACGTCCCGGAGTTGACCGAACCGGACGGCACGGTGGTTCCGCTGCAACCGGGCTACCACTACATCGTGGACAGTGACGGCACTGTCAGCTCATCGACGAAACTCCCGGCCAACCCGGACGGCACGCCCGTCACCACCACCTACATCACCGTCGACAGCGGCAACCTTCCGCTCACCAGGCCGCTGCGGCTGATCCCCGGCGGCGACATCATCGCCGACGCCGTCGATCCGGTCCTGACCGACCTTGTCGACGCGGGGTACAACGACGGTCTCGGCGCCGCGGGTAACCCTGCGATACCGGCTAATCCGACGGTGCTGCGGCCGTGGAAGCCGTTCTCGTCGCTGTCGGCCCTGGACCCGGGCGACCTGAGCAACGACGTGCAGGACGGCGCGACGGCCGGGGTCACCACCGGAATTGAGAACGCCGCCAACCCGGCGAACTTCTTCACCAAGCCGATCGGCGAGATCGCCAAGCTGCCCGGACTGTCGACGCTGACGAATTCGTCGGTGTCGCAGAACAGCGACGCAGCCAAGAGCTCTGCGCCGCAACCGAAAACCGCTGCGACGGGCTCGAGTAGTCCCGATCGGCCCAAGCCGCTGAAGAAGATCTCCGACGACTTCAACTCGTCGCTGAAGAAATTCGCCGATTCGGTCAACCCCAAGAAGGCGACGGCGGCGGGCGACAACGAGGAGTAGGGCGCGACGCACCCTGGCCGCCGCGCTTATCGTCACGGTCGTGGCTTCCGCACTGATCGTCGCGATCCGGACCCAGCAGCGTCGGCTGATCTACTTCCCGACGCGCGACCCCGTGCCGGCGGCGGAGACGTTCCTGCCCGGCGGCAGAGACGTCGTGCTCCAGACCGAGGACGGCAAGCGCCTCGGCGCCTGGTACCTACCTGGGGCGGCAGGCGAGCGCCGCCCGGCCGTCGTGGTGTTCAACGGCAACGGGGGAGACCGGTCGGGCCGGACCACGCTGGCTCGCGGCCTGTCGCGGCTCGGCCTGTCGGTGCTGCTCTTCGACTACCGCGGATACGGCGGCAACCCCGGCACCCCGTCGGAGGACGGCCTCGCATTCGATGCCCGCGCCGCAAGGACGTGGCTCGCCGCGCAGCCCGATGTGGATCCTGACCGCATCGTCTACTTCGGCGAATCCCTCGGCGGCGCAGTCGCAATCGGACTTTCGCTCGAGCATCCGCCCGCGGCCCTGGTACTTCGATCACCGTTCACGTCGCTGGCCGAGGTCGGCAAGGTGCACTACCCGTGGCTACCGGTCGGCTGGCTGCTGATCGACCGGTTCCCGTCGATCGACCGGATCGGCTCGGCCGCCGCACCGGTGATGGTCGTCGCCGGTGACCGCGACGAGGTCGTGCCCGAGTCGCTGAGCAGGAAGCTGTACGACGCGGCGCCCGACCCGAAGCGTTATCTGTCGGTGCCCGGCACCGGGCACAACGATCCCGAGCTGGCCGACGGGCCCGGCATGCTCGCGGAGGTCGGGAGGTTCCTGTCGGTGTCGGGAGTGCTGTAGCGATACTGGTGGGGTGAAACCCGCGATCTGTGAACAGTTCGGAATCGACTTCCCGCTCTTCGCCTTCAGCCACTGCCGTGACGTCGTCGCGGCGGTGACCAACGCAGGAGGGTTCGGTGTACTCGGCGGAACGGCCTACACGCCCGAGCAGCTCGACCAGGAACTGTCCTGGATCGACGAACAGGTAGGCGACAAACCGTACGGCCTCGACTTGATCGTGCCTGCCAAGTTCGAGGGCAAGGGTGAGAAGATCAGCTCGTCGGACCTCGCCGCGCGGATCCCCGACGAGGTCCGGGCGTACGTCGCCGACATCCTCGCAGCACACGACATCGAGGCCGACCCGGAGCCGTTCATCGGCGGCTCGTCGCTGGCGGGCACCACCGGCAGGGAACTGCTCGAGGCCGCGATGAGCCATCCGATCAGGCTGATCGCCAATGCGTTGGGCGTTCCGCCCGACTACATGATCGACGCGGGCAAGGAGCGTGGAATCCCGGTCGCGGCGCTCGTCGGCGCCAAGGAGCACGCCGTGAAGCAGGTCGAGGCGGGCGTGGATCTCATTGTGGCGCAAGGCACCGAGGCGGGGGGCCACTGCGGCGAGGTCAGCACGCTGGTGTTGGTCCCGGAAGTCCTGGAAGCCATGGCGGCCATGGGCAGCAGGATCCCGGTGCTGGCCGCGGGCGGCATCGTGACGGGCAGGCAGATGGCCGCGGCGGTGGCTATGGGCGCCGACGGCGCGTGGACGGGGTCGGTGTGGCTCACCACAGAGGAGGCCGAAACGGCGCCGCACACCAAGGAGAAGTTCCTGGCGGCGACGTCGCGCGACACGATTCGCTCCACCGGCCGGACGGGAAAGCCTGCGCGGCAATTGAAGTCCGAATGGACCGACGCGTGGGCACCGACTCCCGGCGGGCACCAGACGCTGCCTCTTCCGCTGCAGTCGATGTTGTGTGAGCCGGTCATCCGTCGCGTCGATGTGCTTGCCTCACAGGGACATCCGGGTGCACAAGCGCTGGCGACCTACTTCGTCGGGCAAGGTGTCGGTCTGATGAACAAGGTCAAGCCGGCACGCGAGGTCGTGCGCGAGTTCATCGAGGACTACCTCGCCGCAACAGAACGGCTGAGCAGCACGCTACCCGACTGACCACTCGATCCCCGGTGGTCGCGCGGGTCGGCGCCGTCGACCTCGCGATGCGGATCTGCACGAACCTGGTCTCACCTCAGTCGGTGAACGTGATGCGCACCGATATCGGATCGCTCTGCAGCGCCCGCATGCCGAGCGCGGTGGCGGACTGGCTGAGCTTCGTCCTGCCGCCGAAGCTGCGGGCCCTCGCCACGACATCGTCGTCGGGCACGAACGCCGCCGTGCCGCTGCGCCAGACGTTGTCGACGCGCACGCGCACCTTCGGGTCGGCGGTGATGTTGTGTGCCCAGCCCGCGCGCCTGCCGTGCTGGGAGATGACCCAGACCCCGCTGTCGTCTGCGCGTCCGGTGAGCGGCACGCGGCGCGGCAGGCCGGTCTTGGCGCCGACGGTTTCGAGTTCGACGGTCGACGACGCACGGACACCGATCCGATCCAGCGCACTCACCAGCGGGTTGACGATCGTGCGACCGACCTGTCGCTCGACCTTGAACTTGCGAAGCGCCTTGCGCGCATCCGTGGTGGCCATGGCCACCGACGATAGTAGAACGATCACTCAAATACAATGTCATCAGAGCATTCGCCGCAGCTGGCCGTCGCGCCGCACGACGGTATGGCTTGTGACCAGCCCGACGTGCACCGCCACGACGGCCAGCAGCAGCAGCTGAGCCGTGATGTGCGTGACCAGCCAGTCGTCGCCGGTCGCGATCAGCAGCACGCCGGATGCCGGCACCACGAACAGGAGCGTCAGCAGGAACTTCTCCAGCACGCCTTCCAGTCGCCGCTCGCCGAGCCGGAGGTACGGCGCCCATGGCGGAAGGGGGGTGAGCCGCCGCCACGCGACCCGCGCAACTCCCAGCAGTATGACCGAAAGCCCAAGCAGCACATGGACTTCGGGCAGCGAAATGCCGTCTTTGAAGAAATCGCCGGAGATCACGTCCGAGAATGCCGTCGAAAAGTATGCGTCCTCACGCGCGTCCAGGCCGTCGTCGAGCCTGTCGATCTCGGCCTTGAAGGCGTCTTCGGCGAAGGCGCCTCGCTCCTTGGCCAGATCCTTGCCCGCATCCTCCAGTGCGTCGATGCGGTCCTTCTCGCGGTCGAACGCCTCGTCGGACGCCATCGTCGCACCGATCAGGAACTGCCCGATGATCGCCAGCACCGTCAGCCAATGCAGGGTTCTGGTGACGCTGCCGTAGCCGTGCTCGCCATTGCGCAGACGCATGCCGCCGACGGTATCGGGGAGTGGAGAACTTGTCGGTGCTTCGAACTAGTGTTCGAAGTATGAACAGCAGCCGCGAAGACATCGAGGTGGCATACAAGAGCCTCGACGCGGCGCTCGACGCGGTAGCAGCGCTGTCCTATGACGCGCTGACGCTCACCGAGAAGAGGAACCTGCTCGTACGTCTGGAAACCCACCGCCGTCGCCTGCCGTCGGTGGAACACCCGCTGCTCAGCATTCTCGTCGCTGAATGTCGGCCCGAGGACCTGGGTAGCGCATCGCACGCAGAGCCACTCACCATGGCGCTGCGCGTCAGCGCCGACGAGGCGAAGCGCCGCCTGGCGGAGGCTCGCGATCTGGGACCCCGTACTTCCATGACAGGTGAGCCGCTGCAGCCGCTGATGCCGACCACGGCAGCCGCTCAGGCCGACGGCAAGATCGGCGCCGAGAACGTCGCAGTCGTCCGCAAATACTTCAAGAAGCTGCCCAATTGGGTCGACGATGCGAAGCGCGAGAAGGCCGAGAAACGCCTGGCGGACATGGCGTCCGAATTCGGTCCGGCTGACTTGCGCAAACTCGCCGAGCGGCTGGTGACCACGATCGATCAGGACGGGGCGCCGCCGAGTGAGGCAGAAATCAAGCGGAAAGCTTACTTCACCGTCGGTCAACAGGGATCCGACGGGATGAGCGACGTACGAGGGCGATTCGATCCGGAGGCGGTCGCGTATTGGCAAGCGCTGCAGGCCAAGTGCGCCGCGCCTGGCATGTGCAATCCCGACGACGATGAGCCGGTGACAGACGGCCAACCGCCTGAAACCGCTGCCCGCCGCGACACCCGCACGCAGGGCCGGCGCAATCATGACGCGTTCAAGGCCATGATGCGATCGGTGCTCGCGTCGGGGACGCTCGGCCAGAAGAACGGCCTGCCGGTCTCGGTCGTTGTGTCGGCCACGCTCTCCGAGCTGGAATCGGCGGCGGGACAGGCCGTCACGGGCGGCGGGTCGTTGCTTCCGATGTCAGATCTCATCCGGATGGCCGGCCACGCCTACCACTACCTCGTGATCTTCGAAGACCACACCAGAATTCCGCTGTACCTCGGTCGCACCAGGCGGTGCGCCAGCCAGGGCCAACGCATCGTGCTTCATGCACGTGACCGCGGATGCACCTTTCCCGGCTGCACCGAGCCCGGTTACCGGTGCCAGGTCCATCACGCCAAGAGGCCGTGGGCGCGCGGCGGACTGAGCAACGTCGACGAGGAGGTGCTGGCCTGCGGGCCGCACAACCTCTTGGCCGAAACAGGCGGTTGGACGACGCGAATCCGCCATGACGGCACGGTCGAATGGATTCCGCCGCCGCACCTCGACACCGGGCAGGCCCGGACGAACATCTACCACCACCCCGAGTGGTACTTCCTCGACGACGAGGACCGCGACTGAACTGTCAGTCGCTCGCTAGCGGCAGCCGCACCTCGAAGCGGGCACCCGATTCCAGGTTGCGCGCCGACAGCGTGCCGCGGTGCGCCTGCACCAGGCCTGCGGCGATCGCCAGGCCGAGGCCCGAACCGCTCGGCAGCGACGCATCCGACCGCGGCACCCGGCCGTTGGAACCCCGGTAGGCGACGTCGAAGACCTTCGGCAGGTCTGCCACGTCGATCCCGACGCCGGTGTCGTCGACGCGGGCCCATGCGCCGTTCTCGTCGGATCCGAGCGCCAACTCGACCTTGCCGCCTTCGGGGGTGTGCGCGATGGCGTTGGCGACCAGATTCGACAAGACCCGCACCAACGCGCGGTCGCTGCCGACCACCCGAACCGGTTCGGCGGGCAGATCGGCGGTCAACGACACACCCGCGCGTTCGGCGGCGATGCGATGGGCGGCCATCACGTCGTCGACGACCTCGTCGAGCGCCACCTTGTCGTGAGCGGGCAGCACCGCGCCTGCGTTGATCTTCGACATCTCGAACAGATCGTCGACCATCTCGGAGAGCCGAACTGATTCCTGCTCAATGTGTTTGGCGTGCATCCTGACCTCGTCCTCGGGAACGACACCGTCGGCGATGGCTTCTGAGACGGCGCGGATCCCGGCCAGCGGGGTGCGCAGGTCGTGGCTGACGAAGGCGACCAGGCGGCGCCTCGACGTCTCCGCGGCGCGTTCCGACTCCCGGATCTCCTGTTCCCAGACCGTGCGGCGGGCCTGGAAGCGGGCCAGCATGATCGCGGCGGGGATGGTCACTATCGACACGATCACCAGCACGACGGCGATCCGCTCGAAGGTTCCGGTGATCATGAACCCGCTGGCGCCGAGCACCCCGGTGAACGTCGCGATCGTCGGGATCAGTACCAGCGCGACCATGCTGACCGCCAGCGACCACGACCTGGCCAACTTGATGATCAGCGCGCCGGCGATCACCACCGGGACGGAGCACGCCAACGCCCAGCCGGCGATCTCCCAGAGCTCATGCGGCGGCATCTACCCAGTCTGTTCCTCGCGCGGACGCTCGTCGCTGCTCCAGAGGTAACCGCGGCCCCACACCGTCTGCACGCGATGCTGGTCGCCGAGCTTCGACCGGAGCCGCTTGACGTGCACGGTCACCGTCGACAGGTCGCCGAAGTCCCATCGCCAGACCTGTTTCAACAGCTGTTCGCGGGAGAACACCGTGTCGCTGTGCGTCATGAAGAACACCAGCAGTTCGAACTCGCGGTTGGTGAGGCTCACCGGGGCGCCCCGCACCGCGGCCGAACGCGCCGCGACGGAGACGCTCAGTTCGCCGACCGTCAACTCCACCTGCGAAGCCCCGACCGGCGCAGGCGCGCGGCGCAGCACCGAGCGCACCCGCAGCGCCAGTTCGCGCGGGCTGAACGGCTTGGTCAGGTAGTCGTCGGCCCCGGCTTCGAGCCCGGCGATCCGGTCGTCCTCCTCGCCGAGCGCGGTCAGCAGGATGACCGGGATCGCGTACCCACCACGTTGACGCAGGCTTCTGCACAGCGCCAACCCGTCGGGTCCCGGCATCATCACGTCGAGCACCGCCACGTCGATGCGCTGGGTGCCCAGCAGGCGCAGCGCCTCGTTGCCGTCGCGTGCGATCGCGACTTCCAGGCCGTCGCGCTCGAGATAGCGGCGCACGACATCGCGGACGACGGTGTCGTCGTCGGCGATCATCACGCGCGTCACAACTTCCGAGGTTAGCCTCGTAGCAGACACCACCTGGGCTGATGTCACCGATTTGTCATCGTTGGTCTTGGTGGCTGCCAGGTACCTCGCCTAGCGTCAGTAGGCATGGCCGACGGTTCCGTCACGGTGGTGTTGCCCTGCCTCAACGAGGCCGCCTCCCTGCCGGGTGTGCTCGCCGCGCTGCCCGTCGGTTACCGGCCTCTCGTGGTCGACAACAACAGCACCGACGACACCGCCGAGGTGGCCCGCCGCCACGGCGCGCAGGTGGTGACCGAACGCAGGCCCGGTTACGGTTCGGCGGTGCATGCGGGGGTGGAGGC
>JAEZKH010000048.1 GCA_023415515.1 Actinomycetes bacterium
GGGGTGGGCTTTGGGTCTGGCGTGGTAGGCCTGCTCGGGGGTGGTGTGGCCGGGGTGGGCGCGGTGTTCTCGTTGGGTGTTGTCGATGGTGGCGAAGGTGTCGAGCAGGGTTTGTAGGTCGGCGATGGTGGCTGGGTGGGGTCGAGCGATGAGCCAGCGTTTGAGTGTCTGGTGGAAGCGTTCGATCTTGCCTTGGGTTTGAGGGTGGTTGGGGTGGCCGTCTTTCTGGGTGATGCCCAAGCTGGCGAGTAGGCGTTCGAAGTCGTTGTGGCCGTGGGTGAATCGGGAGGTGTAGACCGATCCGTTGTCGGTGAGGGTGGATGCCGGCAGGCCGTGGCGTTGCGCGGTCTTGGTGAAGCTGGCCACCACGTCGGCGCCGGTGACGCGCCGGTGGGCGGTGCACGCCAATAGGTAGCGGGAGTGGTCGTCGAGCCAGTTGAGGATCTCGGCGTCGGTGCCGTCGGTCAGGCTCCAGTGGGTGAAGTCGGATTGCCAGCATTCGTTGGGCTGGTCGGCGGCGAAGCGGATGTATGAGCTTTTGGGGCGTTTGCGCGGCTGGGGCTCGATCAGGCCGTGATGATGCAGGATGCGGCGGATGGTAGAGGTCGAGGGGACCGGCAGGCCTTGGCGGGTGAGATGGGTTTGCAGCGTCAGCGGCCCGGCGTCGAGCCCGTCGGCGGTGAGCTGTTCGCGTAGCAGTACCACCGCTGCGACGACCTCGTCGCTGATCCTGCGGGGGTTGCTGGCAGGTCGTCGTGAGCGCGGGTCAACGGCGTCGAGTCCGCCGAGTTGGTAGCGCTTGAGCAGGCGGTAGATGTGTTGGCGTGACAACCCGTATGTGCGGGCAGCCGCACTAACGCTGAGATGGCCGCTGGTGACTTCGAGAACGACAACACGCGCCTTGGACATGAGCCATGACTGTCACCTATGACGCGACTCATCACCGACAGTTGCAGGTGTCGCCTATGACGCGACTCATCTGTCACCTATGTCATCAACTCAGACACCCTTAGCTCCACCAGAGTTCGAGCAGTTCAGAACGTCCCCGGTGGATTCACGAGTGTTGGCGGGTGACGATCTGTGCGGCGGGGTCGAGGCTTGCCGACTCCCGGGCCTTCGAAGGTGCCGCACGCGAAGACCATTTCGACATCGGGCGCAGCCGGTCACGCCGAGCAGGCTTTTGCCGTCCGGAGACATCACACAGCAAGATGTATGACGACCCCGATCGCCGAGACGATTGACGTGCGACTATTGCAGTTCTTGTTGACGCTGATCCCGTAGTGGTCATACATTCAGCAGTACTATGTCGCCGACGGCATAAAAGCTCTCGGAAGGGTGGACGTCCATGGGTCTCAGCAGCACCGCTCCCAGCATTCTCGAGGCGGACCTCCCCACGTTCAGCTACGACTTCGCCGCCACCCCGCACGACATTCTCGGCGACGTCCGACGCGCACAGGCGCGCGCGCCCTTCGCCATGGGTCCCCTCGGCCCGGAAGTTCTGTCCTACGAGATGGCCCGAGACATGCTGCGCGACGACCGATTTCGCATGCCGCCTGCCATGATGCTCGCTGCTCAGGGCATCACCTCGGGGCCGCTGTACGACAAGATGATCAACAGCCTGCTCGGACTCGAGGGGCCCCCGCACACCCGGTTGCGCAAGCTGGTCGCGCGGGCGTTCACTCCGCGCGCGACCTCGGGTCTGACCGACACGATCCACGACGTGATGAACGGGCTGATCGATCAGGTCGCAGACGTCGGCCGATGCGACGTGGTGAGCGATCTCGCGCGGCCATACCCCACTCCCATCATCTGCGCGCTCATCGGCGCACCCGCCGAAGACTGGCCGCTGTTCTCTGCCTGGACCGACGAGATCTTCAAGGCGATGAACTTCAAACCCGACGCCGCCTTCGACGAGTCCGAGGTCATGCAAGCGTGGGGCGAACTGGACGCCTACGTGGACGACATGGTCGCCGCCAGGCGAAACCACCTGACCGACGATCTCCTGTCCGAACTCATCCGAGCCGAAAGCGACGGCGATCGACTGAATCTCGCGGAACTCCGCATGCTCGTGGCGGGCTTTCTGATGGCCGGAACAGACACGACGCGACACCAATTGGCCGCATCGGTGCAAGTGTTGTGCGAACACCCGGATCAGTGGGCGAAACTGAGCGAGCAACCAGAGCTTGCGATGCAAGCGGTCGAGGAGAGCATGCGCCACTCTCCTGCCGTGTGTATCGCGCCGCGGATCGCCCTCGAGGATGCCGAATTCGGTGGCTACGTGTTCCCGGAGGGAACGTTCATCGTCGTCAACACCTTTGCCGCCAACCGTGATCCGGCGATGTACGGCGACCCGGACCGCTTCGACATCGCCCGCAGGGACCTACCGGCGATCCTGACCTTCGGCGGTGGGGCGCACTACTGCCTTGGGGCCAATCTCGCCCGTCGGGAGCTGGCAGAAGCGCTGGTGGTCATCACCCGGCGACTGCCCGCACCGCATCGTGCCGGTCCGGCCCCGTGGAAGTCCCTGTTGGGAATGACCGGCCCGGAAACACTTCCGATCGAGTTCCAGGCCGACAAGCTCGTGACGGCGGATGCGTAGCCGCGGCTGGGCGGGCGTCACACCCGCCTCCGACGAGGAGGCGATCGCCCGCATCCTGGATGCGGTCGACCAGGTGGTCGCCGAACAGGGCGCCGCACTGCGCCTGGCCGACGTGGCCCGACGGCTCGGAGTCACCCGCCAAACGGTGTACCGCTACTTTCCCAACGCCGACGCGCTGCTCATGGCCAGCGCGATGCGCGCGGTCAACGGTTTCATCGACCAGGTGATCACCTCGGTCGGGGGCATCACCGACCCGGTCACCGTGATGGTCGAGATCGTTGCGTTCGCCGTCGAGAACCTCGCCGGCGACCCGCAGTTGGAGGGCCTGCTCGCCCCGGGGACCGGCGGCCGAGCCGCCACGTCACTCACCTCCGAGACCGCGATGACGTTCTGTTTGTCGGCCTTACGCCGTCTGGATGTCGACTGGCCGCTCCACGGGTTCGACGCCGCCGGGCTCGCTCGACTCGCCGAAATGACCCTTCGCACAGTGCAATCCCTTCTGACCGATCCAGGTCATCCGCCACGCGAGGGGGTGGCGCTACGCCACTTCGTCACGCAATGGCTGGGTCCGGTGATCCTCGGTCAACGCGTGGCGTCGCTGTCAGGCCACGACGCGCACGGAACGTCGCGATAGCGGTCCTGGTCGGTGGTCGCACAGCCGTCATGCGACCGGTCGCAGCTTGGCGTCGGCTCACCGGCCGGCAGGTTGGAACAGCTCCGCCGGGTTGCCCGAGGGGTCCTCGAGGATCTGCTGCCCTGACCTGTTGATCACCGCGGATCGATCAGCGTCATGCCGACCGGCGACGCTCGGTCGAACACGGGCAGCAACTCGGCAGCATGTTCCAGCGAGACGACACGCTCGATCAGCTGCTGCGGCCGCAGGTCGCCGCGTTCGATCATCGCCAACATGGCGGGATAGTCGACCGCCGCCATGCCGTGGCTGCCCAACAGGTCCAGCTCCCAGGCGATGACGCGCGACATCGGGACGCGCGGATGACCTCCGTCCATGGGTGGCAGCAGGCCCACCTGGACGTGACGTCCGCGCCGACGCAGGCTCAGGATCGAGTCCGCGCACGTCTGTTCGCTTCCGACCGCATCGACGGCCACATGGCTGCCGCCATCGGTGCGCGCGTGCACGATGCCGGGGGTGTCCGACCCGTCGGCGACGACGACGTGATCGGCGCCGAGGCCCGCCGCCGCATCCAGCGCGTCCCGGTTGCGGTCGACGGCGACGACGTGGGCGCCCAACGCTTTTGCGATCATCACCGTGCTCAGCCCCACCCCGCCTGCACCGACGACCGTCACCCACTCCCCAGCACGGACGGCCGCGCGGGCGACGAGTGCCCGGTAGGCGGTGGCGAACCGGCAACCGAGGCCGGCCGCGGCCTCGAACGACACCGAATCGGGAATGGCGACGAGGTTGGTGTCGGCCGCATGCAGCGCGACGTACTCGGCAAAAGACCCCCAGTACGTGAAGCCCGGCTGCTCCTGGTTCGGGCAGACCTGCGCGTTTCCCGACAGGCACCAGTCGCACCGGCCGCAGCCGCAGACGAAGGGCACCGTGACGCGGTCACCCACAGACCATTTCGTCACGCCGGCGCCGACGGCGGACACCACCCCCGCCAACTCGTGCCCCGGAACGTGGGGCAGCGTGATGTCGTCGTGGCCCACCCACGCGTGCCAGTCGCTGCGGCACATTCCGGTGGCGTGGACGCGGACAACGACCCCGCCGTCGGGCGGTGACGGGTCGGGCACCTCGCGAACGTCGAGCGGTCCGCCGATGCGATCCAGCACCATCGCGCGCACGGTTTGACTGTCCACGGAAGAGCCTGCCCGATCAAGTCCGGCTCACAGCAAAACCCTGCGAACGGGTCCCCGCGAGGGCCTGATATCCGTAAATACGGCTCCAACAGCAATCGATCTCCGAGGATGCGGATACAATCCGCTCGTGTCGATGATCCGCGTGCGCGATGCCGCTGACCTTCTCGGTGTCAGCGACGACACCGTCCGTCGCTGGATCGACGACGGCAGCCTGCCCGTCGAACAGGACCAGTCCGGTCGGAAGGTGATTCCGGGCCGGGCGCTGGCCGAGTTCGCCGTCGCCAACAGCGGCGCGGCGCCGCGGGAACCGTTGGGCATCTCCAGCTCTGCGCGCAACCGCTTCACCGGGCTGGTCACCAAGGTGGTCGTCGACGGGGTGATGGCCCAGGTCGAGATGAAATGCGGTCCATTCGTCGTCGTGTCGCTGATGAGCGCGGATGCAGCGCGTGAACTCGAACTGCAGCCGGGCAGTGTCGCCGTCGCCGTCGTCAAAGCCACGACCGTGATCGTCGAGACGCGTGCGGGCCAGTCGTGAAACTTGTTGTGCGCCTTGTCTCGATCGCGGTCACCATGTGCGTCACCGCCGCCGGATGCGGCTCGGCGCCGGGCAACGACAGACGGATCATCGTGTTCGCAGCGGCGTCGCTGAAGAAGCCGTTCACCGAGATCGGTGAGCAGTTCAAGGCCGACAACCCCGGCACGGACATCCAGTTCTCCTTCGCGGGGTCCTCCGACCTGGTGACGCAGCTGACGCAGGGTGCGCCCGCCGATGTGTTCGCCTCCGCCGACACCAAGAACATGGACAAGGCCGCCGGCGCCGGCCTGCTGGCAGGTGCCCCGGTCAACTTCGCCTCGAACACGCTGACCATCGTTGCGGCGCCGGGTAATCCGGACAAGATCGCGTCCTTCAGAGACCTCGCGCGTCCCGACCTTTCAGTGGTGGTGTGTGCGCCGCAGGTGCCATGCGGATCGGCAACCGAGAAGATCGAGAAGGCCACGGGTGTCGCGCTGCAGCCGGTGAGCGAGGAGTCTGCGGTGACCGACGTTCTCGGCAAGGTCACCAGTGGTGAGGCCGATGCGGGTCTCGTCTACGTCACCGACGCGCGCAGCGCGGGCGACAAGGTGGCCGCGGTTCCGTTCCCCGAGGCCGCCGAGGCCGTCAACACCTATCCAATCGCCGCGCTCGCCCAATCCAAACAGTCCGAACTGGGGCGCAGGTTCATCGAGCTGGTCACCGGGGACGCGGGTCGGAAGGTGCTGGCAGCCGCAGGTTTCGGCGAGCCATGAGCGCCATGCTTCGGTCATCGGCATGCGGGTTGACTTTGTCGGCCGCCGCGATAGTTGTCAGGGTGGCTCAGACCGACTGCCGCAATTCGCCCGCATGGTTCGCTCGCCGGTCGGGCTCCGCTCACCTCGGGCGATTCGCCGCGAACTATCGCCTGGTCTACGGCCAGAGCCCGCGCGCCACCTTGCGCACCTAGTCGCCGCGGTGCAGGAAACCGTGCAGGGTCGCCTGCACGAGTTCATCGACGATGACGTCGCGCGGTGGCGGCTTGGCGCCGAAGAAGCTCGACCGCAGGGCCACCATGCCGACGATCATCGCCGTGGTCGAATGTGCAGGCAGCGCAGGCTGACTCGAGTGGACCCCGCGTAACTGCATCCCCTCGACGCTGATCTGTCCGAGCACTCCGAGCGCGCGCCTGATGTCGGCGATCCCCGCGTCGGCGAGTTCCTCTTCGCTGAACGCCTCCGCCGCGACCAACGTCAACAGGAGGCCCCGATGCTCCATGACGACGTCGTAGACGCGTTCGACGAAGTGGCGCGCGAGTTCGTCTTCGACGGCGTTCTCGTGATCGAGACCGCGCCACGTTTCGGCGAACTCGTCGACGATGTCGGTGAAGGGGAGGACCAGCGCCTCACGAAACAGTCCGGCCTTCGAGCCGAAGTGCCGGAACAACAGGTACTCGGTGACGCCGGCGCTCTGGGCGATCTCCCTCGTCGTGGTGCTGCGGTAGTCCTTGCGTGCGAACAGTTCCCGGGCTGCATCGAGCAGGAGTCGGCGCGCTTCACCGGGCGGTCTTCTCCCACCCCGACCCGACGTCCTCACAGCGCTCCACCCTAGACGGCCTTGACCCGCACAGTTTAATAGTGTCCACTATTACCGATCTCGACGACATGCGATAGGGGAGACGTGGGCCAACTCATCATGCTCGGCACGCTGTTCGGGTTGATCGCCGTGATCTTCGGGCTGGTGCTCTACTTCGACCCCGAAGCCCGCGGCCGCGCAGACGACGGGCGCGAGCAGTGAACACCGAGATGACACCGCTGCTGACCGCGTCGGTGATCTTCGGGTGGGGCAGCGGCATCCTGTTCCTCGTCGCAGGCATATATCTGAGCGTCCGCAATCGCCGCCTGCACCCGCTACTTCTGCTGTGCATCTCGGCGATGTCGTTCTCGTGGATCGAGGCGCCCTACGACTGGGCGATGTACGCGCAATTCCCGCCCGCGTTGCCCCGGATGCCGTCGTGGTGGCCGCTGAACATGACATGGGGCGGGCTGCCGTCCTCGGTGCCTGTCGGCTATATCGGATACTTCTGTCTGCCTGCGGTCATCGGTGCCGCGATAGGCAAGAGGCTGATCGCGCGGTTCGGATGGCGCCAACCGATCACCTACCTGACCGTCGGGCTGGTTGTCGGTTTCTGCTGGGCGCTGATGTTCAACGCCGGCCTTGGCGCTCGGCTCGGCGTGTTCTACTACGCCTACGTGATCCCGGGCCTCGGCCTGTTCGAGGGAACCCTGCATCAGTACCCCATCTATGACGCCATCGCGATGGGCATCCAGATGATGGTCTTCACCTACCTGCTCGGCCGCAAGGACGAGCAGGGCCGCAACGTCATAGAGATGTGGTCGGACACGGTGTCGAAAACCCGTGTCCAGTCGGCAATAGTGTCCGTCGTGGTCGTCATCGTTGTCGGAAATGTGCTCTACGCATCGGTTTTCGCGCCGCATCTCCTCACCAAACAGCTCGGCTACGTCACATCGGGTACGGGGGAGCAGCTGTTCCCGGGAGTGGAGAACCAGCCGCGATGACCGACCTGTACTACGACCCCTTCGACCACGCCATCGATGACGATCCGTACCCGGTGTGGAAGCGGATGCGCGCAGAGGCGCCCTTGTATTTCAACGAGAAGTACAACTTCTATGCGCTGAGCCGTTACGAGGACGTGGCACGGGCGTTGCCGGACTGGCAGACCTACCGGTCCGGACGGGGCACGACCGCCGACATCCTCTTCAGCGGTATCGAGGTGCCACCGGGAATCCTGCTCTTCGAGGACCCACCCCTGCACGACCTGCACCGGCGACTGCTATCGCGGGTCTTCACGCCGCGGCGGATGCTGGCGGTCGAGGACCTGGTACGCGAATCCTGCGTGGCGGCACTGGATCCCCTGCGCGACGCCGACGGTTTCGACTTCGTCACCGATCTCGGCGCGTTCATGCCGATGCGGACGATCGGCCATCTCCTCGGCATTCCCGAAGAGGGGCAACAGAAGATCCGGGACCGCAACGACCAGTTGATCGCGGTCGGCGCAGAGCACGGAGATCTCAGCGCGACGGTCTTTCAGGAATCGATGACGATGTTCGCCGACTACATCGATTGGCGCGCATCGCATCCCTCCGACGACCTGATGACAGAACTGCTCAACGCCGAGATCGAAGACGTCGACGGCAGCCGTCGCCGTCTCGAACGCACGGAGGTGCTGGCCTACACCGCGATGATCGCGGGTGCGGGCAACGAGACCACCGCCAGGCTGATCGGGTTCATGGGCAAGCTGCTCGGCGAGCATCCCGACCAGCGGCACGAACTCGCCGCCGACCCGTCGCTCATCCCCTCAGCTGTCGAGGAGACCCTGCGGTTCGAGCCGCCGTCGCCGGTGCAGGCGCGCTACGTCGCCGCCGACGTCGAGCACTACGGGCACACGGTTCGCGAGGGCTCGTACATGTTGTTGCTCAACGGCTCTGCCAACCGCGACGAGGCGAAGTTCACCGACCCCGACCGCTACGACATCCACCGCACCGGCGGTCATCTGAGCTTCGGTCAGGGTCTGCACTTCTGCCTCGGCTCGGCGCTGGCGCGGTTGGAGGGCAGGGTCGCCTTCGAAGAGGTGCTCAAGCGCTGGACCGATTGGGACATCGACTACGACAACGCCGCGATGGCGCACACGTCGAGCGTCCGGGGCTGGGCGAAGATGCCGGTGCGATTTCGGCGCGGCTGGTCACGCTCAGCGTGACCGCGCGCGCCGAAATCACCGAAAGGCGCCGCGGGACTGCTCGGCAGCCTCGATATGCCGAACACCCTGCCGCGCCATGCATTCGACTGAGCCGACTCTGCTAGAACAGCCATAGCGGATATCGAGAATCGGGAGTTGTGTCATGTACATGCTGCGGTTCGACATGCGCGCCCCCGAGATCGGCGCGCCGACGGCGGACCTGTACTCGGCGGCGACGGACATGTGCGAGTGGGCCGAGGAGCACGGCGCCCTGGCTGCCGTGCTGTGCGAACATCACGGCAGCCAGGACGGATATCTGCCGTCACCGCTGATCCTCGCCTCGGCGATCGCCGGCCGCACCCGCCGGTTGTCCATCACGATCGCCGCGCTACTGCTGCCGTTCTACGACACGGTGAAGCTCGCCGAGGACATGGCGGTGCTCGACATCATCAGCAGGGGTCGGGTGTCGTACATCCTCGCGCTCGGCTACCGGCCCGAGGAGTTCGAACACTTCGGCATCGACATCCGCACCCGCGGCCGCCTCGCCGACGAGAAGCTCGCGCTGCTGCGTGAACTACTCTCTGGTGAAACGGTATTCGAGGGCCGCCATATCAATACCACGCCCGCCCCGCATACACCCGGCGGCCCGATGCTGATGTGGGGCGGGGGGTCGGTGGCGGCGGCACGGCGGGCGGGCCGCTACGGGCTCGGCATGCTCGGCAACGCGAGCGTCGAGGGAATGCACGAGGCCTACCTGGAGTCGTGTCGCGAGCACGGGCACGAACCAGGTCCCATCTTCCTGCCCGCGCGCGACACCCCGTCGGTCTGCTTCGTCGCCGACGACGTCGACAGGGCGTGGGACGAGATCGGGCAGTACCTGCTGCACGATGTGCGGGCGTACGCCGACTGGAACCCGGGCAACGACTATTCCGCCGGCTTCTCTGACGTGAAGACCGTGGCGGAGCTGCGCGCCAACCCGGCGTCGCACCGCATCTACAGTGTCGAAGAAGCCGTTTCGCGGGTGCGGGCGGGCCAGGTGCTCAACCTGTCGCCGCTGTGCGGCGGGCTGCCACCTGAGATCGCGTGGCCGTACCTGAAGCGTGTCGGCGAGACGGTGATGACCGAGACTGCCGGATGACCGGCGCCGCTCACGCGCGCTCGGTGGTCACCCCACGCAGCATCGTGTCGCGCTGATGGATCAACGACGCGCGGACTCCGAGCTCGTGAAGGATGTTCTCGGGTATCCAGCCTGCACCGATGACGGCGCGGGCCAGCGTCTCGTTCGCGGGGCTGTCGATCCCGATCTCCCCGGATCGAATACCCTCGGCCAGAAGCGTTTTCATCTGACGGATGCGTTTGCCGAACAACCATCCGATGTTCGGTGCGTCCGGCGGTGACTGCCGCATCCAGGCCAGCTGAATGCGGAACTCGTCGCCGAACCGGTCGAGGACGTTGGTGTTGACCCAGCTCAACGCGTCCAGCTTCTCGATCACCGACGAGTCGGAGCGCAGTACGCGCGTCCAGCCGTCGGCCACCTTCTCCCCGAACGACTGCATGATCGACGCCAGCAGTTGGTCTTTCGAGCCGATCAATCGGTAGACGGTGCCGGTGCCGAGCTGTGCCGCTGAGGCGATATCGCGAACAGTCGTGACCTCGTATCCCTTCCGGCCGAACTCCGCCCGCGCGACAGCGCGCACGTGAGCCGCCTTGTCGCCGGGCTGGGCATCGGCGTCGTCGCTCCACGACTTCACCACCTCGTCGGCCGCGCGGAAGGCGGCGGAGCTGTCGAGCTGCGCATCGGTCGGTGAGCCGCTTGCCAAGCCCTGCAGCAGAATCCGGCACAGCAGGTCGGCGAGCTTGTCGGCGCTGGCGTTGTAGCGGATGACGTCGAGGCCCACCCGGAGCATTTCCTGCACCATGCGGTCGGCGAGCACGGGGAGGTCGACGTCGGGGCGCAGATATCCGCTCCATCTGGCGGCCCGCAACGTCTGCACCATCGCTTCCGTGATCGCCGACGGTCGCTGTCGGGCCAGCGCGGTGAGTTCCTTGTTCGGGCCGTGCCCCTCGTAGAACGTCATCTGCAGCGCCGCGCCGTGGGTCACCGCGCACTGCGCGATCGCCGCACTGAGGTCGACGATCTGGTCGAGGGCAGACCGCGACGCGGGGTCGTCGAGCTTGCTCTGGGCTTCCTGTGCGATGTGATCGAGATCCGCGTGGTAGCGGTGGAGAAGCTCGACGAGGATCGCTTCCTTCGACTCGAAATGGTGATACAGGCTGCCGGGAAGAATGCCCGCCGCGTCGGCGATCTCCTGAAGCGAGGTCCGCAGTCCGGAACTGGCGATCAACGACGCGGCGGTCTGCAGTATCTCGGTGCGTCGGGTGCCGTCGTCGTAGGCGTGTCCGGCGTTCTTCGGCGTCACCGGTGGACGCCCCACGACACCTCCACGGCTGCTCGCTCCCGTCGCAGGCTGACCCAATGTTTGGTTAACGCTATCAGACGGCCGCAGTCTCGCTGTGAGGCAGCGTCATCCGAGGATCGTTGACTGGCCCGCGTACGGCCACTACGGTCGGAACAGATATTTGGTCAACGAGTGGGGAACGGTGGAGACGGTTCCGACGGCGGTGGATGACGACGGCCCCCAGCGTCTTGCGCTGTTGGCGTCGGCGCTGGCAGGCCGCACTGTCGCGGTGGCCGCGGGCGCCGCGGGCGAGCCGGCGTGGACGGACGGCATCACCGTTTTCGTCGACGCCGACGAGCCGCCCGCGCGTCAACTCGAATCGGTGACCGTACAGGCGTCGCTGCTCGCCTGCGGAGGTCTGGCACCCGAGGTGGTGCGGAAACTCGGCCGCAAGGCCGCACTTGCCCGCAGGTATCTGGCTGTCGAAGGCCATCGTGCGCTGGCTGCGAACGAGGAGTTGTTGCCCAGTTCGGTGCGGTCGCTCATCGACCTCGATCTGGCCATGCGCGTCAGTTCACCCGCCGAATCGCTCGCCGTCGCCACCCGCGGGGAGGTCGCCGATCCGCCGTCGAGCTTCGGCGTGCTCAAACCCCGCAGCCTGCTGGCCACCCATGCGAGCGTCGCTCACGCCGATGGCGAAGCCGCTCATGTTCCGCGCCGCGATCCGTCGCGGAGCCTGACCGAACTCGACGACGATGCCGATTCCGTCGTCGGCGACGACCAGGACCCGTTCTCCAGCCCCGTCGGCGGCGGCGGTGCGATCGGAAAGCTGTTGCAGCGCATGCTGAGCCGCGTGAGGCAGCTCAACGGCAGCGGACCGCCGGGCGCCGACGCGCAGACACACCGCTCCAACAACGGTATTCGCGGTGCGGGCATGGTCACGTCCACGGCCACGCCGCCGGCGGAAGCCGACGACGCCGCAGGCGCGGAAGAAGGCCACAAGTATCCGGAGTGGGATGTGCACCGCAGGCGCTACAAACCCGACTGGTGCACGGTCACCGAGAGCGAGGCGCCGCGCAAACCGGGCCATCATCTGGAACGTCCCGACGTGCACGCGCTGCGCAGGCCGCTGACCCGCCTCGGCATCGGACTGGACCGCGCCCACCGGCAGGCCCAGGGCGACGACATCGATGTCGACGCAGCGGTCGAGGCGCGGGTGGAACTGCTCGCGGGGTCCGCGCCCGACGAGGCCGTGTATGTCGACAGTCTGCGACGGCGCCGCGATCTCGCGGTGCTCGTGTTGCTTGACGTGTCCGGATCATCGGCTGAGGCAGGGACTTTCGGACAGACCGTGCACGAGCAGCAGCGAACCGCCGCCGCAGCGCTCACCATTGCGCTGCACGAACTCGGTGACCGCGTGGCACTCTACGCCTATCAGTCGCAGGGCCGGTCCGCGGTGCACATGCTCGCAGTCAAGCGTTTCGACGAGAACATGACCGCCGAGGTGACGCAGCGGCTCGCAAGCCTCGTCCCCGGCGCGTACTCCCGGCTGGGGGCGGCGATCCGCCATGGCACGTCGGTGATCACCGAGAAGGCAGGGACATCACGGCGACTGCTCGTCGTGCTCTCCGACGGGCTTGCCTACGACCATGGGTACGAGCGCGTTTACGGCGCCGCCGACGCGCGTCGCGCCCTGGGGGAGGCCCGCCGACAGGGCATCGGTTGCCTGTGCCTGACCATCGGCGCAGGCACCGACACCGGCGAACTTGCCAAGGTTTTCGGAAGCGCCGCCCACGCGACGATACCCAAGCCCAAGCAGCTTCCCGACGTCATCGGACCTCTGTTTCGCGCCGCGTTGCGCACCGCGGACCTGCGGCGGCGGGTTTTATGAGACTCCCAGTCTTGAACCAAACATCTGTTCCGCGCTAATGTGCCCGAAAGGCCGAAGCCGAGAGAGGAAACGATGCCGGTGAAGCCGCCGCGTCCGTACTACGTGCCCGTGGCCAACGAAGAGCAGGTGTTCAAGGCCGCCTACCGCCAGGGCCTTTCGATCGTGCTGAAGGGTCCGACGGGTTGCGGCAAAACGCGGTTCGTCGAGGCGATGGCACACGACCTGGACCGTCCGCTCATCACCGTTTCCTGCCATGACGATCTGACCACCGCTGATCTCGTGGGCCGCTTCCTGCTTCGCGGCGGTGACACGGAATGGGTCGACGGACCACTCACGCGCGCGGTGCGCGAAGGGGCGATCTGCTACCTCGACGAGGTCGTCGAGGCGCGCCAGGACACCACGGTCGTCTTGCATCCGCTGTCTGACCACCGGCGTCAACTGCCGCTGGAGCGCCTCGGCGAGACACTGGAAGCGGCGCCGGGCTTCTGCCTGGTCGTGTCGTACAACCCCGGCTACCAAAGCGTGTTGAAAGATCTCAAAGACTCCACGCGGCAGCGCATGGTCGCGATCGACTTCGGTTTTCCCACACCGGATGTCGAGGAGAAGATCCTCGTCAACGAGGCGGGTATCGGACACGAGCGCGCCGCCGAACTCGTCCGGCTCGGACAGGCCATCCGGCGGCTGGAGACCGGCGGGTTGCGTGAGGTGGCGTCCACGCGCGTGCTGATCGCCGCAGGGCAACTCATCGCCGAGGGGTTGAGTCCCCGTGCCGCGGCACGCGCGGCAATCGCCGGGCCGTTGACCGACGACTCGACAGTGACCCGCGGCCTCGTCGAGATGATCGACGTCTATCTGGCCGACCAACCGCCCATCGACTGACCGACGGCTCGCACACATCAGGAGGTTGCATGTCCTACGAGAGCACCGCCGAGCCGATCAAAGTCGGTTACCTGATGGACTTCACGCTTCCCCCGGGATTTCCTGAGGAGCTGATGGCGTCCTTCACCCAGACCTTCGACCTCGTCTTCGCCGAGGCTGTCGAACAGGGCCTGATGGATCGGTCCGTGCAGATGATCTACCGCGAGGTGGAGGGTCTGCCGAAGGGTTCGGTCAAAGCCGTGATCGACGCCTACGGCGAACTGGTCGACGAAGGGTGCCTGGTGGTGTTCGGTCCGAACATCACCGACAACTGCGTACCGGTGCGCGAGGCGATCGAAGAGCGGTTCAAGGTGCCTGCGATCAGCGTTACGGGTACCGACGATTGGCTCGGTGAATGGACGTTCGCGTTCCCGCAGGGTTCCATGACGGACGAGCCGATCTTCTTGACCGACCTGGTCGCCAAGCGGGGGCTCACCGAGATCGGCGTGCTGGTCGAGCAGAACCTGATCGGCGACAGCTATGTGAAGAATCTCCGAAGTGCCTGCGCCAGAAAAGGTGTGCGCATCGTCGCGGAAGCCCCGATCGCGCAGACGGCCCAGGACATCAACGAGGCCGTGCGCACACTGTACGAGGCCAAGGCGCAGGCGATCGTGCATCTCGGATTCGGCTTCGGGATCGTGTTCATCAACCCCGCGCTGGAGGCGGTCGGCTGGGATCCACCGCGGTTCACCACCACCGCTTTTCAGAACGCATGGGTCAACCCGATCATGTGGCAGGCGTTTCTCGGCTGGATCGGGGTGGACCAGTACGACGAGAACAACCCGGTCGGCCAGGCGTGGCTCGATCGATACGCGGCGAAGTACGGGAGCCGTCCCGAGTACTGCGTGTCGGTGGTCAACCACGACGTCGCGGCCACACTCGTGCGCGCATTCACCGACGCACACCCGCTGAGTCCGCGTGGCGTCAAGGAAGCGTTGGAGCGGGTCAAGATGATGCCAGCCGCCTCCGGTGCCCCGGGAACCCGTGTGTCGCTGGGCAAATGGACGCGGCGGGCCTGGATGGGCTCCGGCTACCTGGTCGCACGGACGCTCGACCCGGACGGTGTCAACTCCCGTCTCGTCGATCGCTTCGGAGAGGGGGAGTGACGTGACGACACGATCCGACTCACCTTCGGTCGAGTCGCCGGAAGCACCGCGGCGGCAACGCCTCAACTGGGGTCGCGTCATCTCCCTGCTGGCGTGGCTCGGCTTCCTCGGGTTGTTCCTCGCCGTCGGGCGCACGGCGGTGGACCCGCGGGTGGCCAACCCGAACGTCGAGGGGCGGCCGCGTCCCGTCGAGTTCCTCACTGGGTTCGACCACTGGCAGGTCATCCCGCAAGTCGGCGCCCTGCTCATGGTGGTGGCGCTGACCGTGGTCTTCATCCGTGGCTGGCGCAAGAACCCAGGCAGTCCGGTCCTGCTGATGATGCTGGTGACGACGCTGATCGTCTGGCAGGACCCGATCATGAACTGGTCCCCGTACGCGGTGTACAACCCGGCGTTGTTGCACTGGCCGGAGAACTGGTACCTGATCATGATGTCGCCGACCGTCGAGCCGTTCATCGTGTTCGGTTACGTCACCTTCTATTTCGGCCCGTACTTCCCGGCGATCTGGATCCTGCGCAAGTGGCAGGCGAAGTACGGTCCTGAATCGTTCGTCTCCCGGCACCCGCTTATCAGCCTCGGCGGTCTGGTGCTGGTCATCGGGTTCATCTTCGACGCCATCCTGGAGGTCAGCCTGGTCCGAACCGGGCTGTACATCTACTCGCAGGCGATCCCGTTCGGAACGTTGTTCCCAGGCAGCACATTCCAGTTTCCGCTGATCTGGGAGTCACTGTCGGTGACGTTCGTGATGATCCCCGCGGCGATCCTGGTCTACCGCGACGACACCGGAAAGTCGGTGGCCGAGAAGCTCGCCGCGAAGGCGAAGTTGTTCCCCAAGAGGCCGGTGCTTGGCACGTTTCTGGTCATGTTCGCGATCATCAACGTGTCCTACTTCGCCTACGGTGGCTGGTTCTGGGCCATCAAGGCCAGCGGATTGGCCACATCGGTGGCCTGTCCGTGGCCGTATCCCGAGGCCAAGATCTACGACCCGCAGGGCGAATACGAGATGAACGGAGCCGAGGGCCCGTTCTCGGTCGGCAAGTGGTCCACCTGGCAGCAGGGGCTGCCGGACGGCAGGCCCGACGTCGAACGAGGTTCGAAGAGCATGCGATGTGCGACCGATGGTGCCGATGGCTGACGAGCGCTTGCGCGAAGAAGAGACAGTGACCGAACCGCGCTCAGTCGTCATCACCGGGGCCTCACGTGGCCTTGGACTGGCATCGGCGACGCATCTGTACCAACAGGGGTGGCGTGTCGTCGCTGCGATGCGGTCGGTCGATGCGGGCATGACCAAGTTGCGTGCGGCAACGGGCGCGGCTGAGGATGATCCGCGGCTGGTCGGAGTCACGCTCGACCTCACCGACGCCGCATCGGTCACCGCGGCGGCCAAGGCGATCACCGAAGCCGTTGGCGCCCCGTATGCACTCGTCCACAACGCGGGCATCTCCGCGGCGGGCATGATCGAAGAAGCGCCGATGAGCTTGTGGGAGCGGATGTTCGCGACCAACATCTTCGGCCCTGTCGAGTTGACGAAGGCACTGCTTCCGTCGATGCGAGCGGCGGGCCGCGGCCGCATCGTGCTGATCTCGAGCGCCGGCGGTGTCCGCGGAATGCCCGCCACGGCACCGTATTCCGCTGTCAAAGGCGCGCTCGAGCGGTGGGGAGAGTCGATGGCGGGTGAGGTCGCTCCGTTCGGCATCGGGGTTTCGATCCTGGTCACGGGTACCTACGACACCGAGATCATCACCGAT
>JAEZKH010000080.1 GCA_023415515.1 Actinomycetes bacterium
GGCCAGCACACCGGTGATGATGGCCAGTACCAGGAACATGGTGGTGACGGGCTGACCGGCCAGCACCGGCTGCCGGTCGAACCACGGCACCCCGTAGTTGCCGACGTAGAACCACGCGTTGATACCCGATGTGGCCCAGGCCAATATGAACAGCAGCGCGGTGACGTACACGACGAGATTGCGCCGGGTGTGCAGGCCGACGCGGGCGAAGACGAAGGCGGTCACCGCGCCCAGCGCGCCCGCGAGGCCGGCGAACGCGCCGAACTGCACGGCCCACTTCGTCGGGGTGAAGGTCAGCAGCAGCAGTCCGATCCCGGTGGTGCCGATCAGCCGCCACACCGGGCCGGATGCCACGCCGGGTGCGTGGCCGCGGCGCAGCAACACCGCGATCATCCCGAACAGGCAGAGAATCATCACCAGCACTGCGAACCGTCGCGTCAACGAGGAGTCGGCGCTGTCCTCGACGGTGAGGAAGTAATAGCGCAGGAACTCCTGGTACCAGGCGATGGTGGGGCCGACGACGTATTTGATGCGCGCCGACTCCGCGACGGTGGCCAGCGTCTGGTCCCGGAAGACGACGACGAAGATCAGCGACAACGACGCCGCGAGCGGGGCGATCTGCGCCGGCACTCCGTCGATGGGTCTGCGATAGCGGATGTTGCGGGCGATGGCCCTGGCGCCAACCAGGATCGGGGCGACGGCGATCAGCCCCTGCGGTGCGGTGGTGACGCTGAAGACCGCGACGATGATGGCCGCTGCGGCGGGCCACAGCCGTCGGGTTGCGATGGCGTTCTCGATCAGCACCCACGCGGCGACGGTGCCGAACGCGATGATGGGCTCGGGGCGCAGCCCGTTGTTGAACGGCAGCCAGGCGGCCAGGAACACCGCGCCCGCCGTCAGCACCGCGACCCGGTTGACCGACACCCGCCTGCCGAGCCGGGGCAGCATGCACCTGCTGATGATCAACCAGGTTGCGATCGCCGCCGCGGTGGCGGGCAGCCGCATCCACACCCCTGCGGTGCTGATCGACGCCATCTGCGCCAGCACGCTCTGGTACCAGTCGAACGGCGCCTCGCTGGCGCCGAAGAAGCGGTAGTAGTTGGCGATGTATCCGGCATCGGACGACACCCGCGCGATCGCGAGGTTGTAGCCGTCGTCGGAGCTGATCGCGCCGATGAGGTGCCACAGCAGCAGCGTGCCGACGACGCCGATGTCGGTGATCCACGTGATCGGCCCGGCCCGGAAGAAGCGCCGCCATGCGCCGGGCACCCGCCTGCCCGCGGACCTGTCGAGCACGGCGAGCGCGGCGATCGATCCGAGCACCAGCGCCACGCCGAGCACCATCGCCGCCCACTTCAGCGTCGTCGGGGCGGTGATGAAGCGCGTGTCGACGTCGATGCGCGCCGACAGGCGAGGACCGGATGTCGCCGCCGTGGCGGCTGCGGGTTCAGCGGCCACCTTCAGGTCGGTGAAGATGCCCGCGACCTGAGGCTTCTTCTCCGGTGCGAGGGTGCCAACGGAACCGGGGATACCGACGAAGTCGGCGCCCACCTGTCCGGGGTTGGCCCAGATGTGGATCACGGTGCAGTTTCCGGCTTCGACGGCGGTGCGCGGTGCCGCGGCGGCCACCGAGTCGCGGAACGCCACGAAAACCCTGTCGGCGTTGGCCCGGACGAACAGCGCGCCCCTGGTGGACTCGCTGGCCTCCTTGGGCACCGTCGACAGCACCACCCCGCCCTCTGCGGGCAGCGAGGCGACGGTCCGGCAGGGGATCGAGATGTCGAGGGCCTGCGGCGCGCCGGACACCAGCGGGGCGGTGATGTCGGTGACCATGCCGTCGCGGCCCGGTGCCTGCGGCCAGTTGATGGTCGCGGTGGTCTGTTTGACGGGCAGCAGCGGCACCAGCGCGCACAGCACCACACCCGCGATGCCTGCGACGACTTCGACGATTCGGGCGATGTCGGACCGCCTGGTCCGCTCGGAGTCGTCGCGTGGCACGAGGGTCGATGGTAGGCGACGTTGTTAATGACGCAGCGGAGCCGGGCTCCACAGCCCGCTTCGCGTGGCCGAACCGAGATCGAGCCGGGCCGTCACGGCGTCGCGGTAGTACGGCGTGAACTGCTGGAGCTCGCCCCAATCGCGGAACCAGTCGTCGCGCAGATACGACGGCAGCGTGGTGGCCCGCAGCAGTAGTTCGCTGATGCCGAGCGGACCGCCGCCCACGTTGTCCATCACCGGCGAGTTCGCCTCCGCGCCGAACCGGTCAGGCAGGATGCGCCACTTGGGCACCTCGATGACACCGTTCTGGTGGCCGAACGGGCGCTGGCACGGGAAGGCCAGGCCCACCAGCCAGTCCAGCAGCACCGGATCCTGTGAGCCGACGACGTCCTGCAGTGTCCGCAGTTGGGGGATGCGCGGCGGGGTGATGGCCAGCCAGTGCTGCGGCGCCAGATCGTCGTCGGTGACGACCAACCGGACCTGGGTGGCGTCGGCGGGGATGGCGGTCAGCGGTGCGCGCAGGTTCCGCCAAGCGGGCGGGGCGCCGACGTCGGCGAACCCGACCGAACCTTTCGGCTCGCCGTCGTCGCCTGCCCATTGCACGACGATGTCGCCCCCGTCGAAGCGGCCTGCCGCCGACACCACGAGGATCGACGACGAGCGGTCGCGTTCGGCCCAGTCGGCGGGCAGCCGGTACCAGGCCGTGCGCAGCAGTGCCGGCTGCTGGGTGCCGCTGCGCCAACTGCCCATCACCGGGGTGCGGGCCGGGTCGAGGGTGAACGGCAGGCGTGCGCGGGACCCGTTGATGCCGACCCCCGCGGTGGTGCCGCCTTCGGTGCCCGCCTGGCTGCTGGTGTCCTCGTCGCCCTGCGCGGTGTCGGCGAAGTTGCTGGACGTGCCGGGGCCGCCGCCCATCACTTCATCGGCCGACAGGTTCGACGGGATGTTGTTGGGGCCGAACCCCTCGTTGGTCGTCGACCCGAGGGCATCGCGCGGCGGCACACCCGCGGGCGTCAGCATGCCCTCGTTGGGGTTCCGTTCGACCATGACGTAATCAGCCAGCCCGCAACGGTTTCCGACGAGGGCGCCGATGTTGGAGCGGCCGACGGTCCAGCCGGGGTACACGTCGATCATCGCAAGCGTCAAGGAGAGCACTTCGAAGACGACGAGCAGCCAGGACGCGATCGCCAACGGCGACTGCGCGATTCGTGAGATCCGGCTCGAGTGTCCGTCGGGCGGTGAGCGGTCGTGGCCGTAGAAGTGGAACCAGGCCGCCACCAGAAGCGACACGACGGCAAGGCCGAGCAGCACGGTGGTGAAGCCGAACTTCCACTCCGGGAACTGGTTGGACCACGGCACCCCGAAGTTGGAGACGTACCACCACCCGTTGACGCTCGCGAACGACAGCGCCATCACGAACAGCACCGCGGCGGCGAAGATCATCCGGTTGCGCCTCGACTTCATCGCTGCCGCCGTCACCGCGACGGCCGCCAGCGCACCCAGCGAACCGGCGAGGCCCGCGAACACGCCGAAGTGGTGGGTCCACTTGGTCGGGGTGAACATCATCGCGAGGAACGAGATGATGGTGATGCCGATGATGCGCCTGCTCGGTCCCGCCGCGGTGCCGGGAATCCTGCCCTTGCGCAACGTCATCGCCACCGAAACGGCCAGCGCGAGCAGCACCGTCAGCACGCCGAACCGGCGCGCGATGGAACCGTCGGGGGTGGCCATGAACAACCGCTCGTAGCGGATGTGTTCGTCGAACCAGGCCAGGCTGGGGCCGACCGCCGACTTGAAGGTGCTGGCCTGGATCTCCGCGGCGAAAGTCTGGTCGCGGAATATCAGGATGATGGTGACCGTGCACGCCGCGAGCACCGGGGCCAGCAGCGCGAGATAGCCGAACCGGGATGTATGGCTCGCCACAATCGTTTTCAGCGGACCGACCGCGACCAGGAGGGCGCCGACGGCCGCGATGCCGGTGGGTCCGGAGAACAGCGTCAGGGCGCCGATGATGATCGCGATCGCGACCGGGAGCACCCGGCTGGTGGCCACCCCGCGCTCGACGGAGCACCAGGTGAGCAGGATGCCGAGCGCGATGATCGGCTCGGGGCGGAGGCCGTTGTTCAATGGCAGCCAGAACGCGAGGAACATGCCCGCGGCCGTCCACTTCGCCGCCGGGTTGGTCTTGACGGCATGGCCGAGCCGCGGGATCACCTCACGGCTGATCACCCACCAGCAGATGATCGCCATCACCAGCGTCGGCAGCCGCACCCAGACGCTGTTGGTGCTGACGTGGGCCCACAGCGCCAGCAGATCGTAGTACCAGCCGAACGGCGCCTCGGGCGTGCCGAACCATCGGTAGTAGTTCGCCATGTAGCCGGCGTGTTCGGAGACGCGCGCCATCGTGAGGATGTAACCGTCGTCGGCGGTGTTGGCCCCGACGAAGTGCCACCACACCAGCACCGCGAGAACCAGCCCGTCCAGCGGCCGGATCGACCACCAGCGCGGCGGGAGGAACCGCCGGTGCCGCATGCCGTCGGCGGTGTCGAGGACGTGGAGTGCGCCGAGCGCGATGATCGTCATCGCGACCCCGACGATCATCACGATCAGTTTCAGCAGTGTCGGAGACGTGCTGTAGCGCGAGTCGACGGTCGCCGAGAACTGCAGACCGGGCGGCGCGGGCCCGGTGAGGTCGGTGAAGACGCCGACGATCTGGGGTCGAAAGTCGTAGCCGCTGCGCTCGCCGCGCCGCGGTTCACCCGGTTCGGCGGCGCCTTCGCCCTGCCCTGGGTCGGCGAGGAGCCCGACGAATTCACCGGTGACCTTGTCGGCGTGCGCGGTGAAGGTCAGCTTCTGGCAGGCCGGGCTGAGCACTTGGTCCAGCGGCGCGCTGACAACAGGGGTGTTGCGGACGATGACGAGCAGGTCGTTGTTCACCCGCTCGATCAGCAGGCCGCGGTCGACGGCTTTCTGGGCCTGCTTGGGCACGGTCGACAGCAGCACCGTTCTGCCCGCGTTCTGCGGGCCGGTGAGCCCGGCGGCCACCGAGCACGGCACGCTGATCTCCAGGTCGGTGGCCACATAGCCGATCAGCGGGGCGTTGACGCTCTGCAGCACGCCGTTCTGCGGCCAGTTCAGTTCCGCGGTCGTCTGCTTGACGGGCAGGAACGGCGTGGCCAGCGCGAGGGCTGCGCCGAGCAGGCCGGCGACGATGGCGACCAAGCGCGCGGTGCGGTGATTGGTTCCCTGCACACGATCCCGGGCCACGGGGCTTGATGGTAATTGGCCGGGTTGGGGCGAGGTCTCGACGGCCATCAGCCGCCCTCCGGCAGTCGGACGGCCAACACGAACGGTCCGATGTCGGACACGCTCCACCTCGGGTCGTCGAACAGCGCTGCGTCGAGCGCCACCTGGTAGCGGCGGACGTTGGGCTGGTTGGGGTACACGTCTTCGGCGAGGCGCAGCGTGTAGGTGTCGGCCGAGTCGCCCGCGCCGCCGCGACGCATGAGGAACACCGTCGGCGGCTGCCACGGCAGCGAGTCGAGCGCTTCGATCAACTGGTCGGGCCGTTCGAAGGCCGACCATCGCCCGATGGCCGCCGCGCGCTCGTCGAACTGTGCCAGCGGGTTGGCGTAGTGCGACGTCAGCCCCTGGAAGCCGTAGTAGGGGTAGTAGGACAGGAAGCTGTAGTCGGCGGTCAGCACGACGGTCGCGTCGCGCGGTTCACCGGTCACCTCGGTGATTTTGGCGTCGATCTCGCGGTAGTACTTCTCCGCGCCCGGCGGTCGCCGGTCCGCGCGTTGGCCGTAGCCGTCGGTGTCGGTGTAGGCGACGACGATGTCGGAGCGCAGCACGTCGGGGATGTCCTGGGCGAAGGTCATGGCGCCGACAGCGCCGACGGCCCCTGCGGCGACCACGATCCGCCGTGTCGTCTCGGGTTGGTAGCGGCGCGCGATGGCCAGTGTCAGTTCGACGAACCCGAACGCGCCTGCCGCGGTGAGCAGGACGGTCAGCGTGGGCTGCAGCCGGAACGCCAGCAGGGTGGTTCCCGCGAGCGTCGCCAGCATCGACAACAGTGACCAGGCGTACACGGCCGCGACGCCGAAGGCGAGGCCCGCCGCCCGGGTCGAGGTGCGGGCCCGCACGACCAGCCACAGCGTGCCGAGCATGCACAGCGCGCCGAGCAGCGTGAACTCGAGCATCGGGAAGGACAGCTGGGCCCCGTCGGGCGGCAGGTAGTGGGTTGCGGTGCCGGAGTCGGCGGGCCTACCGCCGATCGCTGCGAGAAGGTATGGCAGCCAACCGATCAGCGCGACGGCGCCCGCCACCACCGCGGCTACCACGAGCCGTAGCAACGGTTCTGCGCTTCGGCGGCCGATGGCAAGGGCAATCGCCATGATCGTCACGGCGAACGCCGCGTAGCCGAACAGCAGCGTGTAGAACAGCGCGGCGACACCGAGGAAGAGGCCGACGCCGACGACCGCCGCCCATCCACCGGCCCGTGCCCGGCCGCGCAGCCCCGACCAGGCCAGCACGAACACCGGTGGCAGGAGCACGGTGATCACCGCGGCGTAGGGCTCGGCGGGGGCGTAGGCGAGCGTCGCAGCGGCCGTCGCAGTCGAGACGATCAGCGCGTATTCGAACCGAATCATGCTCGCCCACAGGACGAAAGCCAGCACGACGGCGACTGCGATCGAGGTGATCGCCCACGGCTTGAACATTTCCCATGCGGGGGTGCCGGTCAATGCCGCCGCCCGCCCGCCGATCCAGAACCAGCCCGCCGGGTAGTACGGGGGCAGCCCGAAGTAGGTCATGTCGCGAAGCGCGGCGGTGTCGGCAAGGCGGGTCAGGTACTCCGTGCGGAACTGCTGGTCGACCGAGATGCCGAAAAGGTAGAGCTTGGTGGCGCCGAGTGGCATGCCGAGCGTCACCACCGAGAACGCGGACAGAAAGAGCAGTGCGCCGCCGTGCGCGAGGAGTCGTCGCCCGCGGCGCCACAGCCATCCGGCCGCGAGCAGGCCTGCGAGACAGCCGAACTGGCCGACGGTGGTGAGCGCATGCAACTGATTCGACGAGTTGTACGCGGGCCACTCGACGCGGGCGATGGCCATCAGCGCGACGGCGGAGACGGCGACGGCGACGGCAACCGCCACCGCCATTCGGCCGAGCACGGTCGGCACGCCACGCATCATCGATCCAGGGGATCTCAGATGGGGAGCTTGCGGAAGATGGGCCGCGGGATGTGCCGCAGGACCATCATCACGTACCGGAACGCTCCCGGCGCCCATACCAGTTCCTTGCCTTTGGCCGCTGCCGTGACCGCCAACTCCGCGACGTACTCCTTGTCCACGGTGAACGGCGCTTCCTTGGTGCCCGTGGACTTCCAGTGCTCGACGGTCGTCGTGGTGCGCACCTGCCCGGGCCGGATGACCAGCACGCGAACCCCGAACTCGCGCAACGCCTCCCCAAGGCCGAGGTAGAAGCCGTCGAGGCCGGCCTTGGTCGAGCCGTAGACGAAGTTGGACCGGCGCACCCGTTCACCGGCCGCCGAGCTCATCGCGATGATCTGCCCGAACCCCTGCGCGCGCATCTTCTCGCCCAGCAGTACACCGACTGAAACGGCTGCGGTGTAATTGATTCCGGCGATCTGGACGGCTTTCCGCTGATTCTGCCACAGCTCTTCGGCGTCCCCGAGGAGGCCGAACGCGACGATCGCCACGTCGACGTCACCCTTCGCGAACGCCTCGTCGATGACCGCGGGGTGGCTGTCTGTGTCGACACCGTCGAAGTCGATCCAGTCGACGGATTTCGCGCCGGCCGCCTTCATTGCGGCGATGGCATCGTCGCGCTTTGGGTGGTTGGGCAGGTCGGCGAGTATGACGCGGGCCGCCGCGTTGCGGAGATAGCGTTCGCAGATCGCGAGACCGATCTCGGATGTACCGCCGAGAAGTAGGATGGTCTGCGGGTTACCCGTGGCGTCAAAAACCATGTGCACTCACCATTTACAGAAGCTCCAAACGTCGGGCCATGTCCGAGGCGAACACCCCGTCGGGGTCGACCTTGCGGCGCACAGCGATCCACTCGTCGATACGCGGGTACATGGCGTGGAATGTCTCGGCGGTGGTGCGCGAATCCTTGGCGGTGTACAACCGGCCACCGAATTCGAGGACGCGCCGGTCGAGTTCGTTGAGGAACTCGTTGAGGCCCGGCTTGACCTGGAAGTCGACGCACACGTTCCACCCGGGGATCGGGAAGCTCAGCGGCGCGCTGTTGCAGGGGCCGAAGAGCTTGAACACGTTGAGGAACGAGTAGTGCCCTGACCGCTGGATGTCGTACATGATGCCCTTGAACGGTTCGACGGCCTCGACCGGCACGACGAACTGGTACTGCGTGAAACCCACTGAGCCGTAAGCCCTGTTCCACTCGCCGATCATGTCGAGCGGGTGATAGAACTGCGTCAGGTTCTGCGTCTTGCCGCGGTAGGTCTTGCCCGTCCGGTACCACAGTTCGGTCATCGCGCCGAAGATGAGCTTGTTGCCGAGGCCATTGGGGAAAATGTCGGGCGCGGTGAAGTATTGCGGCGCATCGAATTTCAGCGGGTCGGCCCGCAGCTTCTCGGGCAGTTGGTCGACGGTGGCCAGCGATCCGCGGGAGATGACCGCGCGCCCCAGCTTCGGCGGTGCGCTGATGGCGTCGAACCACGCGCTGGAGTAGGTGTAGTTCGATTCGGTGCCGTCGCTGTGGAACGCGATGGTCTCGTCGAGACCGGCGGTGACGTCGCCGTCGGCGATGAAGTAGGCGGTCTCGGTTGGGGTCATCGCGATGGAGGCGCGAAGGATGATGCCGGTGAGTCCGTTGCCGCCGACCGTCGCCCAGAACAGTTGGCTGTCGGCGCCGTCGGGGGTGAGGCGGCGGACCTGACCGTCGGCGGTCAGCAGGTCCATCGAGCGCACGTGGTTGCCGAAGCTGCCTGCGCTGTGATGGTTCTTGCCGTGGATGTCGCAGGCGATGGCCCCGCCGATGGTGACCTGGCGGGTGCCGGGCAGCACTGGAACCCAGAGGCCGAGCGGAAGCGCGGCGCGCATCAACTGGTCGAGATTGACGCCCGCGTCGACGTCGACGAGATGGCTCTCGCGGTCCATCGAGTGGATCTTGTCGAGCGCGGTCATGTCGACGACGAGGCCGCCGCCGTTCTGGGCGTTGTCGCCGTAGGAGCGGCCCAGTCCGCGCGCGATGATGCCGCGCGAACCGCCCTCGGCAGCCTTGGCGACCGCCTTGGCGATCACTTCCTGGTCGGGGGTCGACAGCACCGCAGCGACCGACGGGGCGGTTCTACCCCAGCCGGTCAGGCGTCGTGCGGTGGTCGGAAACATCGTGACGAGGGTACCGTGCTGGTCCCTAGGCCTACTTCAAGCGGAAGATGACCATCCGCTGCACGGCGAAGTTGATGACGGTCGCCGTGCCCTGGGCGATGACGAACGCCACCACGACGGCGGTGGGCGTGTAGTCGAGCAGGCGGAGGAAGAGGTGGTTGAGCCCGACCTGCACGACGAACGTCGTGATGTAGAGCGCCCACACCGCGGCCAGCCTCGCGTTGCTCGGCGGCGCCTGGAAGGTCCAGCGCCGGTTGAGCAGGTACGCCGTCGTGGTGCCTGCGATCCAGCCGATGACCTTGGCCAGGTCGGGCTGCATCCCTCCGACGCGGTAGAGCAGCACGTAGAGGCCGAAGTCGACGATGGCCGAGAAGCCGCCCGTGACGACGAAGCGCCAGATCTGGGTCATCAGGCTCAGATTCGGCTGCATCGGAGGCTCGGTCACCCGGGCAGCCTACTCAGAGCCCGTTCCGGGTGGGACCTCGAGATCGACGAGCAGAACCGTTCGAGGACCCGGAAACGCTCGGCCGCGGTCGGAGCGGTCGTTTTGGCTCATCGTGCGGTTTCTCAGATCGCGACGCTGACCCCTGAAACACTTTCGACGTGTTCTCGGAGACGCGCTATGCGATGAACGGAGAGTTGCACGTCGCCTACCGCGCTTCTGCCGAGGGCGTTCGGGACATCGTGGTTGTCCCGAACTGGTTCACGAACTGCGAGATCGCACCCGAACTGCCGTCGATTCAAGGTTGGGTCGAGGCGATGACGTCGCTTGGGCGGCTCATCTTCTTCGATCAACCCGGCACAGGCGCGTCTGATCCCGTCTCGCCCGGTGCGATGCCGACCCTGGAGCAGTGGGCCGACAGCATCACCGCCGTATTGGACGACCTCGGTAGTTCGGCAGCTGTCCTGATCGCGATGACCGGCGCGCTTCCGACGTGTGCGCTGTTCGCGGCGACACATCCGTCTCGCACCGCCGCATTGGTTGCGCTGGAGGCCCATTCGGATCCGATCGGAGAAAACACGCTCGGAATCGCTGGCGACGACATAGCGAAGGCCATGAACGCGATGTGGGGAACGGGCGAATACCAACACATCTGCAATCCGGATATGCCGTGGAACGAGGATATCCGAGCGGCATGGGCACGGATGGAACGTCTTGCGGCCAATCCCGCTGCGCTAGCCCGCATGTTCCCACTGTCGTCGTCACTCGATGTCCGGCCGCTGCTGCCGGCAGTTCGTGTGCCGACCATCGTCGTTCAGCACCGCGACAATCCCATGATCCCGTCTGTTCAAGGCAGGCGAGTCGCCGACCAGATACCGGACGCGAAATATGTTGAGGTGCCGGGACGCAACATGTGGCATTTCGTGGAACCGTGGCGTGACTCATTCCACGCGGTCGCCGAATTCATCACCGGGCATCAGTCCGATGTGCTCGACGATCGGGTGTTGGCGACCGTGTTGTTCACCGACATCGTGGACTCGACGCGGCGTGCGGCGCAGATGGGGGATCGGGCTTGGCACGCCCTGCTCGATGCGCACGACGTCATCATCCGGGCGCAGTTGAGGCGGTTTCGGGGCCGTGAGGTGAACACGTCGGGTGACGGCTTTCTGGCGATGTTCGACGGGCCGCAGCGGGCGATCCGGTGTGCGGTGGCGATTCGGGATGCGGTGGCGGCGCTGGGTATTGAGGTTCGGGCGGGATTGCATACCGGCGAATGTGAGGTGCGTGGTGACGACATCGGTGGGATCGCCGTGCACCTCGGGGCGCGGGTGAGCGCGCTCGCGGGTGCCGGGGATGTGCTGGTGTCCAGCACGCTGCGCGATCTGGTGATCGGGTCAGGGTTGGAGTTCGACGATCGCGGCACCCATGACCTCAAGGGTGTGCCGGGTCAATGGCATCTGTTCGCCGTCGCGTCCTAGAAAGGTGGCGGTTTGTTGTGTTCGGCGACGAGGTCGTCGTTGAGGCGGCGTTCGGCTGCTTTGGCGCTGGCGGTGGCCTGGGCGCGGGTGTGTCGGCGTTTGGGCATCATCACCGCACGCTGAATCGATTCTTCGGTCTGGGCCGGCCGGCGCGTCTCGAGAGTGGCGGTTGGTCGGCATAGTCGCGGGAACAGGTGCATGCTGCCCGGATAGGTGGTGTAGGTGTGGCCGGTCGGTGATGTCCAGACCACCGTGCCGTCGGGCAGTTGTTGGTCGCGTCACCCGTTGAGCCCGTTCCAGAACGTTTTCAGCAGGTGGTGAAAACGACACAGGCATTTGAGGTTCGACGGGTGTGTCGGTCCGGTCGGGTAGGCCACGGTGTGGTCGATGTCACAGACCTGGGCGGGTTTGTCGCAGCCGGGGAACCGGCACGTCAGGTCGCGACAGCGGATGTACCGCGTCAGCGTGCGCGAGGGCGTGTAGCGGGGTTCCGGTCGCGAGTCGCTGCCGGGGTGGCGGACTTCGCGGATTCGGGCGCGATCGAGAATGGCGCCCAGCAGCGGGGTGGGCATGATCCCGGCGCCGAAGACGTAGGCCGGCGGGCCCGGGCGGCCCGGGGTGGGGGCGGGGGCCGCGGTGTGGTTTGGCCCGCCGGGGGGGGGCGGGCC
>JAEZKH010000081.1 GCA_023415515.1 Actinomycetes bacterium
TCCGGTGAGCAGCGCGACGCCGGCCGCGGCGACCATCGCCACGGGTCGCAGGCCCGTCGGCTCCCGACGCCTTTTCACAAGTGCGCACCGTACCGCCTGTCGCCGCGACGACCCGGCAGGCCGCGCGGCGGGTCCGCGAGGGGTCGACCACTAGACTGAGAACCCCATGACAACGCCCGACTCGGACGCCCCTCCCGAGGAATCCACGTTCGCCGACCTGCAGATTCACCCCGCGGTGCTACAGGCGGTCTCCGACGTCGGATACGAGACGCCGTCGGCGATCCAGGCGGCGACCATTCCGGCCATGATGGCGGGGTCCGACGTCGTGGGCCTGGCGCAGACGGGCACCGGTAAGACCGCGGCCTTCGCGATTCCGATCCTGTCGAAGATCGACACCGCCAGCCGGATCACCCAGGCCCTGGTGCTGGCGCCGACGCGGGAACTCGCACTGCAGGTCGCCGAGGCTTTCAGCCGCTACGGCGCGCACCTGTCGGTGAACGTGCTGCCGATCTACGGCGGCGCCTCGTACGGCCCGCAGTTGGCCGGCCTGAAGCGCGGCGCGCAAGTGGTCGTCGGCACGCCCGGCCGGGTCATCGACCATCTGGAGAAGGGCAGCCTCGACCTGACCCATCTCGACTATCTCGTACTCGACGAGGCCGACGAGATGCTGCAGATGGGTTTCGCCGAGGACGTCGAGCGGATCCTCGCCGACACCCCGGAATACAAGCAGGTCGCTCTGTTCTCGGCGACGATGCCGCCCGCGATCCGCAAGATCACGTCGAAATATCTGCACGACCCGGTCGAGGTGACGGTCAAGGCGAAGACCCAGACGGCCGAGAACATCACCCAGCGCTATATCCAGGTCGCGGGGCCGCGGAAGATGGACGCGCTGACCCGACTCCTCGAGGTCGAACAGGGCGACGCCATGATCGTGTTCGTCCGCACGAAGCAGGCGACCGAGGAGGTCGCCGAGCGACTCAAGGCGCGCGGTTTCGCCGCGGCCGCCATCAACGGCGACATCCCGCAGGCGGTGCGCGAACGCACGATCGCGGCGCTGAAGGACGGCACCATCGACATCCTGATCGCGACCGACGTGGCCGCGCGCGGCCTGGACGTCGAACGCATCTCGCATGTGCTGAACTACGACATCCCGCACGACCCGGAGTCCTACGTGCACCGGATCGGGCGCACCGGGCGGGCCGGACGGTCGGGCACCGCGCTGTTGTTCGTCACGCCGCGGGAGCGTCACCTGCTGAAGTCGATCGAACGCGTCACGCGGCAGAAGCTCGTCGAATCCGAGTTGCCCTCGGTGGAGGACGTCAACGCCCAGCGGGTGGAGAAGTTCCGCGATTCGATCACCGAGGCGCTGTCGAATCCGGGCATCGACCTGTTCCGCAGGTTGGTCGAAGGCTACGAGCGCGACAACGACGTGCCGATGGCCGACATCGCCGCCGCATTGGCGTTGCAGAGCCGCAACGGCGAAGAGTTCCTGATGACCGAGCCGCCGCCGGAAAAGCGTCGGGAACGCTCCGACCGCTCACGCGAGGACGGGCCGCAGCGCAAACGGCGCGAGGTCCGCGACGACTTGGCCACCTACCGCATCGCTGTCGGCAAGCGGCACAAGGTGATGCCGGGCGCCATCGTGGGTGCGATCGCCAACGAGGGCGGGCTGCACCGCAGCGACTTCGGGCACATCAGCATCCGGGAGAACTACTCGCTGGTCGAGCTGCCTGCCACCATGTCGAAGCAGACGCTGAAAGCGCTTGCCAAGACCAGGATTCAAGGCCAGCCCATAGACCTGCGACCCGACCGGGGCCCGAAGAAGCCGCACCGCAAAGCGAAATGACCGTCTCCAAGGGTATCGCGGGCCCGGAAGCCCAGGGCGGCCTCGAATCCGTCGCGGCGCCGGAGCGGGTGGCATCGCTCACCGGAATCCGCGCTGTCGCCGCACTTCTCGTGCTCGCCACCCACGCCGCCTACACCACAGGCAAATACACACACGGCTATGTCGGCCTGGTGTACGCCCGGATGGAGATGGGGGTGCCGATCTTCTTCGTGCTGTCCGGCTTTCTGCTCTTTCAGCCGTGGGTGAAAGCGGCTGCGGGGGAGCGCGACTGGCCGTCGGTGCGGCGGTACGCCTGGCACAGGGTGCGACGGATCATGCCCGCCTACGTGGTCACCGTGTTGATCGCCTACCTCGTCTACCACTTCCGGACAGCTGGCCCGAATCCCGGCCACACCTGGATGGGGCTGTTCCGCAATCTCACCCTTACCCAGATCTACACCGACCAGTACATGTACTCCTACCTGCACCAGGCGTTGACCCAGATGTGGAGCCTGGCAGTCGAAGTCGCGTTCTACGCGGTGCTGCCTGCCCTGGCCTGGCTGTTGCTCGGCGTGCTGTGCCGACGTCGGTGGCGTCCATGGTTGTTGCTCGCGGGCCTCGCGGTGCTGGCTGCCATCACCCCGGTCTGGTTGATCATCGTCCACACCGTCAACTGGCTGCCCGACGGGGCGCGGTTGTGGCTGCCGTCGTATCTGCTGTGGTTCATCGGCGGCATGCTGCTCGCGGTGCTCGCCGCAATGGGGGTCCGCTGTTACGCCTTCGCCGTGTTGCCCGTCGCGGTGTTGAGTTACTTCATCGCGTCGACACCGATCGCGGGAGAGCCGACGACATCGCCGTACGCGTTGGCGCCGGCGATATGGAAGGCGGTGTTCTACGCCGTGATCGCGACGCTGGTCGTCGCGCCGCTGGCGCTGGGCGACCGCGGCTGGTACGCGCGGTTCTTGGCCAGCAGGCCGATGGTGTTCCTCGGCGAGATCTCCTACGAGATCTTCCTGATCCACTTGCTGACGATGGAACTGGTGATGGTGGAGATATTGCACTTCCACATCTACACCGGGTCGATGCCGCTGTTGTTCGTCACGACGTTCGTGGTGACGGTCCCGCTGGCGTGGCTGCTGCACCGCTTCACCCGCGTGCGCTCGTCCTGACTTCCCGCGAAACGACATTCCGGTACACCCTCACTCGCGATTCCCGTGCCGGAACATCGTTTCGCGAGGACTTGGGCTTACGCGGATTCGGCGGTCTCCGGCGTCGCCGGCACCACCATCGGCACGACGAACTGCTCGATCATCGCCCGCTCGTCGGCTTCGTCGTGGCCGGGGAACACGAGCAGCGAGGTCATCACCCGCACCAGCCAGCGCGCTTTGCGTTCGACCACCTCCTGGTCGTCAGGCGCCATCGAGATCAGGAACGCCTCGGTGAGTGCCTTGATGACCTGTGACTGCTCGGCGATCTCGGCGCCGATCGGACGCTGCGCCGTGGCGAACCACGAAGAAAGCGCGGGGCTCTGGCGGACGTTGCGCAGCGACGACACCATGCCTTCGATGAGCCGCTCGCGGGGTTCCTCGACGCCGGTGAGTTGGTCGGTCATCTGGTGGAACAACCGGTAGCTCTCGCGGTGCACATAGGCGGTGTAGAGTGCCTCGCGGTTCTCGAAGTACCGGTACAGGGTGGCGCGGGAACAGCCTGCGGCCTTGGCGATTTCGTGCATGCCGACCGTCGCGGCATCCTGCTGGGCGAACAAGGCGTCCGCGGCGTCGAGGATTCGGTCGGCGGCGACTTCGGTGCGGCGGTCGCCCAACCAGTCGTTACCGGCCATCAGCCTGTCACCCGGAACGGAACCGACAGCGGTCTGCGTACGTAGCTGCCGCCCGCCCACTCGACGCCGGAGAGGTCGACCTCGAATTCGGGGCAGCGCGCCAGCAGTTCGGTCAGTGCGATGCGCGACTGCATGCGCGCGGCGGCCGCGCCGAGGCAGAAGTGGGCGCCGTGGCTGAACGTCATGATGTTGCGCGGACGCCTGCGAACATCGAGTTCGCCTGCGTCAGCACCGTACTCGCGCTCGTCGCGGTTGGCCGAGCCGTACAGCAACAACACCTTACGGCCCGCGGGGATCATCGTGTTGCCCACCCGCACATCTTGCGTCGTGGTGCGGGCGAGGCCCTGCACAGGCGCGGTGAGCCGCAACAGTTCGTCGACCGCGTCGGGAATCAGGTCGGGGTTGTTGACGAGCAACTTGCGCTGATCGGGTCGCTGGTGCAGCAGTTGCACTGCGCCGCCGAGCATTCCGGTGGTGGTGTCGTTGCCGCCGGTGACCATCGTGAAGGTGAAGGCGAGGATCGACAACATGCCGGCCATGTCACCATCGGCGCCGACACCCGCCGCGACGAGATGCGACACCGTGTCATCTCCTGGCTGATGGCGGCGCCGTTCGATCATCCCGGTGAAGTACGCCATCATCGACGCGACCGCCTCACCGGCCGATTCGCCCGCCGTCGCCAGCCCGCCGCCCTGCGTCTGGGCCGCAACGATGGCGTCCGTCCAGCCGTCGAACTGGTCGCGGTCCTCCTCGGGCACCCCAAGGTAGTGCGCGACCACCATCGAGGGCAGCGGCTTGAACAGTTCGGCGACAATGTCTCCTCCGCCGGCCGACCGCAGCCGCTCGATCCGCTCGACGATGAACTGCCGTACGGCGGGCTCGACGGCCTCCACCTGTCTCGGCGTGAAGCCCCGCGACACCAGCTTGCGGAACTCGGTGTGGGTCGGCGGGTCCTGCATGACGAACGGCGGGTTGTCGGCGAGCCCGATCATCTCCAGCTCGCCGTATTCGACGGTGAGCCCCTGCGCCGAGGAGAACGTCTCATGGTCGCGAGCGGCCTCCCACACGTCACGGTGCCGGGACAGCACCCAGTAGTCATGGTGCGGACGGTCCTCGGGAACGACATGGTGCACCGGATCCTTGTCGCGCAGCGCCTGATACATCGGCCACGGGTTGGCCCAGGTCTCCGCCGTGGCGAGCTCGAAGCGGGCGGGCGTGCGGTGAGACACAGAGGCGGTCATGTCTTATGGGTACGACATATCTCCATACCCTGTCAACAGTTCCCAGCGGATTGGTACTAGATGGCCGCGCCGGGATTCAGGATGTTCTCGGGGTCGAGCGCGGCCTTGATACGCCGGTTTAGTTCCATCACCTCTGGCCCGACCTGGTCCTCCAACCACGGCCGTTTCAACCTGCCGACGCCGTGTTCGCCGGTGATCGTGCCGCCGAGTCCGATGGCCAGGTCCATGATCTCGCCGAAGGCGCGTTCGGCCCGTTGCGCCATCGCCGCGTCGGCGGGGTCGTAGACGATCAGCGGATGGGTGTTGCCGTCGCCTGCGTGGGCGATAACCGAGATCATCACGTCGCGTTCGCCTGCAATGCGCTCCACGCCGCTCACCAGGTCGCCGATCCGCGGCAGCGGGACACCGACATCCTCGAGCAGCAGGGTGCCCTTCGCTTCCACCGCGGGAATCGCGAACCGGCGGGCGGCGACGAACGCCTCGCCTTCGTCGGGGTCGTCGGTGGAGAACACGTCCGACGCGCCGTTCTCGTCGAAGACAGCGGCGATTCGTTCTGCGTCCTCGGCGGCGGATCGGCCGCGTTCGTCGGACCCGGCCAGCAGCAGTGCCGCCGAATCGCGATCCAGGCCCATCTTCAGCTTGTCCTCGACGGCGTTGATGGCCACGCCGTCCATGAACTCGAGCATCGACGGTCGCATCTGGCAGGCGACCCCGAGCACGGCGTCGGTGGCCGCTTCGACCGTGGCGAAGTTGGCCACCACCGTGCTCGCCCTGTGCTGTTTGGGCAGCAGCCGCAACGTGATCTCGGTGACGATGCCGAGAGTGCCCTCGCTGCCGACGAAAAGCTTGGTGAGGCTCAGCCCGGCGACGTCTTTCACCCTGGGACCGCCGACACGTACCGCGGTGCCGTCGGCGAGCACCACCTGAAGGCCCATCACATAGTCGGTGGTGACGCCGTACTTGACACAGCACAGACCGCCGGCGTTGGTGGCGATGTTGCCGCCGATGCTGCAGATCTCGAACGATGAGGGGTCCGGCGGATACCACAGCTCATGTTGAGCGGCAGCCTTTTTCACTTCCGCGTTGAACAGCCCGGGCTGGCACACCGCGGTGCGGGTGATGGGGTCGACGGTGATGTCGCGCATCTTCTCCGTCGACAACACGATGCCGTCATCGAGTGCGGTGGCCCCGCCGGACAACCCGCTGCCCGCACCGCGCGGCACCACCGGAATGCGGTGCGCACTGGCCCACCGCATGATGATCTGCACGTGCTCGGTGGTCAGTGGCCGCACGACGGCCAGGGGCTTGCCCGCGGACGGGTCGAGCGCGCGGTCCTGCCGGTAGCCCTCGGTGATGGACGGGTCGGTGACGACCATGCCGTCGGGCAGGTCGGCGACGAGGCTGTCGAGAACGCTCACAGTTCGATGCTACGAGTGCTCGCCGCGGACGTGACACGCTCGCGAGTCACGAGAGGACCATCCAGGACAGCACAGGCGATGCCTGCAACGCGGACAGGACACACAGCAGGGCCAAGAAGAGCAGGCTCCAGAGCACGACGCGGCGGAAGATGTCGCCTTCCTTGCCGTCCATGCCGACCGCGGCCGCCGCAATCGCGAGGTTCTGCGGCGAAATCATCTTGCCGAGCACGCCGCCCGAACTGTTGGACGCCGCCATCAGCACGTCGGACAGGCCCGCCTGGTTGGCCGCAGTCACCTGCAACGCGCCGAACAGCGAGTTGGCCGATGTGTCGGATCCGGTGACCGCGACGCCGAGCCAGCCCAGGATCGGCGACAGCAGCGCGAACAGTCCGCCCGCTGCGGCCATCCAGGTGCCAAGCGTGATGGTCTGGCCGGACAGGTTCATCACGAATGCCAGCGCCAGCACCGCCATCACCGTGACGATCGCCCAGCGCAACTGGTGCAGCGTCGCGCCGTAGGCCCTCACCGCGCGCGGCACCGACACCTTGAGCGCGATCATCGTGAGTACTCCCGCGATCAGCATCTGGGTGCCGGGGGTGGTCAGTACGTTGAAGGTGAACTCGGTGAGCGAGACGGGCTTTCCGCTCGGGCTGACGACGTCGAGCCCAGGCCACTGGAACTTGAGCGTCGCCTTGTCGAGCAGCTTCTTGACGGCCGTGATCTGACAGACGACGAAGACCGCGATGATGATGGCGTACGGCGCGTAGGCCTTCACGACGTCGGCCCGCGAGTCGGGGTGCGCGACGCGCTCGGCGAACTCTGGCGTCGGCTCGTCGGCGGCCCCGCCCGCGACGACGGAGGGCTCGGTGTAGGTGCGGCTCGGCTTCCAGACGCGCACCAGAAGGACCATCGCGGCTGCCGAAAGCAGGGCGGCCACCACGTCGGCCAGCGGTACCGAGATGAAGTTGGACGTCGCGAACTGGGCCAGGCCGAACACCACGCCGCACACGAGGGCGGGCAGCCACGTCTGCTTGAGGCCGCGCCTGCCGTCGACGATCGCCACCAGCGCGAGGGGCACGAGCACCGACAGAATCGGCGTCTGCCTACCGACCATCGCGCCAAGGGTGTCGGCGGGCAGTTCGGTCACCTTGGCCAGCGTGAGGATCGGTGTCGCCATCGCCCCGAACGCGACGGGCGCGGTGTTGGCGACAAGGGCGAGCACCGCGGCCTTCATCGGTTTGAACCCGAGCGCCATCAGCATCACCGAGGTGACCGCCACCGGTGTGCCGAAGCCCGCCAGCGCCTCGAGCAGCGCGCCGAACGAGAACGCGATCAGCACGGCCTGGATGCGTTGATCGTCGCTGACCCGTGAAAAGGACCGCCGCAGCACGTCGAAATGCCCGGTCTCGACGGTCAGCTGATAGACCCAGATGGCGTTGATGACGATCCACAGGATCGGAAAGAACCCGAAGGCCGCGCCTTCGGTCCCCGCGAGCAACGTCTGGCCGATCGGCATTCCATAGACCAGCACCGCGACGGCGATCGCGACGGCAAGGGAGATCAGCGACGCCACCCATGCGGTGACCCGAAGGACGCCGAGCAGAACGAACAGCAGCAGCAGGGGTATCGCCGCAATCAGCGAACTCCATGCGAGGGATTGGCCAACCGGGTCGAGAACTTGCTGGTACACGGCGAACCTCGGTGTTCGATTTGTGGTTTGCGCCACACGTGTACCCAAGATCAACGCCGTCTTAACCGGCGTTCCGTCGGTGCTGAAACGTCGGTTTCACCAGCCGCCGGGAATGACCTTCGGTTGTAGCCCGCTGACCGTCGGCTCGAACGGCAGCACGGGAAAGAGCGTTTCAGCGACGCGATAGCACTCCTCGAGGTGCGGGTAGCCGGAGAGAATAAACGTGTCGATGCCGATGTCGTGGTACTCCATGATTCGATCGCGGACGTCTGACACGCTGCCGACCAGAGCGGTTCCGGCTCCACCGGTGACGAGGCCGACCCCGGCCCAGAGGTTCGGGCTGATTTCGAGGTGATCACGGGATCCACCATGAAGAGCCACCATGCGTTGTTGGCCTTCGGATTCCGATCGCTTCAGGGTTTTCTGGGCCGAGGCGATGTCGTCGTCGCTCACATAGCGGATGAGTGATTCGGCAGCGGCCCACGCTTCTTCCGTCGTTTCGCGGACGATGGTGTGCAGCCTGATACCGAATTTGATGTCCCGATCGACCTGCTCGGCCTTGGCTCGCATGTCGCCGATCTTCGCGGCCACCTGATCCGGCGGTTCGCCCCACGTGAGAACGGTATCCATCCATTTCGCCGCGAACGCTTGCCCGACCCCGGACGACGCACCACACATGAGCGGGGGGTAGGGCTCTTGCAATGGCAGATAGTGCAGTTGTCCGCCTTCGATGTGGATGTGCTTGCCGTCCATGTCGACGGTTTTGCCCTGCAGGAGTTGGGTCCACGCCTCGATGTATTCGTCGGCCTGCTCGTAACGCTGCGCATGGGGAAGGAAGACGCCGTCGCCGGCCAATTCGACGGGGTCACCGCCGCAGACCACGTTGACGATGAGGCGGCCGCCGGAGTAACGGTCGAAGCTCGCCGCCATGCGCGCCGTCATGGACGGCGTGGACTGGCCCGGTCGCACGGCGACGATGAACCGAAGGTCGCGTGTGTTCGCAGCGAGGAAGGATGCTGTCACCCAGGCGTCTTCGCACACCGATCCGGTTGGCACGAGAACCCCGACATAGCCGAGATCATCTGCCGCCTTGGCGATCTGGCTGATGTACCGGAGATCAGCCGCCCTCGCCCGATGCATGGTCGACAGGTAGGGCCCGTCGGTGTGCGTCGGGATGTACCAATAGATCTCCAATTGCGACTCCTTGGTGAAGGATGGCAAGTATCCGGGTGCGGAAGTCCTGAAGTTGCGGGTCGGCGACCTCGCGGGGTCGAGGCAGCGGAATCGGAACCTCGGCGACCACACGCCCGGGCGGGCCCGCCATGACGAGCACCCGGTCAGCCAGTCGCACGGCTTCATCCACGTCGTGAGTCACCATCATCGCCGTCAGTTGTTCGGCGAGGATGATGCGCTCGAGTTCGGTCTGCATTTGACTGCGCAGCAAGCTGTCCAGCGCGCCGAGTGGCTCGTCCAGCAGAAGGATCTCGGGCGTGGTGACAAGCGCTCTGGCGAGCGAAGCCCGCTGCGCCATGCCGCCCGACAACTGATTGGGCCACGCTTCGTGGAATCCGGTCAGCCCCACCAAGGCCAGCGCATGGGCGACCAGACCGCGCACCCGGTCGGCCGGCTGGCGAGACGGCAGGGCGTACGCCACGTTCTGTGCAACCGTCATCCACGGCATCAGCCGATGCTCTTGAAAGACCATGCCACGATCTCGGCCAGGGCCGTGGATCGGTCGTCCGAGCGTGCGAATCTCCCCGTCGAACGCCTTGTCCAGGCCGGCAATCGCCCGCAGCAGAGATGTCTTGCCCGCGCCGCTCCCGCCGACGACGACCACGATTTCGCGGCTGGCCACGTCGACGTCGATTCGCCCGAGCACATCGAACCCGCGCCGGTCGACGGTCACGCGCTTGCCCTGGATTCTGATTTCCAGCGCAGCGGGTGCTTGCGCGGCCGCGACGTCAACCACGGTACGACCGGTCCCAGCGGGTGAGATATACACCGAGCCGCGCGATGAGGGTGTCGGTGGTCTTGCCGAGGATGCCGATGGCGAGCATGCCGGCGATCATGGCCGCCGGCCGGGCGAAGTTTCGCGAGTCCCAGATCAGCCAACCCAAGCCGTTCGCCGAAGCGATGACTTCGGCGGCCACGAGCAACGTCCATGACAACGCCATTGCCACGCGGGCCGACGCGATGATGGATGGGGTCGCCGACGGCAGCAGAACCGTTGACCACAAGGTCCACTTCGACTTCTCGTAGAGCTGAGATACCTCCACGAGATCGTGTGAGGCCGAACGGATTCCAGCAGCGGTGGCGAGAATCAGGGTGGCTGCGGAGCCAATGGCCACCAGGACTACCTTGGACGACTCGCCGATTCCGAGGGTGATCACCAGCAGTGGAATCCAGGCGACGGCCGGCACCGGTATCAACGTCAGTGCCGTCGGTTCGAGAAGCCGCGATCCGAGCCGGCTGGTGCCGATGATCGACCCCAGAGCGATGCCGACGACACTTCCTGCGCCGAATCCAACCGCGATGCGGCGCAGGCTGACCCACGCGTGTTCGAGCAGGGTTCCGTCCGCCGTCAGCCTGGCGAAGGCTGTCACCGAATCGACGGGACCCGCGACCAAAGTCCGCGGCAGCACACCGCCCTCGACCGCCAGATGCCAGATGATGATCAGCGCGACCGGCACGATCAGCGAAACCGTCAGTCGGATGTGCCAGCGCTGAAGATACGGTGCGGCGCGCAGGCTCGCCAATCGCGTGCGCATCGGAACACTGGCGCAGACGGTGTCGTGCGCGGTCACTGCGCGGGACCGACCAACTCCTCGACGTCAACCGATTTGTCGATGAAGCCGGCATCGTGGAGGAAATCCGCCTTGGCCTGGATGTCGGCAACCACATCGGGCGTCAGGGTTGCGGTGAAATCATGACGCGGCCAGGACAATTGGACCACTGCCGGATCGACGCGGGCCTGTTCGGCGACGATCGCCTGAGCGCCGGCCGGGTCGGCGGCAATGTACTCCTTCGCCTCGGAAACCGCATCGATGAGCCCCGAATACAGCTCCGGCGACGCCTCGGCTAGTCCGGGCCGCGCGACGACGATGCTCTGGATGCTCGCATCACCTTCCGGCAGCAGCTTGCCGGTCTTCTGCACGAGTTGCTGTTGGACGAACGGGGGCCATACGGCCCACGCATCGATCTTCCCGGATTCGAACGCGGCTTTGGCATCCGGTGGAGCCAAGTCGATTATCTGGATCGACTTGGGGTCGACTCCGGCGTCTTCGGCGATCTTCGTAGTCCGTATTGGGATGACGTGCCTGCCAGTACACCGACCTTCGCGCCGCCGAGGTCGGCAGCCGACTTGATGTTGCTGTCGACCGGAATGACGATGTCCTGCACCAGAGAGGCGCCTAGCTGTACTCGGCCATCAGGTTGGTTGCAGTCGGC
>JAEZKH010000098.1 GCA_023415515.1 Actinomycetes bacterium
CGACCATCGTCTGCACGACCGGCGGCGCTTCCGGCGCCGGGGCGGGCTTCGCCGCGGGTTTCGGCGCGGGCGCGGCGGGGCGCTGTTCCGGCTTCGGCGCGACAAGGGCGGCCTTGACCTCGTTACTCACCTTGCCCTTCGGCAGCGGCTCAGCCGTTGCGTTGGCGTTCTGGGTCTGCGACGGCGAGTCCGACGTCGCTTGCAGACCGAGCACGACCGACAGCGAGACGACCAGCGTCACGGCAGCCGCGACGACAACCGACGTCAGAACGCTCGTCCGAGACATCGCACGCAGACCGGTGAAGAGTCCGGCGCCGCCGATCTCGCTGTTGACCGCGATGGCCGACGCCACCGCGGCACCGCGTGCCATCGCCATGTCCGCTTCAGCCGAGGAGAGGACCGGCGCGGCTGCCACCGCGTCCATCGACGACACGACGGGTGCCAGATCGGCCGAGCCCACGACGAAGATGACGTCCAACTGGCGGTCGTTGAGGTCCAGCGCGATGACGCTGGCGGCCAACTCGACGTCGCGGCCCGCGAGCATGTCCTGCGGATCGGCGGTGACCCCATCGGCGGTCACCAGGGCGACCAGCGTGGCGTCGGGCTCGAACACACAGACCGCGACGTCCTCGTACCCCGAGATCGCCGAGATCCCGCTCGCCAGGGCCTCGGCGGCCTCCGGCTCAGACACCGCGATGGCGTTGGCGACGCCGCGCGCGGCGAGCGCGTCGAGGATGGCGCCCGCCACCGGCGCGCCCGCGGGCGTCCACGTCACACCCGCGGCGTGCAGACCGTTCTCCACGACCGCCTCGTTGGCGTCCAGCAACACTGTGAGCAGGGCATCGGCGTCGAATTCGGCGCCGTCGACGAGGTCGAGCGCGCCGCGGTCGACGGCGTCGCCGTCGCCGGTCACCCCTTCGACAAGCACCCATCGGACGGCTGTCGAGGTGACCGACAGACCGAGAACCAGGTCCATTCGCTATCCCCCTATGCCTTTCATCCGGGTCGAGACTACCGTCGTGGCCTGTAAAAGGACATTCGTGGAGTCCAAGACATCGCTCTCGGACTCACAGGAACCAACACGGCCGAGGACACCATGACAGCGACACAACCCGACACGCACCTGACCGGACAGATGCTCATCGCCGGCGAGCACGTGCGGGGCTCGGGCAAACCGATCCGCGCGTTCGACCCCACCGCGGGCCGCGACCTCGAACCCGCGTACGCATACGGCGATGCATCCCATGTGGACGCCGCATGCGCTGCCGCCGCTGCCGCCTTCGCCGAGTATCGGGCCACCACCGCCGAGCAACGCGCCGAGTTCCTCGAGGCCATCGCCGAGAACATCGAGGCCGTCGAGGACGATCTCGTGAAGCGCGCGGTCGCCGAGAGCGGCCTGCCGCAGGCGCGGCTGAGCGGCGAGGTCGGCCGCACGACGGGACAGCTGCGACTGTTCGCCGACGTGGTGCGCGAGGGCAGCTGGAACGGCGCACGCATCGACCCCGCGCTGCCCGACCGGACCCCGTTGCCCCGCCCCGACATTCGGCAGCGGTCGGTGCCGCTGGGCCCTGTCGCGGTCTTCGGCGCCAGCAACTTCCCGCTGGCCTTCTCGGTCGCGGGTGGCGACACCGCGTCAGCCTTTGCCGCGGGCTGCCCGGTAGTCGTCAAGGCACACGACGCCCATCCCGGCACGTCCGAGATCGTCGGCCACGCGATCAGCGACGCCGTCGCCGCCGCCGGTCTACCCGCAGGCACCTTCTCGCTGCTGTACGGATTCGGACCCGAACTCGGTGTCACGCTCGTGACCGACCCGCGCATCAAAGCCGTCGGGTTCACCGGATCTCGTTCCGGTGGAATGGCTCTCGTCGCCGCGGCGGCCGGCCGACCCGAGCCGATCCCGGTCTATGCCGAGATGAGCTCGATCAACCCGGTGTTCCTGCTCGAGGGCGCGCTGGCCCGCCGAGGCGCCGACCTCGGTCGCGCGTTCGTCGGCTCCCTGACGCTCGGCTCCGGTCAGTTCTGCACGAACCCCGGCCTGGTGATCGCGGTGGACGGTCCCGGGCTCGAGGCCTTCATCGACGCGGCGCGCGTCGTGATCGCCGAATCGCCGGCCACCCCGATGCTCACCCCGGCCATCGCCGACGCATTCGCCCGAGACGTCACCAAGCTGACCGGCGAAGCCGACCTGATCGTGCGTGGCCAACCGAGCGATAACGAAACAACCTGTCGAGCAGCGCTTTTCGCTACCGCTGCGAGCAGCTTCCTGCGCTCGGAGAGTTTGCAGGCCGAGGTCTTCGGATCGTCGAGTCTGATCGTCCGCTGCACCGACACCGCGCAGATGCGAGCGATCGCGGAGCACCTCGAGGGCCAGCTGACCGCGACCGTGCACGCCGACGAGTCCGACTTCGAGGAAGTCCGCAGTCTGTTGCCGCTGCTCGAGCTGAAGGCGGGCCGGATCCTGTTCGACGGCTGGCCGACCGGTGTCGAGGTGTGCCACGCGATGGTGCACGGCGGTCCGTCGCCCGCGACGTCGGATTCACGCACGACCTCGGTGGGCGCGCGAGCCATCGAACGCTACCTACGGCCGGTCTGCTATCAGAACATGCCGAAGGCGTTGCTGCCCAATGCAATCGCCGACGGCAACCCTGACAACTTGTGGCGCCGAATCGACGGTCGGCTGCAGCAGGACTAGGCGTCCGACCGTCGGCGTGCGCGCTTGGCTTCATACATCGCGAAGTCGGCATCGCGGAGGATCTCGTCGGCGGTGCGCCTGTCGTCGGGATACACCGCGACAACTCCGATGCTGGCATGGACCGACGCCGTCGTTGCGCCGACCGTGACCGGCGCGGCCAATTCCGTTCGCAGGCTTTCGATCATGTCGTCGAGTTCGTCGCGGGTGATGTCGCGGTAGACCTGCACGACGAACTCGTCGCCGCCGAGGCG
>JAEZKH010000101.1 GCA_023415515.1 Actinomycetes bacterium
GGTCATGACCGTGCTCCTCGATGGAAGATACTTGGACATCCTAGTAATGGCCGGCGCGCGCTGGCAAGACTCGTCGACGTCGAGACGCGACGAATCGGCGGTTCGTCCAGAAAACGAAGCCGCGGCCCGTAAGTTGTCGGTCTATGGGAACAGTCGGCGGGTATCTGAGCGCGGTCGTCGCGGGTGCGATGACGGCCGGTATCGGGGCGGCCAACGTATTGGCGGTACCGCCGGACAAAGTGCAACCGGCGCAGTCGGGGGTCAGCGACATCGACCTGGCAGCCTCGGTGGTCATCCCGATCATCGACATCGGGCCGACGCCGGGCCCGTTGTCGGTCTGGCGTCAGCTCGCCATCGAGGCGGGGACGAACCCGCTCCTGCTCGGCATCCTTCAGCAGGGCGGCAATTCGTATGACCTCCCCGGCCTGAACACGCTGGTGAACTTCACGGCGAATCCCCGGGTGTTGGCGACGCAGGGCGCCGACTACCTCGACTTCGGCTTCCTCTCGAACCGAACAGAGCAGGGCGGGTGGGGCCTGCTCGGTGACGTGGTGCAGAGCTCAGCCACCACCAACGACGCAAGGGACATTCACTTCAGGCCGCTCCTCGGCGGCACCGAAGGAATCGGGGCACGGCTCTACGGCACGCTCGATGAAACCGGGGCGCCGATCACCCGGACATTCCAGGTACTGGGCAGCGGCTTCGATTCCGCGTCCAACCGGCAGACCGGCGTCTTCAACGCGGTGGCGTCGGTCGTCCCGTTCAGCGGTTCGAAGATCGCAGGCAGCGGCACGCTGGTCAACGGGAACAACACGACGACAGCCAATCTGGGGGCGCTGCAATTGGGAGCAGGGAGCAGCGGCGGGCTCAGCGGCGACGCGGGCCTCTGCCTTGGCTCTGCGAAGAACACGAACGGGTGCGGCAGCGACACCGCCTTCGCGGGATTCAACGCACCGGTGCAATTGGAACTGGGCATCGGTGGTTCGTCGACCAACATCTTCACGGTCGACTTTCCTCAGAACAACCTCGCGGTCGCGCTGGGTAGCGGTCGCTTCTCCGTCACCGGCGAACTCGGCGGCACTGTGTCGGTCGGCGCAGTGAAGATCGGACGCCCCATCGACATCGACTTCCAGTTTCCGCGTGGATCGTCGATGCTCGCCTCGACCGCCGATCGGCAGACCGGCAGGCATGCCGCCCGCGACGCCGTGAACGAAGCGGTCTCCAGCGTCAGGACCGCGGTGAAGACGGCGGTGTCGAACGTGACGCAGTCGAAGCCGAAGCACGCCAAGCCCGACTCCTAGCCGCGACGACGTAGCCCGGCCACGAACGCTTTGGCGTCCTCCCACGTCGGCAGAAGTCCCGAAGCCTTGACCTCTTCCAGTGTCGGCGCGTCGGCGTCGCGCGCCGAGAGCACGTGATCGGTTCCCGGCCATGCGATCCCGAGCGCCGGATCCGTCGCGCTGATGGTGTGCTCGCGCTGCGGGTCGTACTCGGCCGAGCAGAGGTACAGCACCGTCGAGTCCTCGTACAGCGCTTGGAAGCCGTGGGCCAGACCCTCGCTGATGTATACCGAGCGACGGCTGCGGTCGTCGAGCAGAATTGAGTCCCACTGTCCGAATGTCGGTGACCCGACGCGGATGTCGACCACCACGTCGAACACCGCGCCCCGCACGCAGGTCACGTACTTGGCCTGGCTCGGCGGCAACTGGGCGAAATGCAGACCGCGCAGCACACCCGCCGCCGACACCGAGCAGTTCGCCTGATGCAGCTCCAGCCGGTGTCCCGTGATGTCTTGGAACCCGGTGTCGGTGAACCACTCGAAGAACACGCCACGATCGTCGACGTGCAGTTCGGGGGTGATCTCCCACGCTCCCGGCACCGCCAGCTCGCGCGCCTTCATGTCACTGTCCTCGTTTCGCGTACGCCGCCTCCACGGACTCCTTCTGCGGACCCCACCATGATTCGTTGGCGCGATACCAATCGATGGTCTGGCGGATTCCCTCATCGAAGTCCGTGTGCCTCGGCCCCCAGCCCAACTCGTCTTCCAACGCCTGCGGGTCGATCGCATACCGCAGATCGTGACCGGCGCGGTCGACGACATGATCGAAGTCGTCGGGATCGCGGTCCATCAACGTCAGAATCGTGCGCAGCACCGAGAGATTGTCGCGTTCGCCGCAGGCCCCGATCAGATACGTGCGGCCGATGACGCCGTCGGCCAGGATCCGCCATACCGCGCTGTTGTGGTCGTCGACGTGGATCCAGTCGCGCACGTTGCGACCGGTGCCGTAGAGCTTCGGCCGCCTGCCGGTCAGCACATTGGTGATCTGGCGCGGGATGAACTTCTCGACGTGCTGGTAAGGCCCGTAGTTGTTGGAGCAGTTCGAAATCGTCGCCCGCACACCGTAAGACCGCACCCACGCGCGCACCAGCATGTCGGCGGCGGCCTTGGTCGACGAGTACGGGCTCGACGGGTTGTACGGTGTGGCCGCGGTGAAGCGGCGATCCTCGTCGAGCGCGAGATCGCCGTAGACCTCGTCGGTGGAGATGTGATGCATGCGCACGCCGTGCCTGCGCACCGCTTCCAACACGGTGTACGTGCCGACGACATTGGAGTGCAGGAACGGCTCCGGGTCGTCCAGCGAGGTGTCGACGTGCGTCTCCGCGGCGAAGTGCACGACGGCGTCGCACTCGGCGACGAGTTCGGTCACCAGCGCGGCGTCGCCGATGTCGCCCTGGACGAGCTGGATCCGGTCAGCCACCGGCGAGAGCGATTCACGGCTACCCGCGTACGTGAGCGCGTCGAGCACCGTGACCTCGTGCTCGCCCACAGCGCGGTGGGTGAAGTTGGCGCCGATGAAACCAGCGCCCCCGGTGACCAGCAACCGCATGGACCCACCGTAGCGGTCGGATTCCGGTCAGCCGGCCAGCCCCAACGGCCCAGCCAGCTCGTCCAGCGTCGGCAGCAGCTTGTCGGAGCCGCCGAGCACCTGGATCGCGACATGGTCGGCACCCGCCTCGAGGTGCTCGTTGAGTCGACGCGCGATGTCGTCGGCGGTGCCGTAGGCGACCACCGAGTCGATCAACCGGTCGCTGCCGGGCTTGGCCACGTCCTTGTCGGTGAAGCCCAGCCGCTTCCAGTTGTTCACGTAGTTGGAGAGGTTCAGGTAGAAGTCGACGGTCTGACGGCCGACTTCGCGCGCCTCGTCGACGTCGGTGGTCAGCACGACCTTGTGCTCAGGTGCCAAAAACACCGTCGGACCGAGCAATTCGCGTGCCGAGCCGGTGTGTTCCGGCGTCGTCAGATACGGATGGGCACCGGCGCTGCGCTGGGCCGACAGCTTGAGCACCTTGGGGCCGAGCGCCGCGATGACCCGCCTGCTGGTCGGCACCTTCGCGGCGTCGAGCACGTCGAGGTATTCGACGAGCACGTCGTAGGGCTTGCGGTACTCGTCGGTGTGTTCGGGGTGGCCGATGCCGATCCCGAGCAGGAATCGGCCCGGATACGCGTCCTCGACCCGGTGGTAGGCCTCGGCGACTTCCGCGGCGGGAGCGGTCCACACGTTGATGATGCCCGTGGCCACCTGCAGATTCTCGGTCTGCTCGAGGATGGGTTCGACATATTCGAGGTTCCCCGCAGGCGATCCGCCGATCCACAGCGCGCCGTAGCCCAGTTTCTCGATCTCGACGGCCTGCTCGGGCTCGGGTGGGCCGAACGTCCACACGCCGAAGCGGCCGAGTTCGGGCTTGAGTGAGACAGCGTCAGTCATCCGGTTCCCCCTGTTGGTCGACGGTTCACGAGAGGCCGAGCGGTCCGGCGAGCTCGGCGAGCGCAGGAACCAGCTTGTCAGGTCCGGTCAGCACCTGCACCGGCACGTGGTCGGCACCCGCCGAGATGTGCTCCTTGAGCCGGGCCGCGATCTGCTCGGGCGTGCCGTAGGCCACGACCGCATCGACCAGTCGATCGCTTCCCGGCTTCGCCACCTCGGCGTCGCTGAAGCCGAGCCGCTTCCAGTTGTTCAGGTAGTTCGCGAGGTTGAGGTAGATCTCGAGCGCCTTGCGCCCGACGGCGCGGGCCTTCTCGGCGTCGGTGGTCAGCACCGCCTTGTGTTCGGGCGCGATGAACGCGTCGGGAATCAGCGTGCGGGCCTGGGCGGTGTGTTCGGGCGTCGTGAGGTACGGATGCGCGCCTGCGGAGCGCTCCGCCGACAGTCTGAGCACCTTCGGGCCGAGGGCCGCCACCACCCGGCTCTCCTTGGGCACGCCGTACTCGTCGAGCTTGTCGAGGTAGTCGGTGAGCGCGTCGACCGGTTTGCGGTACTGCTGATGCGCCTCGGGATGGCCGACGCCGATGCCGAGCACGAAGCGGCCGGGGAAGGCCTTCTCGATGCGGTGGAAAGACTCCGCCGTCGGACCTGGCTCAGCGGTCCAGATGTTGACGATGCCGGTAGCCAGTTTCAGTGTGGATGTCTGCTCGAGGATGGGATCGACCCAGGAAAGCTCGGCCGCGGGCGAACCGCCCGCCCAGATGGCTCCGTAACCGAGGCCTTCGATTTCCCGCAACTGCTGGGGGGAGAGCTGCTGCCACATCGAATGGTGGCCGAAGGCGCCGAACGTTCCGAAATCAGGCTTGGTCATGGTTGGTAAAGCTACGGCGAGGCAGTCCCTATTCCGTGCCCGCTTCGGAGAGTTCGCGCGGCGTCGGTGTCAGCGGCGGCGGGGCCACGAGTGGTAGACACACGATGAACCGGGTGTCGCCGGGCCTGGACTGCACCGAGATGTTGCCGCCGTGCTTTTCGACCACGATCCGCCAGGCGAGGTCCAGCCCCAGCCCGGTGCCCTCACCGAACGGCTTGGTGGTGAAGAACGGGGTGAAGATGCGGTCGATGATGTCCTCAGGGATGCCCGGGCCGTCGTCGCAGATCTCGACGCGGACCATCTGCTCGTTCTCTCGCGCGGTACGAATCGTCAAGGTGCCGTGGCCGCCCATCGCCTGAATCGCGTTGTCGATGAGGTTGGTCCAGACTTGGTTGAGATCGCCTGGGTAGCACTGCAATTCGGGCAGCGTCTTGTCCATGTCCTTGATGAGGGTGACCGGTCTGCCCTTGCCCTGGTGGCCGATCTTGTCGCCGAACATCATGATCGTGCTGCGTAGCAGCTCGTGTACGTCGGCGCTCTGATAGGAGCCGCGGTCCATCTGGGAGTACTGCTTGGCGCCTGCGAGCAGCGCCGAGACCCGCTTGCTGGCCTCGGCGATCTCGTTCATCCGCAGCTCGTTGTCGATCGTGTACTTCAGCCATCCGATCGCGCTCTGCAGCGACGCGGACGCGTCGGCGTCGTCGACCAGAGCCGACACCCGTTCCAGCCAGTCGGTGTCGAGGCCCGCGTCGACGAATGTCGGCGCGTAATCCCACGCGCTCGCGATCCCGTGGTCTTCGAGCCAGTCGCCGATCTCGTCCTCGCGATCGGATGCCTCCAGCGCGGTCAGCTCGACGTCCTTGTTCTTGGCGACCTGCTCGGCGACCTGGTCCTGGATGCTCACCAGCATCCGCAGCGCCTCCGGCGTGAATTTGGCTTCGGCGACCATCGCCAGCTTGTGCCGCATGTGTCCGACGCCTTCGCGCAGATCGGCGACCGCGCGGGCGGTGGCGGCCGCCGGGTTGTTGAGCTGGTGGGTCAGACCCGCGGTGATGGTGCCGAGGGCCAGTAGTTTCTCCCGCTGGCCGATGATCTGGCTCTGCCGACGCCCGCCGACGCGGTGTCCCTCGAGCAGGTGCACCGCCATCGGGAACTGCGTCTGCATGAACCGGGCAAAGGCCGTGGCGTCGAGCACGAAGCAACGCGACGGCTTCGTCAGCCGCACCGAGGCCTCGTAGATGTGCTCCTCGCCGGGTACGTAGGCCGACCATGCGCCGAAGTAGACACCGCGCTGCGAGGTCTTGCCTGTCTGGATGTCGACGCCGCCCGAGCGTTTCGACATGACCAGCTCACCGTCGATCATCACGTAGAAACAGCGGGCGGGCTCACCCTCGACGACCAGAGGTCCGGCCGGGAAGGTTTCGATGCTGCCGTCCTGGCACAGCATGTCGAGCTGTTCGTCGGTCAGATGCTCGAACAGGAACAGGGTTCGAAGCTCGTCGCGCAGGCACTGTTCGCCCATCGACACGGTCCTCTCTAGGCCTCGCCGGCGGTGCCGATCATGCTTCCGCCAGATATCTGTGCACCAACATCACCGCCATCGATCCCTCGCCGACGGCGGCCGCGACCCGCTTCGCGGAATCGGAACGCACGTCACCTGCAACAAAGACTCCTGGCACGCTTGTTTCCAGGTGATGAGGGGGACGGTCCAGCGTCCAACCGCTGACCTTCATCACGTCAGGACCCGACAGGACGAAGCCGAAATCGTCGCGGGCTATTCCCGCCTCCTCCAACCAGTCCGTGCGCGGGGTTGCGCCGATGAAGCAGCACATCCGGTCGCAGGCCACCGTCTCGGTCCCGTTCGTCCGCCTGTCCAGCAGAACCAACCCCGACAGGTGGTCGTCCTCTGCGACGGTGTCGACGACCTCGGTGCAGGTGCGAACGGTGATGTTGTCGGTCTTGCGGATGCGGTCGACGAGGTACTGCGACATGCCGGCTTCCAGCGAGGAGCCGCGGATCAGCATCGTCACCGACTTGGCGGTCTGCGACATGAACATGGCGGCCTGGCCCGCCGAGTTCGCGCCCCCGACGATGAAGACGTCTTCTCCTGCGCACTCGGTGTTGTCCGACACAGACGCCCCGTAGTAGACGCCGCGGCCGACGAAGTTCGCTTCGTCGGGGTCGGTCGGGGTGGCTCGACAACCGGTGACCTCGAGTTCGCGATAGGCGACCCCGGTGGCGAGGATGACCGCCCGCGCGCCGATCGCGTTGTCGTCGTTGAGCCGGATCGAATGGGCGGCGCCGACCCCGTTGACCTCGAGCTTGCCCGCTTCCTGGGTGGTGATGACCTCGGCGCCGAACCTCTCGGCCTGCAGCCGCGCCGACGTGGTGAGTTCGGCTCCCGAGACGCCGAGGGGGAAGCCGAGGTAGTTCTCGATCTTCGAGCTCCGCCCGGCCTGACCGCCGGTGGAGGCCTTCTCGACCAGCACCGTCTTGAGCCCCTCCGATGCGCCGTAGACCGCCGCCGCAAGCCCGGCGGGCCCACCGCCGATGACGGCGAGGTCGTACATCTCCAACTGCGGGGAGGTCGACAGGCCGAGCAGCGTGGCGAGTTCGACGTTGGAGGGGTCGACCAGCGTCTCGCCCTTCTCGGTGATGACGACGGGCAACCTGCTGTCGTCGACACCCGCCGCCTCGAGCAGTTGCCTGCCCTTGGGTTCGTCGGCGTTGACCGCGCGGAACGAGTACTGGTTGCGGGCCAGGAACTGCCGCACCTCCCATGACCGCTCGTTGTAGCGGTGCACGATGACCTTGGTGTAGGGCATGGCCCTGTCGCCGACCGCGCGCCAGCCTTCGAGCAGGCCGTCGATCACCGGGTAGAGCTTCTCCTCCGCCGGGTCCCATGGCTTGAGCAGGTAGTGGTCGAGGTCGACGACGTTGATCGCGTCGATCGCGGCGTGGGTGTCGGCGTAGGCCGTCAGCAGGACGCGCCGCGCCAACGGGAAGAAGTCCATCGCCTTCTCGAGAAACTCGATACCGCTCATCTGCGGCATCCGGTAGTCGGCGACGAACACCGCGACCGTGTCACCGCGGAGCTTGAGTTCTTTGAGTGTTTCCAGTGCGTCGGGACCGGATTCGGCGCGCACGATTCGGTACCGCTCGCCGTAGTGGCGGCGCAGGTCGCGGGCGACGGCCCGGGATACCGCTGGGTCGTCGTCGACGGTGAGAATCGCTGGTTTACGTGGCTCGGGGGAGGGTCCAGTCATCGACATCGATTATGCGCCTGTTGTCCAGCGGATATGTGGTCAGCGGCCGAGGCCGGTTTTGCGGCGCTGAGGTGGTCGTTCGACGATTTTGGGGCACGCCACCGAACAGGTAGTATGGACCAACGGTGCGGTTGTCGCGCCGACTCTTGCGTGCCCCAGTCTGGAATTTCTGGCTACCGGCTCACGTTTTGCAGTCGGTGGCGATTCTGCGCCGCCAATGATCTAGATGGACACGGAGGATCTCCGAACAACAATGGCCAAGAAAGACGGTGCCATAGAGGTCGAGGGCCGCGTGGTCGAGCCCCTGCCCAATGCGATGTTCCGCATTGAGCTGGAGAACGGACACAAGGTGCTCGCCCACATCAGCGGCAAGATGCGGCAGCACTACATCCGCATCCTGCCCGAGGACCGTGTCGTGGTGGAGTTGTCTCCCTACGACCTGTCCCGGGGCCGCATCGTTTATCGGTACAAGTGACAGACCTACGAGACAAGAACAGGATCGACGAGCCGTGAAGGTGAACCCGAGCGTCAAGCCCATTTGCGACAAGTGCAGGGTGATCCGTCGGCATGGGCGGGTCATGGTGATCTGCTCTGATCCGCGTCACAAGCAGCGGCAGGGCTAGCAGGCTCTCCCGTCCGACAACTGAATGATGACCTCCCAGCACCACTGAGCTGACGAGCAGCTCGCCAGCGATGGGCGCTCGCGCGACGAGCGAACATCCACGTCCGGCACGGAGGCCGGACCCCCTCGACGAGGGGAACGGGCTGGGAACAGACCTCCGCATAGAAGAAGGAAGACACCCCTGTGGCACGTCTAGTGGGCGTCGATCTGCCGCGCGACAAGCGCATGGAGATCGCGCTGACCTACATCTACGGCATCGGCCGTACCCGCTCCCAGGAGATCCTGGAAGCCACCGGCATCAGCCGGGACCTGCGCACCAAGGACCTGACCGACGACCAGGTCACCCAGCTGCGCGACTACATCGAGGGCAACCTCAAGGTGGAGGGCGATCTGCGCCGCGAGGTGCAAGCCGATATCCGCCGCAAGATCGAGATCGGCTGCTACCAGGGCATACGGCATCGCCGCGGCCTGCCGGTGCGCGGCCAGCGGACCAAGACCAACGCGCGCACCCGCAAGGGACCCAAGCGCACCATCGCCGGCAAGAAGAAGGCCAGGTAAGTAGATGCCACCCGCCAAGAAGAGTGCAGCAGGCCCCAAGAAGGGGCAGAAGACCCGGCGCAGGGAAAAGAAGAACGTCCCGCACGGCGCCGCGCACATCAAGAGCACGTTCAACAACACGATCGTGTCGATCACCGATCCGCAGGGCAACGTCATCGCATGGGCGTCCTCGGGTCATGTCGGCTTCAAGGGGTCGCGTAAGTCGACGCCGTTCGCTGCGCAGCTGGCCGCGGAGAACGCCGCGCGCAAGGCGCAGGAGCACGGTGTGAAGAAGGTCGACGTATTCGTCAAGGGTCCGGGTTCGGGCCGCGAGACCGCGATCCGCTCGCTTCAGGCGGCCGGCCTCGAGGTCGGCGCGATTTCCGACGTCACACCGCAGCCGCACAACGGGTGCCGCCCGCCCAAGCGGCGCAGGGTATAGGCAGGACGAGGGAGAACACAGACAGATGGCTCGTTACACCGGCCCCGCCACCCGAAAATCGCGCCGCCTCGGCGTCGACCTCGTGGGTGGAGATCAGGCATTCGAGAAGCGGCCCTACCCGCCAGGCCAACACGGCCGAGCGCGGATCAAGGAAAGCGAATACCGCCTGCAGCTGCAGGAGAAGCAGAAGGCGCGCTTCACGTACGGCGTGATGGAAAAGCAGTTCCGCCGCTACTACGAAGAGGCCAACCGCCTCCCGGGCAAGACGGGTGACAACCTGCTTCGCATCCTGGAGAGCAGGCTGGACAACGTCGTGTACCGCGCAGGCCTCGCGCGCACCCGCCGCATGGCGCGCCAGCTGGTCAGCCACGGTCACTTCACCGTCAACGGTGTCAAGGTCGACATCCCGAGCTTCCGGGTGTCGCAGTACGACATCATCGACGTGAAGGAGAAGTCGCTGAACACGCTGCCGTTCGAGGTGGCGCGTCAGACGGCGGGCGAGCGTCCGATCCCGTCCTGGCTGCAGGTCGTCGGCGAACGCCAGCGAATCCTGGTGCACCAGCTGCCCGAGCGTGCGCAGATCGACGTTCCGCTCACCGAGCAGCTCATCGTCGAGCTCTACTCGAAGTAAGTCTTCCCGGCCGTCCGGATGGCGGCAGGGATCTTTCCCCGCTCGCGGGGGAAGGCAGAACGCGACATCAAATAGCGGTTGTCGCGAAGGAGGAAAGAAACACCATGCTGATTTCTCAGCGACCCACATTGTCCGAAGAGGTTCTCGCCGAGAACCGTTCCCAGTTCGTCATCGAGCCGCTGGAGCCCGGATTCGGTTACACCCTGGGCAATTCGCTTCGGCGGACGCTGCTGTCGTCGATTCCCGGCGCAGCGGTCACCAGCATCCGCATCGACGGCGTGCTGCACGAGTTCACCACGGTTCCCGGGGTGAAGGAAGACGTCACCGACATCATCCTGAACCTCAAGGGCCTGGTCGTGTCCTCCGAGGAGGACGAGCCGGTCACCATGTACCTGCGCAAGCAGGGCCCAGGAGCGGTCACCGCGGGTGACATCGTGCCGCCTGCCGGTGTGACGGTGCACAACCCCGAGATGCACATCGCCACCCTGAACGACAAGGGCAAGCTGGAGGTCGAACTCGTCGTCGAGCGCGGCCGCGGCTATGTCCCCGCCGTGCAGAACAAGGCGTCGGGCGCCGAAATCGGCCGTATCCCGGTCGATTCCATCTACAGCCCGGTGCTGAAGGTCACCTACAAGGTGGAGGCCACCCGCGTCGAGCAGCGCACCGACTTCGACAAGCTGATCCTCGACGTGGAGACCAAGAGCTCCATCACCGCGCGTGACGCGCTGGCTTCGGCGGGCAAGACGCTGGTCGAATTGTTCGGCCTGGCACGCGAACTCAACGTCGAAGCCGAAGGCATCGAGATCGGTCCGTCGCCTGCCGAGGCAGACCACATCGCGTCGTTCGCGCTGCCGATCGACGACTTGGATCTCACGGTGCGGTCGTACAACTGCCTCAAGCGTGAGGGTGTGCACACTGTGGGCGAACTCGTCGCCCGCACGGAGTCCGATCTGCTGGACATCCGCAACTTCGGCCAGAAGTCCATCGACGAGGTGAAGATCAAGCTGCACCAGCTGGGTCTCTCGCTGAAGGACAGCCCTGCCACGTTCGATCCTTCTGAGGTCGCCGGCTACGACGTCGCCACCGGAACGTGGAACAGTGACGCCAGCTATGACCTGGAGGACACCCAGGACTACGCCGAGACCGAACAGCTCTAAGAAGAAATCCGTCCCGGTCCTACCTGATACGGGGACCGGCCCCTTACAAGGAGATAGTCGCAATGCCCAAGCCCACCAAGGGTCGTCGCCTCGGCGGGTCGTCCTCGCACCAGAAGGCGCTGCTGGCCAACCTGGCCACGTCGCTGTTCGAGCACGGCCGGATCAAGACCACCGAGCCCAAGGCGCGGGCGCTGCGGCCCTACGCGGAGAAGCTGATCACCCACGCCAAGAAGGGCACCCTGCACAACCGGCGTGAGGTGCTCAAGAAGATCCGCGACAAGGATGTCGTGCACACCTTGTTCGCCGAGATCGGGCCGTTCTACGCCGACCGGGCCGGCGGCTACACCCGCATCATCAAGGTGGAGCCGCGTCAGGGCGACAATGCCCCGATGGCCGTCATCGAGTTGGTCAGGGAGAAGACGGTGACCTCGGAGGCCAACAGGGCCCGCCGGAGCCGCACCGCAGGCGACGGTGGATCCGGCGCGAAGAAGGCGGCACCTGTTGCGGCCGCGGCGGCGCCGCAGGCTGCCGTCGAGCCGGAGGAGGCCGTCGGTCCAGAAGCCGAGGAGGAATCGGTCGACGAGATCAAGGCCGAGGACGAGGCGATCGAGGAGGCCCAGGAAGCCGAGGCAGCCGAAGAGATCGCCGAAGAAGCCGAAGCGGACAAGGATGCCGACAAGTCCTGAGTGACATGAGCGCGACCGAGCCCGCCATCGATTCCGGTGGCGGGCTTGTTCGTTTGCGCCTCGACATCGCCTACGACGGAACCGATTTCGCGGGCTGGGCGGTGCAGGCCGGTCAGCGCACCGTGGCAGGCGTGATCGACGAGGCGTTGACGACGGTGTTCCGCACGCCTGCACAGCTGCGTGCGGCCGGGCGCACCGACACCGGCGTGCACGCGACGGGTCAGGTAGCACACGTCGATCTGCCCGCAAGCGCGATTCCGCACGCCTATCCGAGGAACAAGAAGGACCCGGCGGCCCGAGCCGATGTCGCCGCCGATGCGGCTCCGGAGTTCCTACCGCTGGTACGACGGCTGTCGCGGCTCCTGCCGACCGACGTCAGGGTGACCGACATCGTACGCGCGCCTGCGGGATTCGACGCGCGGTTCTCGGCGCTCCGACGGCACTACATCTATCGACTGTCCACCGCGCCGTACGGCGTGGACCCGATGGCGGCGCGCTACGTGACGCCGTGGCCGCGGCAGTTGGACATCGACGCGATGGCTGCGGCATCGCGTGAACTCATCGGGCTCAACGACTTCGCGGCTTTCTGCCGATTCCGTGAGGGTGCGACCACGATTCGGGATCTGCAACGGTTGGACTGGTCGCGATCGGGTGACCTCGTCACCGCGCACGTCACTGCCGACGCCTTCTGCTGGTCGATGGTGCGCTCGCTGGTCGGCGCACTCTTGGCGGTGGGGGAGGGGCGCCGCGAACCGCCATGGTGTGCGAGCCTGTTGACCGCAACGCGCCGCTCCAGCGACTTCGCCGCGGCACCGCCGCAGGGTCTGACGCTCGTGGGGGTGGACTATCCGTCCGACGATCAACTCGCGGCACGGATCACGGTGACCCGCGACCTGCGCCGTCTCGACTAGTTCAGCCTGCCCGCGACGAAGTCGGCAGCCTGGCTCACCATGCCCGCGTCGATGTAGGCCTTGGCTGCATGGTCCACCCAGTTCTGCTCCCATGTATTGGGGTCTGCGGGGTTGCAGATCGGATCCGCACCGTGGCACAACTCGATGGTCCGGTCGGAGTACGTGGGGTTGAAGTTGGTGATGGGTCCGGCCCATGCCGAACCGTTCCCGAACAACGCGACCGCGGCGATCTTCTGCTCCATCTCGCCAGGCAGGGGATTGTCGAAGCCGAAGAACGCGAACGGCAGCGCGAGCACGACGTCGGTGACGGCCGCGCCCAATGAATAGCCGCCGAGAACCTGGCGGGTGTCCGGACACGTGCTGGCCATGCTCTGGATGTGGGCACTCATGTCGTTGGCGCCGACGTCGATCTGATTGTCTGCGGGGTAGCGCACCGCGTACACGCCGATGTTCTTGTTCACCTTCTTGCGCAACGCGTTGACGAACGCGTTGCCGAGCACGCCGACACCGGGCGACTCGAGACGGCCGCGGGCGAAGATCACCTCGACCTGAGGGCACGCGGCCGACGCGGACGGGATGGCCCTGCCTCCGGGCAGGATCGACGGGCCGACCAGCAGGCTCGTCGCTACCAGGGCCGCCGTGGCGACGACGAGCACGCCGCGTCGAACCCGATGACCCATGCTGTTGGCGCCGACACGAATGATCACCACGTCGATGTTAGCCGACGTATTGACGCGGTCGTCGCGTCGTCAACGTGCGCTACACCCTTCCCGCGACGAAGTCGGCCGCGGTGTTGACGAAGCCGCCGGTGTAGCTCGGGGACCGATGCGCGGCGACGCTTTCGCCGTCGGTCTGGCAGATCGGATCACCGGCGTTGCACAGGTCGATGGCCCGTCCGCCCCATACCGGACTCATCGTCAACGGCAGGCCGAGCTTGGCCGACGGGTTGCCGAACACCGCGATCGCGGCGACGAAGTCGGGTGCGTTGGGGGGCAGTGGATTGGTGAATCCGATGGCCGGAATGGGTACTGCGGCAATGACATCCATCACGGCGGCGCCCTGCGAGTAACCGCCGAGGACCAAGCGGGTGTTCGGGCAGGCGCCCATCATGTACTGGATGTGTGCGCTGGCGTCGTTGGCACCGTCTGCGGCAGCGAGGAAGTCGTAGTCCGCGGGGTAGTTCACCGCGTAGGAGCCGACCGACCGGCCGCCGACCTTGCCCGAGAGCGCGTTGACGAATGCGCCGCCCACGGCGCCGAGGCCGGGGGTGTCGTCGGTGCCGCGGGCGAAGATCACTTCGATGTCCGGACAGTCCGCAGAAGCCGTCGGTGCGAATGCGATCGACGGCGTGATCGCCGCGACCGCACCGATCAACAGGGCAGCTGCTTTCTCAACCACGCGCATACTCTTATACCCTTCCGGCTGCGAAGCTCGCCGCCTGCTGAGCCATCTCATCCTCGTAGCCCCTGTGAGCGAAGGGATTTCGCCCATCAGAACAAATCGGGTCGCCGTCCTTGCACAGGTCGATGGCCCGACCCGCGAATTGTCCCACTGAAGAGAGCGGCTGTCCGAACTTTGTTGCGGGATTCCCGAACACCGTCACCGCAGCGACGGTGACCGCGGCGGTCGGTGAGATCGGTGGTGCGGAGCCGATGCTCCCGATCTTGTTTCCGAGCGGCGGCACGCCTGCCAGCATGTCGACCACGGCGGCACCCTGGGAGTAGCCGCCGAGCACGATCTTGGTCGACGGGCAGGTCAGCGCCATGGACGAAATGTGGGCGGTCGCGTCGGCGGCGCCGTCGGCGGCGGTGAGGAAGTCGTAGTCGGCGGGATAGTTCACCGCGTAGGACCCGACGGTGCGCGGCGCGATCTGTGCTGCGAGCGCGTCGGTGACGGCCTGTCCGACTCGACCGATACCGATGGGTTCGCTGGTGCCGCGGGCGAAGACGACCTCTACGTCGGGACACGGCACGGCCACGGCGGTGGGGGCGGAGGCCAGCAGGCATGCGGCCGCGGATCCGACAATTCCAAGGACTGCGGCCCCCCGGGCCGAACGATGCGCCAGAGTCACGCCGTCATGTTTCCATACCGGTCTTGAAGCAGCTAATCGTTTGCCCTGTTACCGGTGGTCAAGTCCTCGACGCCACCGGCATCGGGCCACGTGGCGGCATCGACCTTCTCGCTGCGGTCACCGTGTCGTGCCAGCGCCAATCCGACGAGGACGACGGCACCGCCAACGCCCTGGGCGACCGTGACGCCCTGGCCGAGCATCACCCATGCGGCCACGACGGCGAACATCACCTCCGACAGCCCGACCAGCGATGCGAAGCGCGGCCGCAGTCGGGAGATGCCCATGATGCCCAGCGTGTAGGCGACGGCAGTGGTGATCACACCGAGTGCGGCCAGCGGCACGATCCACGACATCGTCAACCCCGCGACGACGGTGTCGTTGGTCGTGAGCGTCAGCGGCATGACACCGGTGATGCCGAGCGCTCCCGTGGTGGCTGCCCCGATGATCAGGCCTGCCGCGGCGAGCGTGATCGGGCTCAGGCTTCTACCGTTGTCCCCGGCGGCGACTTTGTCGGACAGCATGAAGTAGCTCGCCGCACACACCGCGGCGGCGAGTCCCCATGCGACGCCGACGGCGTTGATGTGCGCGCCGGCGAAGACGTCCAGTACCAACATGATTCCCGCGACGGCGAGCGCGACACCGGCCAGCGTCAGGGTGGTTGGCCTGCGACGGGTGGTGGCCCACAGCCAGCCGACGACGAGGACAGGGGCGCTGTACTCGAGCAGCAGCGCGACGCCGACGGACAGGTGCGCGACGGCGTTGAAGTAGCAGAGTTGGGCGCCCGCGATGGGGAACACGCCGTAGGCGAGCACCATCCTTCGGTGGGTGAGCGCCTCGCGGACCCAGCCGGGCCGGGCGATCGTGGCGAAGACGGCCATCGCCAGCGCGCCGACCGCCATCCGTGCAGTCACTGCTCCGGTCGGGCTCCATCCGGCGTCCATCAGGGCCTTGGCCAGCGGACCCGACATTCCGAAGCTGAACGCGGAGCCGATGGCGAACAGCAGGCCGAGCCGGAAGTGGTCAACGCCCCGCGCGGACTGGGTCGTTGTCATATGACACCCCCGACATGTAATGAGTAAAATCCAGAATGGTCATGACATTAGTCGGAAGGTAGGTCATGGGTCAAACGATTTTCACTCATGACACCGAGGTCACACTGCGGGCGGCGTGTGTGCTGGTCAACACCGATCGAGTGGACGGCGAACGTCTGACCGACCAGGCCGCGCTCGATGCCTACCTGGACAGCTTCGGCTGGACCGGCAGGCGTGACCACGACGACACCGAGCTGGCGTCGGTGATCCGGCTTCGTGAGCGGCTGGGCAACATCTGGGCGGCGGCCCACGACGAAGAAGCCGCCGTCGCGCAGGTCAACGCGCTTCTGAGTGACACGAAGGCACAGCCGTGGCTGACGCGGCACCCTGAGATGCCCGAGTGGCATCTGCATCTCGCGTCGGTCCACGATCCGCTGTGGCAGCGCATGGGGGCCGAACTGGCGATGGCGCTGGCAGACCTGATCCGTGCCGGAGAGCTGCGTCGACTCAAGACGTGTGCTGCCGGCGATTGCGAGGCGGTGCTGATCGACCTGTCCCGCAACCGATCCGGCAAGTTCTGCGACACCGGCAACTGCGGGAACAGGCAGCACGTCGCGGCCTACCGCAGGCGGCGCTCCCGCGAGGGTTGACGGCGTATCGTGAAAGGGCCCATGAGGGCCCGAGACGGCACCGGACAGGGGTCTTTGATGAGTCTTGAGTTGAAGCACGAGTTTTCGTACTGGGTGTCGCTCAAACCGCCGATCGACTTCGGCCCTGGACCGCAAGGTCAGCGCATCTATGTGGAGGTCACCGGCGGCGAGGCCACCGGTGAACGGTTCAACGCACGAGCTGTCGGCGGTGCGGGGGACTGGTTGGTCGTCGGGCCGGACGGTTTCGGGCGCATCGACGTCCGGTTGCAGTTCCAGACCACCGACGACGCACTCGTCTACGTTCAGTACTTCGGGCTGCTGGAATTGAACGAGGTGGCTGCCACGGCGTTGGCGACCGGCGCGGCTACCGGCTACGACGACCAATACTTCCGCACCGCCCCCCGCCTGGAGACGGGTGACGCCAGGTACGCCTGGATGAACCACAGCGTCTTCGTCGCGAAGGGCCGCTTGCGTGAAGGCGGCGGTGTGGAGTACGAGGTGTACCGCGCGGTCTGAGGCTCAGCGCAGAAGTTCGCGCGCCTGGGCCAGCTCGGGCCAGGTGCTGTCGCCGGGAAACGATCCCACCGCGTCGGCGACCGAGGACAACGCCGCATCGCCGCGCAGCCGATGATCGTCGAGTGCGGCGCGTAGTGCGAAGACCACCGCTTTCTGCTCACGGGCCAAAGCCAAGGCGGATCGGACGAGTTCGGCGCGCTCGCCGGCATCGGCAGAAGTCGCGGCCTTGAGCCTGAGCAATTCGGCATCGTAGCAACGCATTCCGGTATCGCGAGCCAGTTGGAGGCCGGCATCCAACTGGGAACGCGCCTCGTCGTGTCGGCCCGCCGCGATGAGCAGGCGAGCCGCGTGGCCGTCGAAGATGGTGAGGAAGCTCAGCGCACCCACGTATCGGCACGCCGCCGTCCATCCCAACATGGCGTTGATGCCGTCGGTGACAGCGTGCGTATCGACCCGGCCCGCGTCGACCGCGACCGCCGCCGTGGCGAGCAGGTCGAGGGTGGTGCCCATCGCCACCCACTGGTCGAATCCGTGACGTTCAGCGC
>JAEZKH010000106.1 GCA_023415515.1 Actinomycetes bacterium
CCTCGGCGCGCTGCCGCTCGGCTCCGGCGTCGATACCGTCGAGCGCCTCGGCGATCACGTCGTCGTCGACACCCTTGGTCCGCAGTTCAGCGGCCAACGCGCGCTTGCCTTTTCCGGCCCGCGCCCGTCGCGAGCGCACCCACTGCTCGGCGAAGTCGGCGTCGTCGATCAACCCGACGTCGGCCAGTCGGTCGAGCACTCGGGTGCTGACGTCGTCGGGGTAGCCGCGCTTGGCCAGCTGGGTCTCCAGTTCGGCGCGGGTACGTGCCCTCGCGGTGAGCAGGCGCAGGCAGAGCGCCCGCGCCTGCTCTTCGCGAGAGGCTTTGGTCGACTCAGAAGTCGACGGGGGCGGGCAGGACTTCGTCATCAGTGATCACCGCGCCGATGCCGAGCTTTTCCTTGATCTTCTTCTCGATCTCGTTGGCCACATCGACGTTCTCGAGCAGGAAGTTGCGGGCGTTCTCCTTACCCTGGCCCAGTTGCTCACCCTCGTAGGTGAACCATGAACCGGACTTGCGCACGAAGCCGTGCTCGACACCCATGTCGATGAGCGAGCCTTCCCTGCTGATGCCCTTGCCGTAGAGGATGTCGAACTCGGCCTGCTTGAACGGCGGCGACACCTTGTTCTTGACCACCTTGACGCGGGTGCGGTTGCCGACCGCATCGGTGCCGTCCTTCAGTGTCTCGATCCGCCTGACATCCATGCGGACAGAGGCATAGAACTTCAAAGCCTTTCCGCCCGTTGTCGTTTCGGGCGAGCCGAACATCACTCCGATTTTTTCGCGCAGCTGGTTGATGAAGATCGCGGTGGTGCCTGAGTTGTTCAGTGCGCCGGTCATCTTGCGTAGCGCCTGGCTCATCAGCCGGGCCTGCAGGCCGACGTGGCTGTCCCCCATCTCGCCCTCGATCTCGGCGCGGGGCACCAGTGCGGCCACCGAGTCGATGACCAGGATGTCCAGCGCGCCGGACCGGATCAGCATGTCGGCGATCTCCAGCGCCTGCTCCCCGGTGTCGGGCTGGGACACCAGCAGCGAGTCGGTGTCGACGCCGAGCTTCTTGGCGTACTCCGGGTCGAGCGCGTGCTCGGCGTCGATGAACGCCGCGATTCCGCCCGCCGCCTGGGCGTTGGCCACCGCGTGCAGCGCGACGGTGGTCTTACCCGAGGACTCCGGGCCGTAGATCTCGACGACGCGGCCGCGCGGCAGGCCGCCGATGCCCAGTGCCACGTCCAGGGCGATCGAGCCGGTCGGGATCACAGAGATCGGCTGACGCACTTCTTCGCCGAGCCGCATCACCGAGCCCTTGCCGAAATTCTTGTCGATCTGCGCGAGCGCCAGCTCGAGGGCTTTCTCGCGATCGGGTGCCTGCGCCATGGGATGGTCTCCGTCCTTGTGGTGATCGGTTTTCGATCGGTTGGCCGTGACGTTAGAGATGGGTACCGACAAGCCGTGGTCTGCTGATGCCCACAGTAGACGAACACCTGTTCGATTCAAGCCTGACACGCCGATCGGCGGCGGGTCGACGGAGTATCGGCCTATCGTGGGTTCACCGGCTCGGCAGAGCGGACTCCTGATGCACGAAATGGCGATCACGCAGAGTGTTGTCGACGCGGTGTGTGAGCATGCCGCGGGTCGCCGCGTGCACAGCGTCAAGCTGGAGATCGGCGAGCTGTGTGCGGTGGTTCCCGACGCCATGCAGTTCTGCTTCGAGCAGCCACCCAGGGCACAGTGGCCGACGGCGCCCATCTCGAGCTCGATCTGCGGCCAGGTGCGGCCCGCTGCCGCACCTGTGGCCGCGAGTTCGAACTGCCCGACCTGATCCTGCTGTGCCCGTGCGGAAGTGCCGATGTCGACGTGCTGTCCGGCCGCGACCTGCGAATCCTCTCGATGGAAGTGAGCTGACCATGTGCGCGACATGCGGCTGCGGCGACGACGGCGCCGTCATCACCGTTGCGGGTCAACCGAACGGCCACCCCCACACCGAGACCGTCACGCTCGAACAGAAGGTGCTGCAGAAGAACGACGAACGAGCCGCACACAACCGGGAGTCGCTGCGCGCGCGGGGGGTGCTCGCGCTCAACGTCACCAGTTCGCCGGGCGCGGGCAAGACGACGCTTCTCGAACGCACCATTCGCGAGTTGCGGGGCGAGCGTCCGGTCGCCGTCATCGAAGGGGATCAGGAGACACTTATCGACGCCGAGCGAATCCGCACCGCGGGGGCGCGGGCGGTTCAGATCAATACCGGGGCAGGCTGCCACCTCGACGCCGACATGGTCCATCGCGCACTGCACGCTCTGGAACCTGAACCAGGATCGCTGTTGTTCATCGAAAACGTCGGCAATCTCGTCTGCCCTGCCCTGTTCGACCTCGGGGAGCACAGCAAAGTGGTCGTCATCTCAGTCACCGAGGGTCACGACAAGCCGCTGAAGTATCCGCACATGTTCGCCGCGGCCGGACTGGTCATCGTCAACAAGGTCGATCTGCTGCCTTATGTGGACTTCGATCTTGAAGAGTGCGCCGGTTATGCGAGGGCTGTGAACCCCGGCGTCATCGTCTTGCCGGTCTCCGCCACGACCGGCGACGGCGTCGAGGCATGGTACGACTGGATCGCCTCACAAGCGGACGCTTCGGCAAACGTAGGGATGTCATCAGATTCCGTTGACAAGACATAGTCGCCGGAGTAGACCGAGGAATTAGCGCCCGGAGTGTCGAGCGCGTCCGTAGTGACTATTGGGGCTCCCAGCCCGGGCTCCGGGGAAGCTGTGACATATGCCAATTGAGGCAGCAGTCAAAGCGGAAGAGGCGTTGATCCACGTTCTCTGGATCAACGCGGGGTTGAGTTGTGACGGGGATTCTGTGGCGCTGACTGCCGCCACCCAACCCAGTGTCGAGGAGATCGCGCTTGGCGCGCTCCCCGGCCTGCCGAAGATCGCCGTGCACTGGCCCCTCATCGATTTCGAATGCGGACCGAACGGGGGCGCCGACGACTTCCTCGCGTGGTTCTTCAAGGCCGAACGGGGCGAAATCGACCCGTTCGTGCTTGTGGTCGAGGGGTCCATCCCCAACGAACGACTCCACGACGACGGTTACTGGTGCGGCTTCGGCAACAACCCCGCGACCGGGCAGCCGATGACCACGAGTGAATGGCTGGACCGGTTGGCGCCCAAGGCAACTGCGATCGTCGCGGTGGGAACCTGCGCCACCTACGGCGGCATCCACGCGATGGCGGGCAACCCCACGGGCGCGATGGGCGTGCCCGACTACCTCGGCTGGAACTGGAAGTCCAAGGCCGGAGTGCCGATCGTGTGCGTGCCGGGCTGTCCGATCCAGCCGGACAACCTGTCGGAGACGCTGACCTACCTGCTCTACATGGCCACCGACCAGGCGCCGATGATCCCGCTCGACGACGCGTTGCGGCCCACGTGGCTGTTCGGTGCGACGGTCCACGAAGGCTGCGACCGGGGCGGCTACTACGAGCAGGGCGACTTCGCCACCGAGTACGGGTCGCCGAAATGCATTGTCAAGCTTGGCTGCTGGGGACCGGTTGTGAAGTGCAACGTGCCCAAGCGCGGCTGGATCAACGGCGTCGGCGGGTGTCCGAACGTCGGCGGCATCTGCATCGGCTGCACGATGCCCGGCTTCCCGGACAAGTTCATGCCGTTCATGGACGAGCCGCCCGGCGGCAAACTGTCCTCCACGGGCTCCGAGCTCTACGGCTCGGTGATCCGCACCCTGCGCCACATCACCGGCCGCACGCTCGACAAGGAGCCCCACTGGCGACGCCGGGGCACCGAGCTGGCCACCGGAGCAACCCGCACCTGGTGAACGCGGCGGCCTCGCGCGTCGCCACAGGTGTTGCACCGCTGAGCACCACACATGAGAGAGAGAAGGCCGATGACCACGACCACGCCCAAACCGGCCCATGCGGGGCGCGAACCCGGCCAGCTCGTGGAGATGGCGTGGGATCCGATCACCCGCATCGTCGGCAGTCTCGGCATCTACACCAAGATCGACTTCGAGAACCGGGAAGTGGTGGAGTGCCACAGCACGTCGTCGATCTTCCGCGGGTACTCGATCTTCATGAAGGGCAAGGACCCTCGCGACGCACACTTCATCACCAGCCGCATCTGCGGCATCTGCGGGGACAACCACGCGACGTGCTCGTGTTACGCGCAGAACATGGCCTACGGCGTGCGGCCGCCGCACCTGGGCGAATGGTTGATCAATCTGGGTGAAGCCGCGGAATACATGTTCGACCACAACATCTTCCAGGAGAACCTCGTCGCCGTCGACTACTGCGAGAAGATGGTCGCCGAGACCAATCCCGGCGTGCTGGCCAAAGCCGAGAACACCGCCGCGCCGCACGCCGACATGCACGGCCACCGCACGGTCGCCGACATCATGCGGGCGCTCAATCCGTTCACCGGGGAGTTCTACCGGGAGGCCCTGCAGATCAGCAGGATGACCCGGGAGATGTTCTGCCTCATGGAAGGTCGCCACGTCCACCCGTCGACCCTGTACCCCGGCGGTGTCGGCACGGTGGCGACGGTCCAGTTGATGACCGACTACATGACGCGACTGATGCGCTACGTCGAGTTCATGAAGAAGGTCGTGCCCATGCACGACGACCTGTTCGACTTCTTCTACGAAGCGCTGCCCGGATACGAAAAGGTCGGTCTGCGCCGCACCCTGCTGGGCTGCTGGGGATCGTTCCAGGATCCGGAGGTGTGCAACTTCGCCTACAAGGACATGGAGGCGTGGGGCAACGCCATGTTCGTCACACCCGGGGTGGTGATCGACGGCAAGTTGCACACCCACTCCCTGGTTGACATCAACCTCGGCATCCGAATCCTGCTGGGCCACAGCTATTACGACGACTGGACCGACCAGGAGATGTTCGTCAAGACCGATCCCCTGGGCAACCCGGTGGACCGGCGCCACCCGTGGAACCAACACACCAACCCCAAACCCCAGAAGCGGGACTTCGACGACGGCTACAGCTGGGTGATGTCGCCCCGGTGGTTCGACGGCAAGGAGAACCTGGCGTTGGACACCGGTGGCGGCGCTCTGGCCCGGATGTGGTCGACCGCGCTGGCCGGGCTCGTCGACATCGGTTACGTGAAATCGACCGGCCGCAGCGTCCAGATCAACCTGCCCAAGACCGCGCTGAAGGGGCCGGTGGAATTCGAGTGGACCATCCCGGTCCACGGCAGCAACACCCTGGAACGCAACCGGGCCCGCACCTACTTCCAGGCCTACGCTGCCGCGTGCGCCCTGCACTTCGCGGAGAAGGCACTCGTCGAGATCCGGGCCGGGCGAACCAAGACGTGGGAGAGGTTCGACGTGCCCGATGAGGGCATCGGCTGCGGCTTCACCGAGGCGGTGCGGGGAGTGCTGTCGCACCACATGGTGATCCGCGACGGCAAGATCGCCAACTACCACCCGTATCCGCCCACGCCGTGGAACGCCAGCCCGCGTGACAGCTATGGCACACCAGGCCCGTACGAGGACGCGGTGCAGGGCCTGCCGATCTTCGAGGAGAACGACCGGGAGCACTTCAAAGGCATCGACGTCATGCGCACGGTGCGCAGCTTTGATCCGTGTCTGCCCTGCGGTGTGCACATGTACCTGGGCAAGGGCAAGACGCTGGAGAGGTTGCACTCCCCCACCCAATCGGTCACCGGGGAGTGACATATGCCGCATCGCCCGGATGATCCCGACCAAGACACACAATGGCGCACCGCGGGCGAGCGGATCCAGAATCTTCTCGACGCCAGCGCGGCAGTTGGAATCGTCGCGCACGAGCGCGCCCAGCAGTTGGTGCGCGAGGTGACCGACCTCTACGGCGCGGGCCTCGAGCGGATGACGCGGATGGTGCGCGAGGCGCAGCCCGGGCTGGCCGAAGCGTTCGCCCGCGACGATCTGGTCGCCAGCCTGCTGCTCGTGCACGGGTTGCATCCGCACGATGTGAAGCGCCGCATCGAGGATGCGCTGAACAGCGTGCGGCCCTACCTCGGTTCCCACGGCGGCGACGTGCACCTGCTCGGCGTGGATGACGAGGTCGTCCGGTTGCAGTTCGACGGCAGCTGCAAGAGCTGCCCGTCGGCGTCGGTCACCCTGGAACTGGCCGTCGAGGATGCGGTACGCGCTGCGGCGCCGGAGATCTCGGCGATCGAGGTGGTGACCGCCGATGCCGGGCAGACGGCCACGGTGATACCCGCAGACACCCTGATGAGCCGCGTACACGCGCAGCCGAACGGCCACGCATGGCACCCGGTGCCCGAGGTCGCAGACCTGGCCCCGGGGGAAGTCGGCGGCTTCGCGGTCGCGGGCACGACGGTGTTGGTCTGCCGGCTCGGTGACCGGCTCTTCGCCTACCGGGACCGCTGCGGGGCCTGCGGTGACTCGCTCGCCGGCGCCGCGTTGCACCGGCGCATGGGTGCTGCGCCAGACAACGCGCTGCTGCGCTGTCCGCGCTGCCACGCTCATTTCGACGTCGTGCATGCCGGCGCGTGCGTCGACGGAAACGGCTCAGCGGGAGCCCATCTGGAGCCGGTGCCGCTTCTGGAACGCGACGGCGTCCTTTCGATGGCCGTCGTCGACGCGGTGGCATCGTGACGACCCCGTATGACGTGCTGGCCCGCATCCGCGCCGCCAGTTCGACGCCGCAACAGGACGGCGAGCGGTGCGAGATGTGTTCGGAGACCATCTCCGACGAGCACCGGCATGTGGTGAACGTCGAGCGCAGGCAGCTGATGTGCGTGTGCCGCGGCTGCTACCTGCTGTTCACCGACATCGAAGCCGAATTGCGCTACCGCGCGATCCCCGACCGCTATCTCGCGCTCGACGACTTCGCGTTGGACCGTCGCCGCTGGGACGCCCTTCAGATACCGGTCGGGCTGGCGTTCTTCTTCACGAACTCGACGCTGGGGCGGACCGTCGCGTTCTATCCCGGCCCCGCGGGCGCCACCGAATCCGAACTCGAGCTTGCGGCCTGGAACGAGATACGGGCCGCCGACCCCCGCGTCGATCTGCTCGCCGAGGACACCGAGGCCCTGCTGGTGCGCGCACCACGCGACGAATCGACCACACCGCAGGCATATCTGGTGCCCATCGACGCCTGCTACGAGTTCGTCGGCCGGCTGCGGATGCTCTGGCACGGGTTCGACGGCGGCCAGCAGGTACGTGAATTCATCGACGAGTTCTTCGAACTTCTCGACGAGAAGAGCAGGCGCGCATGACCGACCTCACCTTTGCGGTCGTGGAGATCGAGCCGGAGCCCTACGCGGTGACGCCGGTGTTGAACGCACGGCTCGGGGTCGCCGCGGTCGGCGACGAGCCCATTCACGCGATCGCGCTGCGTGCGCAGGTGCGCATCGAGCCGATGCGGCGCGCCTACTCCGACGAGGAGGCCGACGGCCTGCTCGACCTCTTCGGCCCGCGCGAACGATGGTCGACCACCCTGCAGACGTTCCAGTGGCTGCAAACAGCAGCCATGGTTCAGGGTTTCACCGGAGCGACCGAGGTCAGTCTTCCGCTGGAATGCACCTACGACTTCGAGGTGGCCGCCGCCAAATATCTGCACGCCCTGCGCGACGGCTGTGTGCCGCTGCTATTCCTGTTCAGCGGAACGCTTTTCTCCGCGGGTGCGCGGGGGTTCTCCGTGCAGCAGGTGCCCTGGGACCGTGAGCACAGATTCCAGATGCCGGTCTCGGTCTGGCACGACCTCATCCGGCAGCACTACCCCAACGCAGGTTGGCTCAGGTTGGACCGGAACACCATCGAGGCGCTTGCGGAATACCGCTCGAGGCGGGGACTGCTGTCCTTCGACGAGGCCGTGACGTCGCTACTCGCCGCGAGCTTCACCGAGGAGATCCGGTGACGGCGACCTGGGATGGTGTCTGATGTCGGCGGCCAACCGCCTCCGAGCGCGCGCCGTCGCAGACGCGGTGCTCTACGAGGGCTATCTGCTCTATCCGTACCGCGCCGACTCCAGTAAGAACCAGACCCGTTGGCAGTTCGGGGTTCTCGGGCCCCCAGGAGCCGCCGATGCCGGGATCGGCGAGGACGACTCGATGTCGGCGCAAGTGCTGATCGCACCGCGAGGAACGCCAACCGTCACGGTCGTCGTGCGTTTCCTGCAATTGCAGCACCGCGGTGTCGAAGCAGACCGCGGCGGCCGGTTCGAACCGGTCGAGAAACTCGTCTCGCCGACACAGTCCTGGCTGCGCTGGGACGAGGCCGTCGAACGTGAGATCTCCTTCGGACCCCTCGACCTCGACGCCGACCTGCCCGGGACGCTGCCGATCGAGGTCGCAGCGGGCAGCGACACCGAGCACGTCGACGGCGGCAGACTGGTCCGCGCCCGCCGTGCGTTGGCTGCGGTCCTCGAGATCACCTCCGAAGACGACGGCGACCTCGTGCGCCTGACCATGACGGTGCGCAACACCGCCGCGCCCGCCGACGGCAAGCACGACGCGATCACCGTGTCGCTGATCGGCGCCCACCTGCTCGCACAGGTCACCGACGGCGACTTCGTATCGCTGCTCGAACCGCCCGCGGCCGCGGCCGAGGCCGTCGCCCGGTGCAAACATCACCGCTGCTTCCCGGTGCTGGCCGGCCCGCAGGGCGACCACACGCTGATGCTGGTGTCGCCGATCATCCTCTACGACCACCCCGAGATCGCCGAGCAGAGCGAGGGCGCACTGTACGACTCCACCGAGATCGACGAGATCCTGACGCTTCGCATCATGACGATGACCGACGACGAGAAGGCCACCGCCCGCGCGACGGACCCACTCGCCGCCGAGATCGTCGACCGCTGCGACTCGATGTCTCCCGAGGCGGTGCTGAACCTGCACGGGGTGTTTCGCAACCCGCGCGCCGGCGGCGACACGACGGGTCTGATCCCGGAGATACCGGACGGAGTGGACTGGTGGGATCCGCTGGCCGACAACGCCGTTCAGCCTGACATCGATGCCGTCCTCGTCAACGGGGTGCGGGTGAGCCGGGGCAGCCGGGTTCGCCTGCACCCGTCCCGACGGGCCGATGCCCAGGATCTCTTCTTCGCCGACAGGGTCGCCACGGTCACCTCCGTCCACGAGACCGTCGACGGAGATCAACACCTCGGCGTGATCCTCGAGGACGATCCCGCCGCAGACCTGCACGAGTGGTACGGCCGCTACCTGTACTTCGCGCCCGATGAGGTCGAACCGTTGAGTGAAAGGAACCCGACATGCGCGCAGTAGGTGTGACAGCCACCGTCATCGCAGGCGTCATCGCGCTCGGCGCACTGGCGATCGGCATCCGATCCATCCCGGACCTGAAGCGCTACCTCAAGATACGGCGCATGTAGTAGAAGGAGGGTGCGCTCACGTCTCACATCCTGGTAGCCGGCATCGGCAACATCTTCCTCGGCGACGACGGATTCGGCCCCGAGGTGATGCGTCATGTGTCCGAGCGCATCTGTGATCAGCGGGTCCGGGTGATCGATTACGGGATCCGCGGTATGCACCTCGCGTACGACCTTCTCGACGGTTGTGACGCGCTGGTGCTCGTCGACGCCCTTCCCGACCGCGGCGCGCCGGGCACGCTCCACGTCTTCGAAGCCGACCACGAGAGCCTCGGTGCCGACGTCGGCCTCGACGCTCACGCCATGGACCCCGCGGCCGTATTCGCCGGCCTCGCCGCGCTCGGCGGGACACCCCCGTATACCGTCGTGATCGGCTGCGAGGTCGCCGATGTCGACGAACGCATGGGGTTGTCCGCCGAGGTCGCCGCCGCCGTTCCCGCCGCGGCGACCGCAGTCTCCGATGTGCTCGAGCGTCTGCTCGAAGAGACCCGGGTCGGCTGAGAAATGTGCCTCGGAATCCCCGGTCGGGTAGTGCAGATGCTCGAGGGCTACGGCGGTCACGATGGGCTGGTGGATGT
>JAEZKH010000215.1 GCA_023415515.1 Actinomycetes bacterium
CCGCGGTTCAGTCGCCGACGTCCGCGTCGTCGGCGACCGGCTGCGCTACTAAGCCCGCGCTTACGGGTAGGACAGCAACATCATCACGCGGCCGTCCGGTGACGGGTCGGGGAAAGCCGCCGCGTCGAAGCCGTAGTACCGCTGCTGATCCTCGGTGATCGAGTCGATCACCTTGCCCTGCGCCTCGACCTCGCCGTCATTCGCGTCCTTCATCATGCCGACGAAGTCGGGCACCGACAGCGATTCGGCCAGCAGCAGCGCCTCCCCACCGGAGGGCAGGCCCACCAAAACCCCTGCGCCCGAATAGTTGTTGCCGCCCCGACCCGTCCCGCGGGGCGCCCAGTACACCGCGTCGGTCAGCATCGGACCCTCGATGCGGCGGTATTCGCCTTCATACGCGGTGTCATCGACGGTGACGACCGGAAGCGCCGCGATCGTTCGGTGTTGCTGCCAGAACATCCATCCGAGCGGAATGCAGACGATCGCGTAGACCATCACCATCAGCATCAGCACCGGTTTCCACGCGATCTCCCAGCCCAGCCTGCGCTGCGACATCCCCCTTGCGTCGGCCTGGTTGTCGAGCTGGCGACGGCCGAAACGCAAGACGTACCAAGCCAATAGGCGTGCCAATGCCATGAGGGCCAAGATGACGAGTCCGACGATGCCCGCCACCCGCCAATAGAACGTGGAGTCCCCGTGGTTGGCGGTCATCAGCACCATCGTCAGCGGAATCGGCGCGGTGAGCAGAAGCAGCAGTGAGTAGGACGGGTGGCTGGTCAGGTAGTCGTAACTCGTCGTCCACTGCCGGTTTCCCCCGAAGACCGTCACTGAGCCGATCTCCGCGCTCACCATCGGCGTCCACGTGCCGCGCACGACGCGCGGTCGGACGAGGCTCTTGACGAAGAAGAACCCGCACACCACCGACACCACCAGCGCACCCCAGAACACCCCTGGCATCGATTCGCCGGTGCCCGGAACGCCGAAGGCGCCGCGGATGTCGATCACCTTGGCGATGAAGAACGTCAGCGGCAGGGCGAAGAACAGTTCGACGAGCCACATCTGCATCAGTTGCGGTATCCGCGAGCCGATCCGGTCGAACGCGAGCACGCCCCGCCAGATGAACGCAAGCACCCGCATGGCTGCGAAGAATAGTGTGCGCCGACGGCCCCAAGGGCAGACATCAGCCGATCGCTAATCCGAATCGGTCAGTGCGCGAAGCAGATCGCCCAGCCACGCACGGTCCGCTGGCACCCATGGCAGAGCGTCGAGTTCGCCCGCGGTGACCCAGCGAAGGGCGCGGTGGTCGTTGGGCTGCAACACCCCTCCGGTCTGGGTGACCCGGTAGGCCCGCAGCGTCATCGCATCACCGAGCGCGACGTCGTCGCCCAGCCGCTCGCCGACCCGCACTTCGATGCCCAGTTCCTCGAGCAGTTCACGCTCCAGGCCCGCGGCGTCGGTCTCTCCCGGTGCGACCTTGCCGCCGGGCAATTCCCACAGGCCGGCGAGTTCTGCCGGGCGTTCGCGCTGGGCCACCAGCAGCGCCGCACCTGCGATGAGCGCACCGGCGACGACGATCTGGTTTGGCATCGCGGCTGACGGTATACCTAACAGACATGGCTGTGTTATCGGACGAACAAGTAGACGCCGCGCTGCCCGACCTCGACGGCTGGGAGCGGAAGGACGGAGCGCTGCGCCGGTCGATCAAGTTTGCCGCGTTCCTCGACGGAATCGACGCCGTGCGCCGCGTCGGTGAACGAGCCGAACAGAAGGACCATCATCCTGACATCGATATCCGTTGGCGGACAGTGACTTTTGCGCTCGTCACCCATTCTGAGGGCGGGATCACTCAGAAGGATCTGGAGATGGCGCGGGAGATCGACGGAATCGTAGAGGGACAGGCGCAGTAGCCGCGATCCACGCCAGCGTCACCAACGTCGCGACGATGTAGATCAGCCCTGCCCAGGCGAGGTACCACGGCCTGCTGATCTCCCAGATCGTCGGCTGGGCGAAGCTGAGCAGCCACGGCACGCCGACGATCGTCAACGCCAGCCAGCCCCATCCGAGGACCCGCGCCCCACGCAGCTTCCGGAGCGGGCCGTGCACAAGCCACATCATCAGCGGCAACACCCAGACCCAGTGATGCGTCCACGAGATCGGCGACAGCAGGAGCCCGAACAGTTCGACGATCACGATCCCGCCGAGCCGGTCGTCGTCGTCGAGCGCCCGCCACGCCAGGATGGCGACGACGGCGGTGACGACGATCGCAGCGACCACGATGGGCCCGTAGCCGGCGTCGTGGCCGAGGATGCGCGAGATGCCGCCGCGCCAGGATTGATTGAACGACGTGCCGATCGGACCGACCCTGCTGGCGTCGCCGAGCAATTCGGTGAAGTAGTAACGGGTTTCGTCGCCGATCACCAGCGCGGACACGCCGATCGTCGCGAAGAACACGACGGCCGAGAACACCACCGTCGCCCACCGGCGCTTACCGAGGAAATACAGCCCACCGACCGCGGGCGTCAGCTTCACGCCTGCCGCCAGCCCGACGAGCAGGCCCGACAGCCACCATCGCGTGCTGTAGACCGCGTACAGCACGCCCAGCACGAGAAGCACGTTGATCTGCCCGTAGTCGAACGTGCTGCGGAGCGGCTCCAGCCAGATGCCGACCGCCGTCCACAACATCGCGACGCGCCGGCTTTTGGCGAAGCCGCCGGCGATGAGCAACCGCTGGGTGATGCGCACGACGCCGTACAACGCCGCGACGATGCCCAGCTGCCACAGCAGTGCGACGACACCGAACGGCAGGAGATGCAACGGGTAGAACACCACGGCTGCGAACGGCGGATAGGTGAACGGCAGCGGGAAGTCCGGCGTCTGGTCGGCGTAGACGTAGTCGTACAAGGCGCCCGGTTGATCCAGAGCGCCCGCGCCGCCGACGTAGACGTGCAGGTCGACGAAGTTCGCGCCGTTGGGCGCCAGATACGTCCACGCCAGCCGCGCCGCGATGCTGACCAGAAGCAACCACGGCGCCGCGGCGGCCAATCGCGCTGGCAGCCGCGGGACTGTCTTGGTCGGTTTGGCGTCTATCGGACCGACTCTAGCGATCCGGTCACCGATGGACCTCGCCTCCGTAACGGTTGAATAAACGCCACACGTGTCACTTGAGTAACACCAGTAACTAACTAGCTTCGGGTTCAGGCCTACGCCAACCAACGATTGGGAGAACCATGAACCGCACCCGGAAACTCTTTGTGTCGAGCATGATCGCCGCCGCGGGCGCGGTCACGGCGCTGTCGCTGAGCGGGACGGCGGCCGCCGATCCGGTGCCGCCGGTGCCGGCTCCGCCGAACCCGGGCGCCCAGCTGCTCACCCAGCTGTCGACCGTCGGTGCCGCCGCCCCACAGCTGATGCAGACACTCGCATCGTCGATGTCGGGCGCGGCCAACCCCGCCGCCGCAACACCGGCGACGCCGCCCCCCGGCGCAACCGCGTCGCTGACGCTGCCGCAGACGCCGGTGCTTCCCGC
>JAEZKH010000355.1 GCA_023415515.1 Actinomycetes bacterium
CCGGCGGGGGCCGAGGGGCTGACCCTGGTGCCCTATCTCGAAGGCGAACGGTCGCCGAACCTGCCCAACGCCTCAGGGGCACTACAGGGGATCACCACGCGGAACTTGACCGCAGCCAATATCGCCCGCGCCGGTGTCGAGGGGCTGCTCTGCTCCCTGGCGTACTGCCTCGACAAGATCTCGGTCCACGGCGTCGAGGCCGAGCGGATCATCCTCGTCGGTGGCGGCGCTCGTTCGGAAGCGGTCAGGGTCATCGCCCCGGCCGTCTTCGGCAAGCCGGTGCTGGTGCCCGCGCCTGCGGAGTACGTGGCGCTGGGTGCGGCCCGGCAGGCGGCATGGACGCTGTCGCAATCCGATTCGCCACCTGAGTGGTCGGTCGGACGCACCACCACGTTCACCGGGGAAGCGACACCTGACGTGGTCGAGCGCTATCGAACCGCACAGCCGCTGACGCTCGGGCAGGCCTGACCGGTCAGGCCGCCGGCCGCGGCCACTGCGGCCGGGGCAACGGTCCATCCGGTGGTGGCCGGAGTCGTTCGAGCACGACACGCAGTGGTGACCACGTCGATCTGCCGCGGCGCGTCGCGGGGTAGGCGGTCAGCACGACCTTCGGTTCCGCCAGTGGGAGCACGGTGACGCCGGGGTGCGTCGGCCTGCCGATCGGCAGGAAGCCGACACCGTATCCGGCGACGATCAAGTCCTCGACCAGATCGAGACTGTCGATCTGGTGCGCGATCCGTGGGGTGAAACCGGCCAGCGAGGCCAACGTCCTCACCGCGTCTTCATCAGCGGTGTTGCGGGAGTTGACAATCCATGTTTCGTCCGCATATCCGGCGATCGCGGACCCTCTGTCGGCGGAGTCCGCGGGCACAGCGAGTCCCCACTCGACCGACCACAGCGGCACGGTTTCGAGCGCCGGCCCAGGGGAGGCGGGCGCGAGGTTGTAGTCGTAGGTCAGCGCAAGGTCGAGGTCATCGTTGGTGAGCAACTCGAAGACCTCGTTGGGCTCGTACTCGCTGATCACGAAATCGACCCTCGGGTAGCGGTCGGCGAGGTCGGCGATCATGGGCAGCAACGACAACCGCAGGCCGGTGGCGAATCCGCCGACGCGCACGGTCCCGGTGGGCTCCGCCTCGGGGTCCAGGTCGAGGCGCGCGCTGTCGACAGCGGCCAGGATCGTGACGGCATGGTCGGCCAACCGCTGTCCGGCTGGCGTCAAACGCACTCGCCTGCCCTCCGGCTCGATCAGCTGGGCACCGGTTTCCCTTGCCAGCGCGGCGATCTGCTGGGACACCGTCGAGGTCGTGAGGTGGTGTACGTCGGCAACCGCGCGCATGGAGCCGAGCCGAGACAGCGCAAGGAGAAGTTGCAGGCGTCGGGTGTCCATGGCTATCGCATCAGGCTCTCGGGGCTGAAGCCGTCGGCCGATGCTTCTCGGGATGAGAACAGCCAGCGATCTCCTACCGGCGTCAGCACGTCTCGATACCGGCCCCAATGATCCACGCCGATGTTCGTGACGGCGAGGAAGTAGCTAGTCACCTCGATCCTGTCGAGCGTCACCGAACCGAACCGGACGCTCGAAACATGGTGGCGCACATGAGTCAACGGGATGGGACCTGTCGCGAAGCGGCTCACCTGTGCGCCCAGACCCGCGACGATGGCCTGTGGTCCGACCATCGGATCGCGATCGCCGATCCTCAGCACGCCCTCAGGCGCAAAGCACGCCGCGACGTCCTCGAGTCGGTTGCGGTCGGTCCCCGCCGTGTAGTCGGCGAGTGTCTGGCGGACGGATTCGCGCGCGGTCATCTCCCAGATCTCCACCCACCGATTGTTCGTGATCACCGAACGATCTGTCTAGAAGCATTCGGGATTTTCGGACGCAGCCCGCGGTTTGGGCCATGATGTCCGGCGGCGCACCGACCGTCATTGTTTCGAAAAGCCGAACGGTATGTGCATATAAATCACGTGGACGTGAACGGTATGGCTGTCGTTCAATGCAGTGATGACCGACAACCAGGCCAGGACCGGAGCCTTCATGGCGATGGGATCGATGGCGTGCGTGCAGGTCGGGTTGGCGATCGCGGTGACGTTGATCGACCGGATCGGCGTGGAGGGCGCAGCCTGGCTGCGATTGGCGTGGGCCGGCGTCCTGATGCTGGTGATCATCCGTCCGCGACCGTCTGCGTTCACCCGCAAGTCGTTTGCGGTGTGCGTGCTTCTCGGCGTGGTGACCGCGTCGGTGACGATGCTGTTCATGGCCGCCGCCGGCCGTATTCCGCTCGGAACCGCGAGCGCGCTGGAATTCTTGGGGCCGCTGGGCGTCGCCGTTGCCAACGGTAAGGGCAGTGCGCGGGCGCTGTGGCCAGGTATCGCCGCGGTGGGTGTCGTCCTGCTGACACAGCCGTGGGCCGGCGCCGTCGATCCTGTCGGGGTGCTGTTCGCGCTCGGTTCGGCGGCGTGCTGGGCGGGCTACATCCTCCTGACGCAGCGAGTCGGGGACGAGGTCGCGGGCATCAACGGCCTGGCCGTGTCGATGCCGGTCGCGGGTCTGGTGGCGACGATCGTGGTCGGCCCGGCCGTCTTCGAACGCATGACACCGGAGATCCTGCTGATCGGAATCGGCTTGGCCATCCTGCTCCCGGTCGTTCCGTTCGCACTCGAGATGCTCGCGCTGCGTCGACTCACGACAGCGGCGTTCGGCACATTGATGGCGCTCGAGCCGGGGTTCGCAATGGTCGTCGGTCTGCTGATCCTGCATCAAGTGCCAGGCGCGTTCGGTGTCATCGGCATCTGCATGGTCGTCGCGGCCGGCATCGGTGCGGCGCGCACCGGTGCGCGATCAGCGCCGCCCGTTCCCGCCGAGATCGGGTGAGCCGCCGAGGATCGCGTTGAGAACCCGGTCAGGCTTCGAACCGCTTGCGCCGTACCAGGGTTCCGACCGCGAGCAGCACGAGGCTGATGACGAGGATCGCGGTGGCCAGCACGTTGATCTGTGGCGGCACAGCAGCCTTGACGGCTGCGTTCACATACAGCGGATAGGTGACCGTCGAACCGCTGACGAAGTACGTGATGATGAAGTCGTCGAGCGACAGCGCGAACGACAACATCGCCGCGGCGATGATCCCCGGCACGATCAGCGGCAGGGTCACCTTGAAGAACGTCCGTAACGGGCTGGCGCCCAGATCCAGGGATGCGTCCTCGAGCGTCCAGTCGAATCCGCGGACCCTCGCACGGACCGTCATCGCGATGAAGCTGACTTCGAAGGCGATGTGGGCGATCAGGATCGTGGTGTAGCCGGCCGCCCAGCCGAAGTCGAGAAACAGCGTCAGCAGCGCCGCACCCATCACGACCTCGGGAGCGGTCAGCGGGATCACCAGGAAGGTGTCGACCGCCGTCGAGCCGCGGAACCTTTGCCGCACAAGCGCTATCGCAACAAGGGTGCCGAGAACCAAGGCGATGGCCGTGGATACCGCCGCAACGTTGAGGCTCAATTTCAGGGCATCGGTCAGCGCCGGGTACTTGAACGGGTCGGCCCAGTTCTTCAGGGTGAAGCCCTGCCACGAGTAGTTGAATTTGCCCTTCGGATCGTTGAACGAGAACAGGATGATCACGAAGATCGGCAGGAACAGGTACAGCAACACCAGGCCTGCGACGATCCGGAGGATCACATCGCCCCACTTCGGGCTGCCCTTGACGGCCTTGGGGGGCTGGTCGACCTGATCCGCGGCGGCCGCGACGGCCGCGCCTGCCTGTGTCGTCATACCAGATCCTCCGTACCCAGCGCCCTGGTGTAGAGCAGCACGCCGACCAGGATGATGACCATCAGCACCATGGACAGCGCTGCGGCAGCCGGATAGTCCTTGACCACCAGGAACTGCTTCTGGATGACGTTGCCGATCATGGTCGTCTGGGTGCTGCCGAGATAGTCGGCGTTGATGAAGTCGCCGACGGCAGGGATGAAGGTGAGCATGCTGCCCGCCAGCACACCGGGCATCGCCAGCGGCAGGATCACCTTTCGAAACGCCCGCGTGTTGCTCGAGTACAGGTCCTTGGATGCCTCGATCAGCCGCGGGTCGATCTTCTCGAGGCTGACATACAGCGGCAGGATCATGAAGATGATCCAGTTGTAGGTCAGCCCGCCGATCACCGCCCAACTGGTCGAGAGCAGGCGTCCCTCTTCGGGCAGCAGGCCGATCGCACCGAGCCCGCTGACCACCCAACCGTCATCGGCCAGAATCGTCTTCCAGGCGATGGTGCGGATCAGGAACGTCACGAAGAACGGCAGGATCACCAGCCCCAGGATGAGGTTCTTGAAGCGCCCCGCCTTGAACGCGATGACGTAGGCGAGCGGGAAGGCCAGCAGGATGCACAGCACCGTCGCCACCCCCGCGAAGGTGAACGACCGGATGATCTGGTCCTTGTAGGTGCTGAACGCTTCGAAGTAGTTGCCGAAGTCCCACGCGAATGTCAACGTCGGCAGGTAGATCGAACCACCCGTCGATGACAGCGACGTACGCGCCAAGGAGAAGAACGGCACCACGAAGAAGATCCCGAGATACACCAGCGCGGGCAGGATCATCAGATACGGAGCGATCTTGCTGCGCTGTCGACTGCTGCTGGCCACACCTGCCATCTATGCTCCTCGCGTCCGCGGTGCCATTTATGCTCTCCCTCCACCTCTCGGGTGGGCGGTAGCCCTATGCGTCCGCTGTGCCATCGCGATCAGGCGCCGGTCACCGCGGCGTACATCGTGTTGAACTCCTGGGTCTGCTCGTCGGTCAGCGAGGCCCAGGACTTCAGTTTCGCGGCATCGGCCTCCGGCGGGACGATCAGCGGGTTCTTCGCCAGGCTCGGATCCAGCTTGTCGAGTTCGTCGTTCATGTCGGACAGCACAGGCACGTATTGAACGAACGCCACCAGCTTGGCGTAGTTGGGACGGTCGTAGATGTAGTTGATCCACTCTTCGGCGGCCGCCTGGTTCTGCGTGGTGTAGGGGATGACCATGGTGTCGATGAACCAGTCGCCGCCGGACTCGGGAATGATGAAGTGCAGGTCGGGGTTGTCGGCCTGCAGCTGCACGATGTCACCCGAATATGCCTGCGCGACAGCGATATTGCCGGCAGCCAGGTCGTCGGCGTAGTCGTTGCCGGTGAA
>JAEZKH010000477.1 GCA_023415515.1 Actinomycetes bacterium
GCGTTCGTGCATGCCCGTGCCGCGAACCTCTCCGCCGCCGACCCCGGCCCGCGGGCCGCCCCCACGTCCGCGTCGCGCATCCTGGCGCACGTCCGTACCGCAATCGCCCGTCTATAGCCAGCTACGAGAGGATCTTCATGCCTGACAAGCATTCCCGCGGCCCCGTGATCGCACCGGCGTACACCGGGCGGATGGCCATGGCGCCCGTGCCCGCGCTGCGGATGCCCGACGAGAGCATGAACCCCGATGCGGCTTACCGTTTCATCCACGACGAGTTGATGCTCGACGGCAGCTCGCGGCTGAACCTCGCGACGTTCGTGACCACGTGGATGGATCCGCAGGCCGAGAAGCTGATGGCCGAGACGTTCGACAAGAACATGATCGACAAGGACGAGTATCCGGCCACCGCGGCGATCGAAGCACGCTGTGTGGCGATGGTGGCCGACCTGTTTCACGCCGAAGGTTTGCGCGATGACGACGCATCAACCGCGACAGGGGTGTCCACCATCGGATCCAGCGAGGCCGTGATGCTCGCCGGGCTGGCGATGAGCTGGCGGTGGCGGGAACGGGTTGGCGAGGGCTGGCGGCAGCGCAGGCCGAACCTGGTGTTGGGCGCCAATGTGCAGGTGGTGTGGGAGAAGTTCTGCCGGTACTTCGACGTCGAACCGCGCTACCTGCCGATGGAGAAGGGCCGCTACGTCATCACTCCCGAACAGGTGCTGGAGAACATCGACGAGGACACCATCGGGGTGGTCGCAATCCTCGGCACCACCTACACCGGTGAGCTCGAACCGATCGGTGACATATGCGAAGCGCTCGACAAAGTGGCCGCCGACGGCGGCGTCGACGTCCCGGTGCACGTCGACGCGGCGAGCGGTGGCTTCGTGGTGCCGTTCCTTCACCCCGACCTCCTGTGGGACTTCCGGTTACCGCGGGTGGTGTCGATCAACGTCAGCGGGCACAAGTACGGGCTCACCTATCCCGGAATCGGGTTCGTGGTGTGGCGCAGTCCCGAACACCTGCCGGAGGACCTGGTCTTCCGGGTCAACTACCTCGGCGGCGACATGCCGACGTTCACGCTCAACTTCTCCCGACCCGGCAATCAGGTGGTCGGTCAGTACTACAACTTCCTGCGGTTGGGCCGGGAGGGCTACGCGCAGGTGATGGGCGCGCTGTCGCAGACCGCCCGCTGGCTTGGTGACCAACTCAGGGAGGGCGAGCATTTCGAGCTGATCTCCGACGGGTCGGCGATACCGGTGATCGCCTTCCGGCTGAAGGGAGATTTCGGTTACACGGAGTTCGACGTCTCTCACTCCTTGCGCGCCTACGGCTGGCAGGTGCCCGCATACACCATGCCGGAGAACGCCACCGACATCGCGGTGCTGCGGATCGTGGTGCGCGAGGGCTTCTCGATCGACCTCGCGCGGGCGCTCCGCGACGACATCGTCACCGTCCTGAAGACCCTCGACGAGCTGAAGCCCGGAGGCCATTTCAACAAGAATCAACCCTTCGCGCACTGAGCTGTACCGAGACGTCTGCCTGCACTACGGCGACGAGATCCGCGCCGGCGATGCCCGCACGTTATTGACGATCACGTCGATTTCTTGCCGGAGCGATTGACAGCGTCAGCTGATCTGCGCGGTCTACGGAGGTGACTCATGTCCCGGTCGCCGCCGATTCGGCGGGCGAACTCGGAGGTCTGGGACAATCGGCGGTGGTGACATGACCATGCCGATTACCGAGCCGACGACTTCCCCGACGCCCAGCGCGAACGCCGAGGCGATGGTGGACCTTGCCGCGATCGGGCACAACGTTCGACTGCTGCGCGAGCGAGCGGGATCTGCGCAGGTGATGGCGGTGGTGAAGGCCGACGGCTACGGCCACGGTGCCACCCAGGTCGCGCGCGCGGCGCTGGCCGCAGGCGCCGCCGAGATCGGCGTCGCAACCATCGGGGAGGCGCTCGCTCTGCGCCGCGACGGCATCACCGCGCCGGTGCTGTCCTGGCTGCATCCGCCGAGCACCGACTTCGCGCCTGCGCTGCAAGCGGACATCCAGGTGGCGCTGTCCTCGTCGCGGCAACTGGACGATCTGCTGGCCGCCGCCAAGCTCACCGGCGTCACCGCCGACGTCACGGTCAAAGTGGACACCGGGCTGAACCGCAACGGCGTCAGCCCCGCCGAGTACCCGTCGATGCTGACGACGCTGACTCGCGCGGTCGCCGACGAGGCGATCCGGCTGCGCGGAATCATGTCTCACCTCGCGCACGGCGACGACCCCGACAACCCGGTCAACGACAAACAGGCCCAGCGGCTGGACGACATGCGTGCCCAGGCGCGCGAACGGGGCGTGCACTTCGAGATCGCGCACCTGTCCAACTCACCCGCGGCGATGACGCGTCCGGATCTGGCATACGACATGGTCCGGCCCGGCATCGCAGTGTACGGCCTCAGCCCGATTCCACACCTTGGCGACATGGGGCTGCGGCCGGCCATGACGTTGAAATGCCCTGTGGCACTGGTCAAATCGGTGAGTGCGGGCGAAGGTGTGTCGTACGGACATACCTGGGTCGCCGACCGGGACACGACTCTGGCCCTGCTGCCGATCGGATATGCCGACGGTGTCTTCCGCCCTCTCAGCGGACGGGTGAGCGTGCTCATCAACGGCACGCTGCGGCCCAACGTCGGACGGATCTGTATGGACCAGTTCGTCGTCGACCTCGGCCCCGACCCCGGTGACATCAGCGAGGGCGACGAGGCGATTCTGTTCGGCCCGGGATCCGCTGGTGAGCCCACCGCACAGGATTGGGCCGACCTGCTCGGCACCATCAACTACGAAATCGTAACCAGTCCGCGGGGACGGGTCGTCAGGTCCTACGTCGGCCCGCCGGCGGAAGGCTCGGCCGGTGAGCGGTAACGACCCGAAGCGGCTGCGGCGCACAGCGAACGCCGGGCTCCTGGCGGGCGTGGCGGGACTCGCCGCCGTCGGCTCCATCGCAGGCGTGACCGTCGCGCGCTCGATGACGCGCCGCACGACGAGCGAAGACCCGTACGCGGGCGAGAACTTCGAACTCCTCGACGCCGACCGCAGCTCGGTGGTGACCACGCCCGACGGCATCGACCTCGCGGTGCGCGAAGTCGGCCCGCCGGATGCGCCGCTGACGGTCGTGTTCGCGCACGGCTTCTGTCTGCGCATGGCCGGCTTCCACTTCCAGCGGGTGCGCCTCGAACAGGAGTGGGGTCCGCAGGTGCGCATGGTGTTCTACGACCAGCGAGGCCACGGGCGGTCGGCGGAGGCGCCGCCGGACACCTACACGATCGAGCAGCTGGGGCGCGACCTGGAGACGGTTCTTGCCGTGGCGGCGCCGAAGGGCCCGGTCGTGCTCGTGGGGCATTCCATGGGCGGCATGACAGTGCTGTCTCACGCGCGGCAATACCCGCAGCGCTATCCCACCCGCATCGTCGGCGCAGCGCTGATCTCCTCCGCAGCAGACGGTGTCGCGCGCGCACCGGTCGTCGAGATCCTCAAGAATCCGGCGCTGGAGGCCGTTCGGTTCGCGGTCCGATATGCCCCGAAAACAGTGCACCGCACCAGGGGCGCCGCCAAGCGGGTGGTCGCCCCGATTCTACGGACGGCATCCTACGGCGATGCCAAGATCAGCCCGAGCGTCGTCGCCTTCTCCGAGAAGATGATGCACGGCACGCCGATCGTCACCCTTGTCGAGTTCCTGCATGCGCTGGAGGTGCACGACGAGGACGCAGGACTGCGCACGCTGGCGTTGGTGCCATCCCTGATCGCCTGCGGCGACCGCGATCTCATCACGCCGGCCGAACACTCCGTGGCGATGGCGGCTGCGCTGCCGAAGTCGGAACTGGTCATCGTCCGACGCGCAGGACATCTGGTGCAACTCGAACAGCCCGACGTGATCAACGACGCGCTGGTTCGGCTGGTCGAGCGGGCGACACCGTCGAAGCTCGTCGCGATGACACGACGGATCCGTGATCGGGCGCGCGGCCATGGCTGAGCAGTCGAGCGGAACCGCGGAGCTGTCGACCGCCGAGGACACCAGGGCGCTCGGCGCCAAGCTCGGCGCACAGTTGCGCGCAGGCGACGTAGTGGTGTTGTCGGGCCCACTGGGGGCGGGGAAAACGGTGCTGGCCAAGGGAATCGCCGATGCGATGGATGTGGAGGGCCCGGTAACGTCTCCGACGTTCGTGCTGGCCCGAGTGCACCGGCCGCGACAGCCCGGATCGCCGACGATGGTGCACGTCGACATGTACCGGCTGCTCGACCATCCGGGGGCCGACCTGCTCGGCGAACTCGACTCCCTGGACCTCGACACCGACCTCGCCGACGCGGTCGTCGTCGTCGAGTGGGGCGAGGGGATCGTCGAGCGGCTGTCGGAGCGACACCTCGACATTCGGCTCGAGCGCTCAGCGGATACCGAAGTGCGGACGGCGATTTGGCGGTGGAGCCGACCATGAGCGTTACCGTCCTCGTCATCGACACCGCGACGCCCGCGGTCACCGCCGGGATCGTGAGACGTGACGGTGACAGCATCGATGTGCTCGGGCAACGCGTCACGGTCGACGCCAGAGCACATGCCGAGCAACTCACCCCCAACGTGCTCGCCGCGCTGGCCGACGCGGAAATGGACGTCGCGGATCTCCAAGCCGTTGTCGTTGGTTGCGGCCCAGGCCCTTTCACCGGGCTGCGGGTGGGCATGGCCACCGCCGCCGCGTACGGACAGGCCCTCGGTATCCCGGTGTACGGAGTGTGCAGTCTCGACGCGATCGGCGTCGACACCGCGGGGGACGTGCTCGTCGTGACCGACGCCAGGCGCCGCGAGGTCTACTGGGCGCGCTACCGGGACGGCATGCGCACCCACGGACCCGCCGTCTCCGCGCCCGCAGATGTGCCGACAGATGCCACCGCGGTTGCCGGTTCGCCTGAGCACGCGGCGCTGTTCGCGCTGCCGCGGCAGCCTGCCGTCTACCCGACGGCGTCGGGCCTGGTGCGGATCGTCGACTGGGCGTCGCCGCCGCAGCCGCTCGTCCCGCTCTATCTCCGCAGGCCCGACGCGAGGCCGCAGGCCATCCCGCCGACGGTGACGCGATGACCGTCGTCTACGGCGAGTTGGCGCCGAGCGATGCCGCACGGTGCGCAGAACTCGAGGCGCAACTCTTCGAGGGCGACGATCCGTGGCCCGCGGCAGCTTTCGTGCGTGAACTGGCCGCACCCCACATCCACTACGTCGCGGCCCGCACCGACGACAAGCTCGTCGGCTACGGCGGTATCGCGCGACTCGGTCGAAAGCCGCCGTACGAATACGAGATCCACACCATCGGCGTCGACCCCGCCTATCAGGGTCAGGGGATCGGCCGCGACATGCTGACGCGATTGCTGGACGTCGCAGGCGACGACACGGTGTATCTCGAGGTGCGCACCGACAACGCGGCCGCGATCGCCATGTACGAGGGGGCAGGCTTCGTCACCATCGGCCTGCGCAAACGCTATTACCGGGTCAGCGGCGCCGACGCCTACACCATGCAACGTCCGGCACGAGGAGGCTCGGCGTGACGATCATTTTGGCAATCGAGAGTTCCTGCGACGAAACCGGAGTCGGCATCGCCGAGCTGGCCCCCGACGGAACAGTGACGTTGCGCGCAGACGAGGTGGCATCGAGCGTCGACGAACACGCGAGGTTCGGCGGCGTCGTACCCGAGATCGCGTCGCGCGCGCACCTCGAGGCGTTGGGACCGACGATGCGTCGCGCGTTGGATGCGGCGGGCATCGCCAAACCGGACGTCGTCGCGGCCACCATCGGCCCAGGGCTGGCGGGAGCATTGCTGGTGGGCGTCGCCGCCGCCAAGGCGTATGCCGCGGCATGGCAGGTGCCGTTCTATGCCGTCAACCACCTCGGCGGTCTTCTCGCTGCCGACGTGTACGACCATGGGACGCTTCCGGAATGCGTGGGCCTTCTGGTTTCCGGGGGCCACACCAACCTGCTGCACGTGCGATCGCTGGCCGAACCGATCGAGGAACTCGGAAGCACCGTCGACGACGCGGCAGGGGAGGCCTACGACAAGATCGCGCGCCTGCTCGGCCTCGGCTATCCCGGCGGGAAGGTGCTCGACGACCTCGCCAAAGAGGGAGACCGCGAGGCGATCACGTTTCCGCGCGGCATGACCGGACCCCGCGACGACCCGTATGCCTTCAGCTTCTCCGGGCTCAAGACGGCCGTCGCGCGTTACGTGGAGAAGAATCCGGCTGCATCCCAGGCCGACGTCGCCGCCGGGTTCCAGGAGGCGGTCGCCGACGTGCTGACCATGAAGGCGGTGCGGGCCTGCACCGACCTCGGCGTGTCGACGCTGCTGATCGCCGGCGGGGTCGCGGCGAACTCCCGGCTGCGGGAGTTGGCCGAGGAGCGCTGTGCGGCAAACGGTTTGACGCTGCGTATCCCTCGTCCCCGGTTGTGTACCGACAACGGCGCGATGATCGCGTCGTTCGCAGCGCACCTCGTCGCGGCAGGAGCGCCTCCGTCCCCCCTGGACGTCGCCAGCGATCCGGGCCTGCCGGTGGTGAAGGGTCAGCTCTGACATGAGTGCCGAAGACAAGCTCGAGATCACCGAACTGCTGTACCGATACGCCGAGCTGATCGACGCAGGCGACTTCGACGGGGTCGGCGCACTGTTGGCGAGGTCCACCTTCGGCGCACCAGGCTCCGGCTCGGTCTCCGGCGGGGAGAACATCGCGAAACTGTTCGCGACGACCACCCGCCGCTACCCCGAGCATGGAAACACACCGCGCACAAGGCATTTGGTGCTCAACCCGATCGTCGAGGTCAACGCCGGCGATACGGCCACGGCCCGATCCACGTTCTGCGTCGTCCAAGACACCGAGACCGTGCCGATCCAGCCGATTGTCGTCGGCCGCTACCACGACACGTTCAGCCGCGACGACGACGGGTGGTACTTCACCGAGCGCAAGGTCGACATCCAGATGATCGGCGACGTGTCGGCACACCTCATGGTGGATCCGAAAGCGTTCGAGGGATAGCCGCGTGTACTACGACCTCCGACTGCGTCCCGCCCAGCCGGCCACGCCCGAACCCGACGCCTTCACGATCCACCGCCGCGAAGTGCCGCCGACCGAGGGCCGCGACGGACTGTCGCTGGCATTCGTGCACGAAGGCGTCGGCGGCTACCCGCTGGTGCTGCTGCACGGCTACCCCGAGACCAAGCGCATCTGGTGGCGCAACATCGAGCCCTTGGCGGCAGCCGGCCACGAGGTGATTGCCCTCGATCTGCGCGGCTACGGCGACTCGGATCTGTCCGCCGAGGACGTCTACGACCTCGCGGCGTGGAGCCGCGACATCTATCTGCTGGTGCACGACGCGCTCGGCCACGACCGGTGCGGTGTCGTCGGCGGTGACCTCGGCGGCGTCATCGCATGTGATCTCCTGCACCGCTACCCGGGCTTCGTCGACAAGCTCGTGTTCTTCGACTCGGTGCCGCCGTTCGTTTTCGACGACTTCGCCGCTGCGGGCATCGACGTCTCGTCGATCCGCGCGATCGGCGACGGGCCGACGAGCGACTACCGCTATCTCCAGGGCGCAACCCCCGATGATTTGGCGGCGGAACTCGACACACCGGCCAAGAGAAGGCGGTACGTGGCGGGGATGTACGGCCATCGGCTGTGGGCGTCGCCCGGCACCTTCACCGCGGCCGACGTGGACTTCATGACCGAGCCGTTCTCGACCGAGGACCGGTTGCGGGCGGGTTGGGCGGCCTATCAGCTCATGCATGGCCGCCAGCCCAGTGAGCCGCCGCTGCTCGATCGCAAGGTCGACGTGCCGACTCTGCTGCTCTACGGCATGGACGATCAGGTTGTCGGACCCGATTTCCTGCACACCTGCGAGGTGGCATTCACCGACCGCACCGGGCCCGTTGTCCTGCCCGGCGCGGGCCATTTCCTGCAGTGGGAGCGCGCCGACCTGTTCAATCCGCTGGTCAGCGCGTATTTCGGCGATCAGCGTGTTCGCCACGGGCGATAGGCATGGGGGGACCTTGAGTGCTAGCACTCTCATGTATAGAGTGCTAGGTGGCAGGCGGCCACGCCCTCGACCGGCACCCGCGACGACGGCGCGAGGGCACGGACGCATGCCAATACCTACTAGAGCTGTGCAACCCGAACTACTGGAAGGGCTCCAATCGTGGCGAGCGTGAACATCAAGCCACTCGAGGACAAGATCCTCGTACAGGCCAACGAGGCCGAGACCACGACCGCATCCGGTCTGGTCATCCCCGACACCGCCAAGGAGAAGCCGCAGGAAGGCACCGTCGTCGCAGTTGGCCCCGGCCGCTGGGATGAGGACGGCGAGAAGCGGATCCCACTGGACGTGTCCGAGGGCGACACCGTCATCTACAGCAAGTACGGCGGCACCGAGATCAAGTACAACGGCGAGGAGTACCTGATTCTCTCCGCGCGCGACGTACTGGCCATCGTCAACAAGTAACGACGAACATGACCGCCCCGGCGATCCCCGCGTACAGCGGCGGATTCCCGGGGCGTCATGCATGACAAGGGGACACGCCCTATGGCGAAAGAAATCGAATTCAACGAAACCGCGCGCCGGGCAATGGAGTCCGGCGTCGACAAGCTCGCCGACGCGGTCCGGGTGACGCTGGGGCCGCGCGGTAGGCACGTGGTGCTGGCCAAGGCGTTCGGCGGCCCCACCGTCACCAACGACGGCGTCACCATCGCTCGCGAGATCGACCTGGAAGACCCGTTCGAGAACCTGGGCGCCCAGCTGGTCAAGTCGGTGGCCACCAAGACCAACGACGTCGCCGGTGACGGCACGACGACGGCGACCGTGTTGGCCCAGGCGCTGGTGAAGGCCGGTCTGCGCAACGTCGCAGCAGGCGCCAACCCGATCGCGCTCGGCGCGGGAATCGGCAAGGCAGCCGATGCGGTCTCGGAGGCCCTGCTGGCTTCGGCCACACCGGTGTCGGACAAGACCGGAATCGCTCAGGTCGCCACGGTGTCGTCGCGCGACGAGCAGATCGGCGAGCTGGTCGGCGAGGCGATGACCAAGGTCGGCGCCGACGGCGTCGTCAGCGTCGAGGAATCGTCGACGCTGAACACCGAATTGGAGATCACCGACGGTGTCGGCTTCGACAAGGGCTTCATCTCGGCGTACTTCATCACCGACTTCGACTCCCAGGAAGCGGTGCTCGAAGACGCACTGGTGTTGCTGCACCGCGAGAAGATCAGCTCGCTGCCCGACCTGCTGCCGCTGCTGGAGAAGGTCGCCGAGGCGGGAAAGCCGCTGCTGATCGTTGCCGAAGACGTTGAGGGCGAAGCACTCTCGACGCTGGTGGTCAACGCGATCCGCAAGACGCTGAAGGCCGTCGCGGTCAAGGCGCCGTTCTTCGGTGACCGCCGCAAGGCGTTCTTGGAGGACCTCGCCATCGTGACCGGTGGCCAGGTGGTCAACCCCGACGTCGGTTTGGTGCTGCGTGAGGTCGGCCTCGACGTGCTCGGCTCGGCTCGCCGGGTCGTCGTCAGCAAGGATCAGACCGTCATCGTCGACGGCGGCGGAACGAAGGACGCCATCGAGGGTCGCAAGGCTCAGCTGCGCTCCGAGATCGAGACCAGCGACTCCGACTGGGATCGCGAGAAGCTCGAGGAGCGGTTGGCGAAGCTGGCGGGCGGCGTGGCCGTCATCAAGGTCGGGGCGGCCACCGAGACCGCGCTCAAGGAGCGCAAGGAAAGCGTCGAGGACGCGGTCGCGGCCGCAAAAGCCGCCGTCGAAGAGGGCATCGTGACCGGTGGCGGCGCGGCCCTCGTGCAGGCCCGGTCCGCGCTCGCGTCGTTGAAGGAATCGCTTTCCGGCGACGAGGCGCTCGGCGTCGGCGTGTTCGAATCCGCGTTGTCGGCGCCGCTGTACTGGATCGCGACCAATGCGGGCCTCGACGGGCACGTCGTGGTCAATAAAGTCGGCGAACTGCCCGCCGGACAGGGCTTCAACGCCGCGACGCTGGAGTACGGCGACCTGGTCGCCGACGGTGTCGTCGACCCGGCCAAGGTCACCCGGTCAGCGGTGCTCAACGCCGCGTCGGTGGCCCGGATGGTGCTCACCACCGAGACGGCTGTCGTCGACAAGCCGGAGGAGCCGGTGGACGACGGCCATGGCCACGGCCACGGTCATCACCACCACTGAGCAGTAGTTCGAAACACCCCCGGTCCGTTGGGCCGGGGGTGTTTCGTTGCGCATTGCTGCGCTCGACTGTGCGGATTCAGACCCGACACGCCGGGAGGGCCGTCAGCAGAAGCACAGTCGGTGGAGCAACGGCCAGTTCTTGAAAGCGCGATTGGAAATGGCACCGGCTGTCGTCGTCACACTCAGCCCGGCGTTCAACACGGAGACCTTCTTCGAGACCTGGTTTGGCCTCGCCAGGGAGGGCAAAATCAACCCGAAGACGCACATGCCCAGCTTCGTCCAGGTGGTCTCGATAATGCATGATGTTGGCACCCCTGGCTCGCGCACGCGGGTATCGGCCGAAATACCCCGAGTACAGCGCCGCCGACGCACCGTAGGTGCGACCGATGGCGTCGAATTCCCACGGCTGCAATACCGGACCACCGAGACGGCTGTCGTCGACAAGCCGGAGGAGCCGGTGGACGACGTCATGAAAGTCGCGGCCGCGAAACCTCTTGGCCGCTACCCTGTTGCGACATGGGCGACGCGACCGGCGATGCGGCGGGCACGGTAGATCGATTCTTGGCCGCGTGGGAACGGGCTGACGCCGGTGAGCTTTTGGGCTTTTTCGCCGATGATGCCGAATGGCATCCAGGTCCGATGAAGCCGGCTATCGGCAAGGCCGCGCTTCGGTCAGCAATCGAGGAGTGGCTCAGGGGGGCGGTCGGCGTGCGCGCCGAGGTCCACTCGACGGTTTCGGACGGCAGGCTCGTCATGCACGAACGCACGGACCACTTCATGCTCGGCGGAAGGAAGATCGCCACGCCGGTCGCGGCGGCGTTCGTAGTCGACGGAGGTCTGATCCACGCATGGCGCGAATACTTCGACATGTCGCCCTTCATCGGACCGCGGAGCTAGGCCGGGTGCCGATCTGCAAGCCCAGAGGGATCGACTGGGGGGTGACCCCTGAAGGGACGTCCGCCCACACGTAGGTAACGGGTTCGACTCAGCGGAATACCGCCGATCGGACTCCGCGCGGCGTCGGTGCTCAACTGCCCTTACGAGTGGCAGGCGAACGAACAGATGGCCCGCAACGCGGGCCTCACCCCCGCGGAGATCGAAACTATCGCCGGGGAAGGCGATTTGAAGTTGGACAGCCTCACCATCGGGTGGTTCAGCCTGCTGAGCCTGTTCCTGAACGGCACCAGAGTTCCCCTCGAGACAACCGACAAGATCGGCGGGCGCACAGCTCCGCTGGGATGAGTCGGCCGAGCCGGAGAACGCCCAACGTGCACTCACCGCGAAAAACCAACCGACTTTTCGCAGTCGATTCACGCTCGGCGCTCGCGTGACCGCGCGCCCCTGGGTAGCGTCGGCAGTGCCGAAAGTGCGTGGAGGTTATGTCGTGGACCTGCGACGCAAGACCCGGGGCTCCCCACCGAAGTGGTGGTCGAGCTGGACAACATCGGTGAATTGTTCAGCGCAGATCCACGCGGCCTGCTCACCGGCGCACGCCGTATCGACAGCGGTATGGACGAACTGGTGGAGCGGTTCCTTGCGCAAAAAGCAGTCAGGGCCGAACAGCGGATCGTACTGGACCTCGCCACCGAGTGCTCCGACGAACAAGCCGTCGAAGTGGTGGCGGCCGTGCGGCGCTATTGCGGCCTGCGACTGCGCAGAGCCACCCGCGAACACAATCTCATCTGGCGCCAGGGCAAGCGGTCGCTACTCAACGGCTCGCTGCTGTTCGTCTCCGGCATCGCTTTGTCGTATCTCTTCGCGCGACCGGGGATGGGCGAGGTTGCCAATCAGCTGCTCGGAAACGGCGTCTTTCTCGTCGTGGCCTGGGTCGGTCTCTGGTATCCGCTCGACTTGCTGTTCATTGCGCGTGAGCAGGCAAAGCGAGAGATGCGCGTACTCGGCAAGATGCTCATCCTGCCGGTGGCTGTACGGGCGCACAGCCGCGCACAACCGGTCGCGGAGACACCCGACTCACCGATGAGCCAGGGTCTACCACCGAGCCTGCGCACCCGTTTCCGCCGTTTCGGCGGACCGTCGAAATCGGGCGTCTGACGCAGCCGTTCGGAGCCGGACAGGGGCCGGGCGCGCGGTCAACCGGCCGTCGGCTGAATCGACACGAGCCGGTACGCGCCCGGCCGACTGTCGTCCGGGATCGTGAAGTGAACCAGCAGCGAGCCGGGAGGCAACTCGCCCGCGAAGCCGTTCAAGGTCCGCGGCAGAAACACTTTCGACTTGGCGTTGCCGTACCAGTTGGGGTCCGACGGGTCCACGGCGAGACCTTCCACCGATTCGATCTCGCTGTCCCAGCGGTGCACGGCATCTGGAGGTGTGTCGCCGAAGCCGGTGGATTTCAGGTACGCATCGTCTTGCCCCGCAAGGGTGATAGCGGGCCCGCCGCCCACCGGAGTCCCGGTGATCGTCCCGTCGACGACATCGTCGGTCACCGACGCCAGCCGCGTCGCACACACCCCGTCGACGACGACGGCCGGTGCGCAGAAAGCGGGCAGGGGGTCGGCGTGTGCCGCGGCGACGTTCAGGAGGGCCGGCATCGCGAAGACAGACGCGGCCGCGATCGTCCGGCTGCAGGTGTTCGACATGGTTCAAATGTATTCGGCGGATTCGTGGCCGGCGTTACGCTGACGTCGGAATCGGCTTCAGCCCGGGAGAGCGTATGCGACTGCAGAGTCTGCGTAACGCGGCGGCCGTGCTTCTGGTGGCGTCAGCCGCGACCACGTCCGCGCCGCGGGCCGGTGCAGAAATTCTGGACCCCATCCCGGGAAACGGCTTCTTTGTCGTCGGGGCCGACGTCGCGCCGGGGCTCTACCGCACGGACGGGTCGGCCTCGACCTTCGGGGTCTGGATCAACGATGTGCCGACGCAGGACTCGATGTGCGTCTGGTTCACCTACAGCACGCCGGACGCGAACAAGGATCACGTCGTTGCGACGAACATGTCCGTCGGTCCGATGTACGCGAACATCAACACGACGGTCAAGGCCTTCGAGTCGCAGAACTGCGAACCCTGGATCCGCGCCACCTGATCGGGAATTGATGTGCGCGCTGCGGTGCTATATGGGCATACCCACTGGAGGATGCAATGAGTAGGCGTTACCCGGCGATTGCGTTCACCGACGGCGTTCAGACAGCCCAACTCGAGCACGGCAGCAATGCCTTCTACGACCGCAAGCGCAGCGCGGGCGCAGCTGCCGTCGAACCTGATGCGTTGACTGACGACGAGATCGAATTCCTCGGCGAGCGCGACGGTTTCTATCTGGCCACGGTGAGCGAGACCGGTTGGCCATACGTGCAACATCGGGGTGGCCCCCCTGGCTTCGTGCGGGTGCTCGACGAGCACACGATCGGCTGGGCTGACTTCCGCGGCAACCTGCAATACATCAGCACCGGCAACCTCGGCGGCGACGACCGTGTCGCGATCATCGCCATGGACTATGCGCGACGCAGGCGGCTCAAGCTATTCGGACATGCGCGCATCGTCACCGCCGAGCAGGATCCGGACCTGGTGCGGTCGCTGGGCGATGCTCGTTATGACGCGGTCGTCGAACGCGGGGTCATCGTGGCCGTGGAGGCCTTCGACTGGAACTGCCCGCAGCACATCACACCCCGCCTCACCGCGGCCGAACTCGAGCCCGCGCTCGCCGGACTGCGCCAACGGCTGGCCGACCTCGAAGCGCAGAACGCGGCGCTCAAGGCGCAACTCGATGAGCGCACGGTCAACGACGTGAGCCGACACCCGGGCTAACCGTTCCAAGAATCCGCCAAGACGCCGGATCCACTCTGTGCGTCACGGGTCGCCACTGGCCCGTGCAGCCACGGAGAGGATCCACCATGAAGATCAAAATCGTCGTCGCCCTGTCGATCGCGACCGCCGCAGCCCTACCCCTATCCGCCGCGGCGAACGCGTGCGGCGGTGGCGAAGCGCCTCCCGACGACGAGTTCGTGACCCCGTCGGGAAACATCATCTGCGACATCTACTCCGACGGATCGGGTGTGGGTTGCGAGATCCGCGACCGCACCTGGGTGGTGCCGGCATCCATCAACGGCCCGTTCGGCAGGGAGTGCAATCTCGAATTCGGCGGTCTGGAGTTCTACGTCAGCGGGGCAAGCCCGGAGGGCTGGGATGCTACGAAGGCGTGAGCAAGTTCAGCGGGACGGTCACGAAGACGCTCGACTACGGGCAGAGCATGTCCTACGGCGTGATCACCTGCGACAGCGAGTCTGCCGGCGTGACGTGCACCGACACCGGCACCGGGCACTTCGTCCGCATCTCACGCGAAAACTTCGAGCTGGGCTGACCGTCTCTTATTGTCAGCTGAGTGATCTCAGATCCGACGCCATGGGCCGACGAGCTACTCAGGGTCGCCGAGCGACTGCAGGCGAAGACGAAGCAGACGCGTTGGACCGCCCGAACCGACGTACTCATCGAACGGGACTATGCGGTGAGCGCATATGCGGTGCGCCGGTTGATCGAGTCCCACCTGATGCCGAAGGCGATGGTGCAGTACCGAATCCCCGTGCGGCGCTTCGATTCGGGCGCACAACTGCCCATCGCTCCCGGCGATGCGGGTGTCTCCTACGATCTCGAGCAGAGCCGACGAGAGATACTTCCCCTCGCCGACCTGTGCCACCAGATCCTGAACAATTCGGTGTTCTCCTTCTATTGCGGGGAGACCGGGGACCTCTTCGACGGCGTCTACCTGGCATCGGGTCGCGACGCCGACCACGTCGCCCGCCTGGTACTGGCTTCGGATTACATCGCGCTGTGTGCCGATGTCGGAGCTGCGGTGCTGGATCGCCGATCCACTTCTGGAATTGGGCGCCGCCATGGTGCAGAATGGGATGAACGACCCAGAAAGGGCACGGAATGGCTGGACGGGCGCCCCACCTCGAGCGGGTAAGCCTGTTCTCCGACGGTGTTTTCGCAGTCCTGATCACCATCTTGGTGCTCGAGTTGAAACCTCCTGAAGGCGCCACTTTCTCAGCGCTGTTGCCGTTGTGGCCGACGGGACTCAGCTACGCCGTGAGCTACATGTTCATCGCCATCGTCTGGGTCAATCACCACCACTTGTTCGCATACGCAGAAGCCGTGACCCCCCGCCTGCTCTGGTCGAACTTCCTGCACCTGTTCTCCGTGTCGCTGATCCCGTTCGCCACCGAGTGGGTTGCCGACAGTCGACTGGCGGCGGCGCCGGTGACGGCTTACGCGTCGGTCTTCGTGGTCGTCAACGTCACGTATCTGGCGCTGTGCTGGGAGATCATCGATCGCCCGGCGAATGAGAACATCACCGCGTTGATGCGACGGATGTTGACGATGCGGTCGTTCGTCACGATCGGTGTCTTCGTCGTCGCCGGCTTCGCCGCCGTCGAGTGGCCGGTCGTCGGAATGGCGCTGATCTGCCTGTGCTTGATCGGCTATACGCGACCCGACGTGCCAGCCGGACGGGCCGCGGCGAATCTGTCCGACTGACGCGATGTTCGAGTGACCGACTCACGGTGCTCGGCACGGTATCTTGGCAGGTGAGATGACCGCCCGCGATGGCTCCAGCCCGCGAAGCTTCACCACCAAGGGGCTCGCGACCAGAGAAAGAATTCTGCGGTCCGCAGCAGACGTTCTCTTGGAGAACGGATTATCGGCCTTCAACCTCGAGAAGGTGCGCGAGGCAGCATCCGTCAGCGGCTCCCAGATCAACCACTACTTCGTCGACAGACAAGACCTTGTCCGGGCTGTGGTCAAACGTCAGCTCGACGTGGTGCTCGATTTCCACCGTCAACCCAAGTTGGGTGGTCTCGACACCTTCGAGGACTGGGAGACATGGGCCGATCTCAACGTGCGCTACCTGCGCAAGATCGGATACCGCGGCACCGCCACCTATCACGCGCTTGCCGGGCAGCTGGCCAAGACCGACGAGGACACCCGCAGTACGTTTGCAGACGGATATTGGCGCTGGGTCGCCCTACTCGAAGACTCCTTCTCCCGCATGCAAAGTCGTGGCCTGCTGGTGAAATCGGCCCGACCGAGTCACCTCGCTTTGGTGGTGGTCTCTCTGCATCAGGGCGCCGGGACGCTCGCGTTCACCTATCGGCAAGAGTGGCCATTGGTCGATGTCACCCGGTTCATCGTCAACTACATTCGGCTGTTTGCCAAAGATCCGGACGATCGAGCGGGTCGTCGGCCGCGTAGGTCGCGTCGCCGGCCCAGGCCACACCGGTCAGAACCGGTGTCGGCGCCGCGGTTCACCCAGAAGGGACTGGCCACGCGTGCCCGGATCATCGCCGCTGCCGCGGAGGTGATCCTTGCACGAGGTGTCAACGGCACGAGCCTCGAAGACGTGCGCCGCGCGGCCGGGGTGAGTGGATCGCAGCTGTCCCACTACTTCGTCGACAAACAGGATCTCGTCCGCCAAGTCATCGCCGCGCGTACCGAATTCGTGATCGATTTTCACATTCAACCGGCACTCGGAGGTCTGGACAGCCTCGAGGCGCTGCGCGCATGGGCACAGAGATGCTGGGAACAGGACGGCGCGAAATACACCGCGAACGGTTGCGTCTACGGATCGCTGAGCGGGGAACTCCTCGAAGCCGACGACGTCGTTCTCGATGACCTGGCAGCCGGTTATGACCGGTGGATGACTCTGTTCGTCGATGGCTTGTCGGCGATGGCGCGTCGGGGTGAACTCTCTGCCGATGCGGATGCCGGCCATCTCGCGACCGCGTTGCTCGCCGCACATCAAGGTGGCACTTTGTTGACTCACATCACCGGCTCCGCTGAGCCGTTCCAGGCGGCGGTGGACGCCGCCGTAACCTATGTCGCCTCCTTCAGCGCCACCGGATCAAAAAACGCAGGTGAGCCGCCGACGGAAAGCCGCAAGGACATTCCTAGCATCACCACAGTAGACAAACTGGGTGCCATAGCCCAAAATAATGGGCGTTACAACCCAAAACTGATGTATTCGGAGATGAATCAATGGGATTGGCGTGGCAACAGGGGCCGCTTGGGCTGAAATCGGCAGGTCAGTTCCTGACACCCGAGCCACTGCCGAGGTTGTTGTTCGCCGAACCGTTGCGACGTCGCATGCGGGTAAGGCTGGGGCGATCTTGGGTCGCCGACAGCCAAGACGTCATTCTGCTGCACGAACCGGGCCGTTATCCGGTCGCCTACTTCCCGAGAGCCGACATCGACACCGATGTCTTGACATCCGACGACCTCGTCACACAGCACGCCCAACTCGGTCCGGTGATGTGGTTCGCCGTGCACAACGAGGAACGCGCGATCCGCAGGGCAGCGTGGCAATTCACTGGACTACCCGCACACGCCGGCGTGCTGACCGATCGCATCGCGTTCGCGTGGCGGGCGATGGATGCGTTCTATGAGGAGGACGAGCGGATCGTCGGACATGCCGCGGACTTCTATCACCGCATCGATATCCGTGCCACCTCGCGGCATCTCGTCGCGCGCGTCGACGACACGCTGATAGCCGACTCCGCGCGACCTTTGGCCCTGTACGAATCGGGATTCGCCCCGCGCTGGTACGTCCCCCGTGACGACGTCGACGAATCCGCGCTGCGACCAGTCGATCACCAAACCTTCTGCCCCTACAAGGGACTCGCCAGTTATTACGACATCGGCGATCGTAAGCGCGCGGCATGGTCCTATCCGAACGCCTGGACCGAGGTGGAGCGCGTCCGCAACTTCGTGTCGTTCGAACCCGACAAGGTCGATGTCTATCTCGACGGGACGAAACTCCATCTGGAGCCGGGTCAGACCGTCATCGCTCACGGGGTCGATCGCGGCCTCGACGCGGACGAAGTCCTGCGGGACAGCCTGGTCTGACCGTGCCGATGGACGCGTTGATCGAAGTCATCACGCTGCCTGTTGCCGATCCGGATCGGTCGATCGAGTTCTACTGCGATCGGATCGGTTTCGTTCTCGACGTCGACTATGCGCCGTCACCGCTGTTCCGAGTCGTTCAGCTCACCCCGCGCGGCGGCGACATGACCGACATTCGCCACAAGGAATCGGACGGCGGTTCAGGAGCGCGGACATCCGCGGTCTGGATCAGATCGATGAAGCCGAGCCGGACGGCGCCCGAAGAGTCGAAGAGGAGAAACCAATGAGCACGGCAGAATCGATGAGCACACAGAAGAACTCTGCGGACCACGGCTACACCTACGACGTCGTGGTGCTGGGCGCGGGCCCGGTGGGCATCAACGCGGCGGATCGGGCTCACGCCGAGAAGTTGTCGGTCGCAGTCGTCGAGCGCGAACTCGTCGGCGGCGAGTGCAGTTACTGGGGCTGCATACCCAGCAAGTCCCTGTTGCGCCCCGTCCTCGCAGTCGCTGACGCCCGCAAGGTCGACGGAGCGCGCGAAGCGGTCGTCGGCCAGATCTCCGCCAAAGGGGTGTTCGGGCGGCGAGATCGCTACGCGGCCAATTGGAATGACGGTGCGGAGTCGGCTGCGCTGACGGCAAAGGGCATCCGGCTGTTCCGCGGGCACGCGCGCTTGGCCGGTCCGCGCCGGGTGACCGTCACGTCGGCCGACAACGAAGAGATCGCTCTGCAGGCTCGTCATGCCGTGGTCGTCTGCACCGGCAGCACCGCGGCATTGCCTGACATACCGGGCATCACCGAGGCCAACCCATGGACAAACCGCCGGGCCACCGACAGCAGCTTCGTACCACCGAGGCTGGCCGTCGTCGGCGCAGGCGGCGTCGGTGTCGAGATGGCAACCGCGTGGCGCGGTCTCGGGTCGGAGGTCACCCTGCTGTCGCGGACCGCCGATCTCCTGCCCCGCATGGAGCGGTTCGTCGGTGAATTCGTGCACAACGGGCTGGTGGAAGCGGGCGTCGACGTGCGGACGAACGTGTCGGTGACCGAGTTACACCGACCGGGCGGGACGGGGCCGGTACAGGTGGTCCTCGACTCGGGCGAGCGACTGGAGGCCGACGAGGTCCTGTTCGCCACCGGCCGCACCCCCAACACCGCAGACATCGGCCTCGAGACCGTCGGCCTGCGCCCCGGGGAGTGGCTGGATGTCGACGACACCTGCGCGGTGAGTGTGATCGACGACCCATGGCTCTACGCTCTCGGCGATGTGAACCACCGGGCACTTCTGACTCACCAAGGCAAGTACCAGGCGCGAATCGCGGGTGCGGCCATCGGTGCGCGCGCACATCGCCGCAAATTGGATACGACGCCATGGAGTCCTCACGTCGCAACAGCAGACGAGTCAGCGGTGCCCCAGGTTTTCTTCACCGATCCCGAGGCCGGCTCCGTTGGACTCACCAGTGAACAGGCACGGCAGCGGGGTCACCGAGTGCGGATCGTCGACGTCGACATGGGCGCGGCGGTCGCCGGCGCGAATTTCTATGCCGACGAATACCGCGGCCGTGCGCGGATGGTGATCGACGAGGAGGGCGAGCGTCTGCTCGGCGTTTCGTTCGTGGGCCCCGGTGTGGCGGAGATGCTGCACTCGGCAACAGTCGCGGTCGCCGGGCAAGTCCCGCTGTCGCGCCTCTGGCACGCCGTTCCGTGCTTCCCCACGATCAGCGAGGTGTGGCTGCGCCTCATGGAGGCCTACCGCGACGGCCAGTAGATTTTGCCGCGTCCCGGTCCGGCGTATACCCTGGCGACGTGATCATCGGTATGTGTGCCTATTGGCGCTTTATCCAGGCTCCGGGCGGAGCCGATAAGGCGCAGCGCTAAGCACGCATCCACCCGGAGCCCAGGCAGTGACCATCAGGTCGCTGCCTTTCGTCATTCAAGGGCTCCGGACAGCCGCCGGTGCCCGCACCTGAAAGGCACCTGACATGACCTTCTCGCAGACCGCGACCGCGCCCGCCACATCGGACCGCAGGGTTCGCAGCTTCAGCGAGATCCCGAGCCCGCACGATGTCCTCACCGAGTTCCCGCTGGGCGCCAGGCGGGCTGAACGGGTGGCCCGCGACCGCGACGAGATCGCGGCGATCCTCACCGGGCTCGACCCTCGCCTGCTGGTCGTGGTGGGGCCCTGCTCGGTGCACGACCCCACCGCCGCGCTCGACTACGCGAGCCGCCTGGCCAAAGTCGCTGAGGAGCTGCGCGACCGGCTCAAGATCGTGATGCGCGTGTACTTCGAGAAGCCGCGCACCACCATCGGCTGGAAGGGCCTCATCAACGACCCAGGGATGGACAACACCTTCGACGTTGCCCGTGGGTTGCGCATCGCCCGCCAGCTGCTGCTCGACATCGTCGACATCGGCCTGCCGGTCGGGTGTGAGTTCCTGGAGCCGACGAGCCCCCAGTACATCGCCGACACTGTCGCCTGGGGCGCAATCGGCGCGCGCACCACCGAGTCACAGGTGCACCGTCAGCTGGCCTCCGGGCTGTCGATGCCGGTCGGTTTCAAGAACGGCACCGACGGCAACATCCAGGTTGCCGTCGAAGGGGTGAAAGCCGCTGCCGCCCATCATGTCTTCTTCGGCATGAATGATCTCGGCCGCGGCGCGCTGGTGAGCACCGACGGCAACGAGGACTGCCACGTGATACTGCGGGGCGGCACCGACGGGCCGAACTACGGGGCAGAGGCGGTGCAGTCGGCGGCCGCCAAATTGACCGCCGCAGGTCTACCCGGCCGGGTCGTCATCGACTGCAGCCACGCCAATTCCGGCAAGGACCACGTCCGCCAGGTGGCGGTGGCCGCCGAAGTCGCGCAGTCGGTGCGCGACGGGCTGCCGATCAGCGGCGTGATGCTGGAGAGCTTCCTCGTGGCAGGCGCGCAAGCCCCTGACGCGTCGACGCTGACCTATGGCCAGTCGGTGACCGACAAGTGCATGGACTGGGACACAACCGAATCGGTGCTGCGCGACCTGGCCGGTCGCGGCTAATCCGTCGCCACGTGCGGTGGGTCGTAGACGACGAGAAAGACGAGATCGCCGTCGCTGGTGTTGGTCACGCTGTGTTCCTCGTAGGCGGGCACCTTCACGAAGCTGCCGGGCTCGGTGTCCCACGCCTCGTCGCCGATCTGGATTCGCGCGGTACCGGTGAGGAAATAGAACGCGTGGTTGTAGGTGTGGTGATGCAGCGGTGACGCGCCACCGGGACCGAATTTGGTCAGCTGAGCGCTGAACCGTGTCGAATACTGGGGTCCGACCAAATCGTCGCTGATCCAGAAGTTGCGGCCGAGCGCGGTTTCATGCCAGCTGATCTGCTCCGGTGCGAACACCTTCGCAGTTTGGCTGTCGGTCATCTCGGTCTCCTTTCGCTTGCCCCAGAACAGGGGTGTGATTCACGATTACTTCAACGTTTTAGGAATGTGATTGGCCATAATTGATTTGATATGGGCAGATGATCTCGCCGATATGGGGGCCGATGCCGACCGAGCTGCAGCTCAAGACATTCCTTGCGGTGGCCGACCAGGGCGGCTTCACCGCGGCCGGCCGACGGCTCGGGCTGTCACAGCCTGCCGTCAGCCGAGCCATCGCCACGTTGGAAAGAGAGCTGGGAGCGGCGCTGTTCATCCGCCGCCGCGACGGGCTGTCGCTGACGGAGGCCGGATCGATTGCGCTGGCTCACTCGAGGGAAGCAGTACGGCAGCTGGCGTTGATGCAGACCGAGGTCGCCGCCTTGGCCGGTGATGTCACCGGCACGCTGAGCCTGGCGAGCCTGCCCACTGCCACTGCCACGTTCATCGCCCCGCAACTGCAGGCGTTCGCCCGCCGGCACCCGGCGGTCACCATCCGGCTGCTCGAAGGCAGTGAGGAGGAGGTGCGCGACTGGCTCGACCAGGGCGTCGTCGAGGCCGGTGTGGTCAGCCTTCCCATCAAGGGCATGGAGGCCGCGGCACTCGGCGATCAGGATCTCGTCGCGGTGTTACCGGCTGACCACCCGCTCGCTGCGAAGAGCACTGTGGACTATCCGGATCTGGCGCGAGAGCCGTTTGTCCGGAGCACCGGCGGTTGTGCGGAGGTGTTCATGCCGATCGCCCGGCAAGCCGGTGTCGAATTCGACCGCGCATTCGAGGCGCGCGAGATACCAGCGGCGCTCGAGATCGTGCGCGCAGGGCTGGCAGTGAGCATTCTGCCGCGCGCCGGCCTGCCGGAGTGGCCGGGAATCGCGGTGCGTCCGTTGAACCCAGCCACGGTACGTCACCTCGGTGTTGCGATCTCGGCGAGCGCGTCCGGTCCGGCGCGCGCGTTCCTCAGCCAAATCGCAGATCTGTAATCGGCTGTCACAGAGTGTCTTTCGAGGACATCCCTGCGGAAATCCGCTGATGTCTCTCGAATTTGACGCTTCCCGTACAATTGAGTCGACCGTTCCCGTTATGCAGAAGCGCTGACGATGTGAGCGAAAACACCAGAACTTGAAGGAATAAACGCACAGGTTCGTTCGCGTGCGCCCGTAGCACACGTCGAGTCCGTCGAGCGAGGAAAGGGGAGTGCGGTGGAGTTGACCCGTGATCGTGCGGGCCAGCAGTGGGGGGCACGTCAGCGCGAGAAGCTCAGCCGTCTCGTCCGCGCGACCGACCCGCCGACCGGCAGTCTGCGAAAGCTCTCCGACGCCGACGTCCCTGAGCCCGACGCGGCCTACTACGAACGCGTCGGCGAGATCCTCGACCTGGCGGGCAATATCGGCGCCATCCTGATGGCGTCGGGAACCCCCGCCACCGCGACCATCGACCAGGTGACCGCCATCTGCACCGCGTACGGCATCCAGCGGTGCGAGGTCGACGTCATCAACACGACGATCCATATCGCCGCCTACCGAGGACCGACCTCGGCGCCCGCGAGCACCTTGCACATCGTGCAGGCGCGGTCCATGGACTTCAGCAGGTTGGCGGCCGTCGACCGGTTGATCAACCGCATCCGCGCCGGCGACATCGGTCCGGCGCAGGCCTCCCGGGAACTCGACAGGATCGTCGTCGCGCCGCATCCGTACAAGCGCTGGGTCGCCACGCTCGCTTGGGGAGCGTTGGCCTTTGCCACCGCGGGCACCCTCGGCGGCAACTGGCTGGTGTGTCTGGTCAGTGCGTTCAGCGCGATGTCGATCGACCGGGTCAACCGCGTGCTGAACAGGCACGGGCTTCCGTTCTTCTTCCAATACGCAGTCGGCGGCGCGATCGCCACCGCGCCACCGATCCTGCTCTACGCGCTGAGCCCCAAGCTGGGCTTCCAGTTCGTCCCGACGATCGCCATCGCCTCGGGTCTGGTCGTTCTTCTCGCCGGACTGTCGCTGGTCGGTTCGGTGGGCGACGTGATCTCGGGTGCGCCCGTCACCGCGGCGGGCCGGTTCTTCGAGCTGGTCATGTTGACCGGAGCGACGATCGCGGGCGTGGCTCTCGTGCTGCACCTCGCCAGCCGGTTCGGCGCGCCCTACGTCGGGATCAGCGCCCTGCCGCCACCCGCCCTCTCCGAGATTGCCGCCCGGGTGGCCTTCGGTGCGGCCACCGCGGCCGCGTTCGCGCTCGCCTGCTATGCCGAGCGCTCGGCGGCCATGGCCGCGGCGTTCGGAGGTGCGGCGGGCACCGTTGTGTTCCTGCTCGCGCAGAGCGCGGGCTTCGGCGCTGTCGTCGCCTCGTTCGTCGCAGCCGTCCCGATCGGCCTCGTCGGCCGCCTGATGGAGCGCCGCAACCTGGCGCCGCCGCTTGTCGTGTCGATCACGGGCATCGTGCCGCTGCTTCCCGGCCTGTCGTTGCTGCACGGCATCTACGCCATCCTCAACGACCAGCACGCGGTCGGCTTCGCCGCCGTGCTCAGCGCATTCGGCATCGGCACCGCGCTCGCGGCGGGCGTCACGCTAGGGGAGTGGGGTTCGTGGAAGGTGCGCAGACGTCGCGGCGCATTCCGTCGCCGTGTCTCGCGGACGCGGCCGGCCCAGCGCAGCCTCGTCGGTCGCTAGCAGACAGAAACGGTTCACGAAGCGCGGCGGATGCCCCGCTTGAGGAGCAACTCGCGCTCGGACTCCGAGAGGCCGCCCCATATTCCGTACGGCTCGCCGACGGCGAGCGCGTGCGAACGGCACTGAGTGATCACCGGACAGCGCCGACACATCTCCTTGGCCCGCATCTCACGTTGTGCGCGGGCCCGGCCGCGCTCGCCGTCTGGGTGGAAGAACACCGACGAGTCGACGCCTCGGCAAAGGCCGTGCATCTGCCAATCCCAGATATCGGCGTTTGGTCCCGGAAGCTGCTGCGGCTGTGGCATATGGAAAACCCCTCTCTACGCACCGATTTCGTCGAACGCACAGGTGCGTGAGTCGTGGAACCGAACCGAGCACAGTCGCCGGTGACTACTCGTGAACACAAGGTATGGGCGGGTAGCAAAAACAGTCAATAGGCAGAACATGTGCTCAACCACATAAGCGCAGGCCGAGAATTTACATCACGTTCATCGGTTCGACCCGCGGTCATCGGCTTGAGTGATAGCCGATGGCCCTTAAAGACACGATGACTCACGTTTTTCCAGTTCGCTCGGCAACGCTTCGGCCCCGATTTTCCCGTCGATCGGCCGCCGGTTGACATTGCTGTAACACGGCGCGCACAGATTGTTAACCAAACAGTTTCTGGTTCAAGGATTTACCCGTGTCCGCCGGTACCGGGTAGCGTCGGCGGCTGATGATCGCCAACGCCGCCTTCGGCGACGCCCCGCAACGATGGCCGCTGCCGCAGCCGCGCTCGGTCGAGGAGTTGTGGCTGCGCGCTGTCGCCGCCGGGGGACAGGGCCGGTACGCCAGCGCCGACGCCGACCTCGCCCGCGTACGTCAGAGCCGGCGCGTCGGGCGGCTGGCATCGTTGGCGCGCAGCGCCCAAGCATCCTTCCTGCGTCAGCAGGGCTGGCATGACAAAGCCCGCGGCTGGGACGGTAGGGCGCTCGCCGTGGCCGACGGGCACCCCGAGGCCGAGGGGGACGCCCTGATCGGTCTAGCCGCCGATGCGCTCGGTGTCGGGCGGTTCGCCGCCTCGGCCGCTGCACTCCGACGTGCCGCGGGTTTGCTCGACGACGGGCCGCCGCGACTGTCCGTCCGGTTCGCCTGGGTGTCGGCGGAGTTGGCCATGGCCACCGGCGACGGAGCCGCCGCGGTCGGCCATGCCGAGCGTGGCCGCGACCTCGCGGCCGGCCTCGGCTCGACCCGCCATGCCGTGAAGTCCGACGTCGTGCTTGCCGCCGCGCTGTGCAGTCACGGCAGGCGGGATCGGTCCCGGGAGGTGGCCGACGCCACGCTGGCAATCGCCACGGAGCTCGGGTTGGTACCGCTGAGCTGGGCGTTGGCGTGCCTTCTCGGTGACATCGGCAGCGGGAACCACTCTGCTGCTGCGGTCGTTGGAATTCGCGACGAGTCCGCTGATACGGTGCGGCGCCGTGGCGGCGTGTTGTTTGATCGCTGAGCCAGGCCGCGCCGGCCCGAGAGTTAGTGTTTAGCCCGGTTACTCAATCGCCACCTGTCCCATCAGTAACGCTGGAGAGAGCTTCACCGATGACTATTTCGGGAGAACGTCTCGATGCTGTCGTTGCTGAAGCCGTGGCGGGCAACCGGGACGCGCTCCGGGAGGTGCTGGAGACCATCCGCCCGATCGTTGTCCGTTACTGCAGAGCCAGAGTCGGGACGGCCGAGCGGAGCGGTCTCTCAGCTGACGACGTTGCTCAGGAGGTGTGCTTGGCCGCCATCACGGCGCTGCCGCGCTACAAGGATCAGGGACGACCGTTCCTGGCCTTTGTGTATGGCATCGCCGCTCACAAGGTTGCCGACGCGCACCGCGCGGCCGCCAGGAATCGCTCTGACCCGACCGACGTCGTGCCGGAGCGCTTTTCCGTGGAGGCCGGACCTGAGCAGATGGCCCTCGACGGTGAGGCCGCCGAGCGGATGAACAGATTGCTGGCTGTCCTGCCGGAGAAGCAGCGCGAGATCCTCATCCTGCGCGTGGTGGTCGGCATGAGCGCCGAGGAGACCGCCGAAGCGGTCGGCAGCACCGCCGGCGCGGTGCGGGTGGCGCAACACCGGGCGCTGGCGCGGCTGAAGTCCGAGATCATGGCGACAGGGCACGACCATGCCTGATTTCGGACGCTGGGGCGGCAACGGCGGCGACCCGTCGCTGAACGCCATCGCGCGCACTGACCAATACCTCGACGCACTCGCCTCCGAGGGTCCGGTGTACGCCGGCGACCCCGCCGACGCCGAGTTGGCCAACTTGTTGGCGGGTTGGCGCGACGAGGTGCGCAGGCCGCCCGCGCGGGTGGCTGCGCAGCGCGACGCGGAGATCGTGCTGCAGCGCGCGCTGACAGCGCAGCGCCGCAACCGGATGTCGGTCGCGGTGATGGGCTCCGTCGCCGCGGCGATGCTGTGCCTCGGCGGCTTCGGCGCCGTCGTTTACAGCGCCGCCCCCGGCGATGCGCTCTACGGCCTGCGTGTCACCCTCTTCGGTGAACAGCAGGTCACTCGGGACGACAAGGTCGCGCTGGCCGCGCAGACAGAGATGCAAGAAGTTCAGCAGCTCATCGACCAGGGCAACTGGGAAGCCGCCCAAGACAAGCTTCAGACCGTCACGTCGACCGTGCAGACCGTCGAGGACCCCCAGCGTCAGCAGGAGCTGCAGCAGCAGTTGAACAATTTGGCCGTCAAGGTCGAGACCCGCGATCCTGCGGCGACGGCCCCGCAGTCGGCGCCGCTGGAGCCGCTTGCGCCCGTAACGCCGCCGGATATTCAGCTGCCCGTCCAGCTGCCGACGAATATCCCACTACCACCGAATGTTTCGGTACCTCCCGTCATCTCGCTGCCCGAGGTGCCGCCGTTGCCGGTCCCGATTCCCGGACCCGGTGTGCCGCCGGTCATCACGGTGCCGCCGGTCATCACGGTGCCGCCGGTGATCTCGCTGCCGGTGCCCAAGCCGAGAGCCGGTGACTTGCCGAACCCGGGCTCCGGTGACCAGAAGCCGGGCTCCGGTGGCCCGAAGCCGGGCTCCGACACGCCGAAGCCGCAGGACCCCGCGTCCGAACCGGACGCGCCGATCGAACCGCAGCAACCGATCGAACCGCCGAACCCGGTCGAACCGCAAAAACCCGTCGAGCAGCCCAAGCCGGTCGAGCAGCCCAAGCCGCTGATCCCCGACATCATGCCTGCGCCGAAGCCCGCACCTGCACAGGAAGCTCCGCCCGCGCCGAAGGCACCAGCGCTTGCGCCCGCGCCAGACGTGCCGAAGAACGACACGCCGACGACGATCTGGCCACTACCGGGGGAGAAGCCGGGCCGCGGACACGGCAACGGGAACTGATGGAGACGACGGAAAAATCAGCCGTCAGCGATAGCCGTCGGATTCCGAGGTCGCCTCGTTGAGCGAGGCATCGGCGTAGCCGCGGCAATAATCCCAGGTCACATACGCGTCAGGCTCGGGATCGTAGGCCGGCTCGTGCGGACGTACGGTGCCGTCGACGAGAAGCTGCAACAGGTTGGCCCGCAGCATGTCCCAGTCGTGGTAGTGATCCTGCTGGCATTCGTCGCAGCACACCACGAGGCCGCGGATTCCCTTGTGCGCCAACAGCGCTTCATAGACCGCGAGGTCAGCCAGGTCGGCCTCGACAGCTGTGCGTTCCTGCGCGTCGAGCGGCTGACCGGGTTCCAGGGCGTCGAGCGCGCCCGACGGATCGCACGGGTCATCGGCGAACGGGTCCGGCGGCAAACCAGGCGGCAGGTGGTCTCGCACGGCTCCACCCTACGCAGCGGGGCTGCTATCGCGCCAGCGGTTGCGCAGTTGGCGCGGGTGGCCCTCGGCCCCGTGTGGGGACCGGTTGTGGAATGCGGATGCCGATAAGATGGTCATCTAGCTGCCCGCCGATGGAGGCTCGAAACCCATGTCGATCGCTGAAAGCGACATTCCCATCGCCGTACCGGTGCCGACCGGCGGCGATGACCCCACCAAGATCGCCATGCTGGGGCTCACCTTCGACGACGTGCTGCTGCTTCCCGCCGCATCCGACGTGGTTCCGGCCACAGCCGATACGTCCAGCCAGCTCACCCGCCGGATCCGGTTGAAGGTGCCGTTGGTCAGCTCGGCGATGGACACCGTCACGGAGTCGCGGATGGCGATCGCGATGGCCCGGGCCGGCGGTATGGGCGTGCTGCACCGCAACCTCCCCGTCACCGAGCAGGCAGGACAGGTCGAGACGGTCAAACGGTCGGAAGCCGGCATGGTCACCGATCCGGTGACGTGCTCGCCGGACAACACGCTGGCCGAGGTCGACGCGATGTGCGCACGGTTCCGGATATCGGGACTGCCGGTGGTCGACGACACCGGCGCCCTGGTCGGGATCATCACCAACCGTGACATGCGCTTCGAAGTCGACATGAACAAGCCCGTGTCGGAGGTGATGACGAAAGCGCCGCTGATCACCGCGCGCGAGGGGGTCACCGCGGATGCGGCCCTTGGCCTGCTGCGTCGCAACAAGATCGAGAAGCTTCCGATCGTGGACGGACACGGCAGGCTGACCGGCCTGATAACCGTCAAGGACTTCGTCAAAACCGAACAGCATCCGTTCGCGACCAAGGACAGCGACGGCAGGCTGCTGGTCGGCGCTGCGGTCGGAATCGGACCCGACTCGTGGACGCGGGCCATGACGCTGGCCGACGCAGGCGCCGATGTGCTCATCGTCGACACCGCGCACGCCCACAACCGGTTGGTCCTCGACATGGTCAGCAAGCTCAAGCGCGAGGTCGGACAGCGCGTCGACGTGATCGGCGGGAACGTGGCGACACGGGCCGCCGCGGCAGCGCTGGTCGAGGCGGGTGCCGACGCTGTCAAGGTCGGGGTCGGGCCGGGGTCCATCTGCACCACCCGCGTCGTCGCCGGGGTGGGTGCGCCGCAGATCACCGCGATCCTGGAGGCGGTGGCCGCCTGTGCCCCCTCAGGCATTCCGGTGATCGCCGATGGCGGCCTGCAGTACTCGGGCGACATCGCAAAGGCGCTGGCCGCCGGTGCGTCGACGGCGATGCTCGGGTCGTTGCTCGCAGGCACCGCGGAAGCGCCCGGCGAATTGATATTCGTCAACGGCAAGCAGTTCAAGAGCTACCGCGGGATGGGCTCGCTCGGAGCCATGCAGAGCCGCGGCGGAGCGAAGTCCTACTCGAAAGACCGCTATTTCGCCGACGATGCGCTCAGCGAGGACAAGCTGGTGCCCGAAGGCATCGAGGGCCGTGTCCCGTTCCGTGGTCCGCTGTCCAGCGTGATCCGCCAACTCACCGGCGGCCTGCAGGCAGCGATGGGATATACCGGCGCATCGACGATCGAGCAGTTGCAGCAGGCGCAGTTCGTGCGGATCACCCCTGCCGGGCTGAAGGAAAGCCACCCGCACGACATCACCATGACCGTCGAAGCGCCCAACTACTACACCCGCTAGCGAGCCCGCATGCGCGACATGGTCGAAATCGGTATGGGCCGAACTGCCCGCCGCACTTATGAACTCGACGACATCAACATCGTCCCGGCCCGACGCACAAGGTCGTCGAAAGATGTGTCGACGGCCTGGCAACTCGATGCTTATCGCTTCGAGATCCCCGTGGTCACCCATCCGACCGATGCGCTGGTGTCGCCCGAGTTCGCCATCGAGCTGGGCCGCCTCGGCGGCCTCGGCGTCATCAACGGCGAGGGCTTGATCGGCAGGCACGCGGACGTCGCGGCCAAGGTCGCCCAGGTTGTCGAGGCCGCGGAGAAGGAGCCGGAACCGGCGGCGGCGATTCGCCTTCTGCAGCAACTACATTCGGCACCGCTTGACCTCGATCTGCTCGGCGCGGCCGTCGCGCGCATCCGCGAAGCCGGCGTGACCACCGCGGTGCGGGTGAGTCCGCAGAACGCGCAGGCGCTGACCCCGGCGCTGGTGTCGGCGGGCATCGACCTGCTCGTCATCCAGGGCACCATCGTGTCGGCGGAACGGGTCGCGCAGGACGGTGAGCCGCTGAACCTCAAGACGTTCATCTCCGAACTCGACGTGCCCGTGGTTGCGGGTGGCGTGCTGGATCACCGCACCGCCCTGCACCTGATGCGGACCGGCGCGGCGGGCGTGATCGTCGGCTACGGCTCCACCAGCGGCGTGACGACCAGCGACGAGGTGCTCGGCATCAGCGTGCCGATGGCGACCGCGATCGCCGACGCCGCCGCCGCGCGACGGGAGTACCTCGACGAGACCGGCGGCCGCTACGTCCACGTGCTGGCCGACGGTGACATCCACACCTCCGGTGACCTGGCGAAGGCCATCGCGTGCGGGGCTGACGCCGTGGTGCTCGGCACGCCGCTGGCACTGGCCGCAGAGGCGATGGGCGACGGCTGGTTCTGGCCCGCCGCCGCGGCGCACCCGTCGCTTCCCAGAGGCGCGCTGCTGCAGATCGCGCGCGGCGAGCGGCCCGCGCTCGAGCAGGTCCTCGACGGCCCGTCCGACGATCCGTTCGGCTCGCTGAACCTGGTCGGCGGCCTGCGCCGGTCGATGGCCAAGGCCGGTTACTGCGACCTCAAGGAATTCCAGAAGGTCGGCCTGACCGTCGGCTCGTAGCGTGTCCAGAGGGTGCCGCGACCACCCGGGCTTTTGGTTACTGGCCGGTAAGTTCATACTGGTTCGATGCAGCCTGACTATGACGTTCTGATCATCGGTTCGGGGTTCGGGGGAAGTGTTTCGGCGCTGCGGCTGACCGAGAAGGGCTATCGCGTCGGCGTCCTGGAAGCCGGCCGACGCTTCGCCGACTCCGACTTCGCCAAGACCTCGTGGAACCTGCGCAAGTTCCTCTGGATGCCCAAGCTCGGCATGTACGGCATTCAGCGCATCCACCTGCTCCGCAACGTCATGATCCTGGCGGGGGCCGGGGTCGGCGGCGGCTCGCTGAACTACGCCAACACGCTCTATGTGCCGACGGACCCGTTCTTCAACGATCCGCAGTGGAAGCACATCACCGATTGGCGCGCCGAACTGCTGCCGCACTACGAGCAGGCGCAGCGCATGCTCGGCGTCGTCGAGAACCCGACGTTCACCGACGCCGACAAGGTCATGAAAGAGGTCGCCGAGGAGATGGGTGTCGGGAACACGTTCGTGCCGACGCCCGTCGGCGTGTTCTTCGGACCCGATGGCACGAAGGCGCCGGGCAAGACCGTGCCCGATCCGTACTTCGGCGGGGCCGGACCCGCTCGTACCGGTTGCATCGAGTGCGGCGCCTGCATGACGGGTTGCCGCTACGGCGCGAAGAACACCCTGGTCAAGAATTACCTCGGCCTGGCGGAATCCGCTGGCGCACAGGTGCATCCGATGACAACGGTGACCGCATTCAAGCAGCGTGGCGACGGGCTGTGGGAGGTCAAGACCGCGCACACCGGCCGGGTGCTGCGCCGGAATCGTCGGACGTTCACCGCGACGCACCTCATTCTCGCGGCGGGCACGTTCGGCACTCAGAAGCTGATGTTCAAGATGCGCGATCGCGGCAACCTTCCGAAGCTGTCGGACAGGCTCGGCGTGCTCACCCGCACGAACTCCGAGTCGATCGTCGGTGCGGGGCGCCTCGCGGTGAGCGACGACCTCGACCTCACCCACGGGGTGGCCATCACGTCGTCGATCCATCCGACCTCCGACACCCATGTCGAACCCGTGCGCTACGGCAAAGGCTCCAACGCGATGGGTCTACTGCAGACGCTGATGACCGACGGCGCGGGACCTGAGGGCACCGACGTCCCGCGCTGGCGGCAACTGCTCGACCAGGCGCGCGAGGATCCGAAGAAGATGCTGCGGCTGCTGAACCCGGCGCGCTGGAGCGAACGCACGATGATCGCGCTCGTGATGCAGAACCTGGACAACTCGATCACCACCTTCACCCGCAAGACGAAGCTGGGCATCCGCATGCTCGACAGCAAGCAGGGCCACGGCGAGCCGAACCCGAGCTGGATTCCCGTGGGCAACGAGGTCACCCGCAGGCTCGCCAAGAAGATCGACGGCGTCGCGGGCGGCACCTGGGGCGAGCTGTTCAACATCCCGCTGACCGCGCATTTCCTCGGCGGCGCGGCTATCTCCGACAGTCCGGAGCGCGGCGTCATCGACCCCTATCACCGGGTGTACAACTATCCGACGCTGTATGTCGTCGACGGTGCCTCGATATCGGCCAACCTCGGCGTCAACCCCTCGCTGAGCATCACCGCACAGGCCGAGCGCGCGGCCTCGCTATGGCCGAACAAGGGTGAGGAAGACCTGCGGCCTGCTCAGGGCGAGCCCTACAAGCGGTTGCCGCCGATCGAGCCGGAGCATCCCGTGGTGCCCGCCGACGCCCTCGGCGCGCTGCGCCGCATCCCGTTCGAGCCCGGTCAACAGGTAGCCGGTTAAAGGGCGCGATTCCGGGTAACTGACACTCCAGCCGGGCTTCATGCCGGTGCGGAGAGGTGGGTCGTGCGCACGGCATACCAGCAACAGCTGTCGGAACTGTGCGACCGGTTGGCCGACATGTGCGGGATGGCCGCCGATGCGATGCTGCACGCCTCGAACGCGCTGTTGCGGGCCGACCTGGAACTCGCCGAACAGGTCATCACCGACCACGGGCGCATCGCGGATACGTGGCGTCACGTCGAAGAGTCCGCCGTCAAGCTGCTCGCACTGCATCAACCCGTCGCGGGGGACTTGCGCAAGGTCGTCGGCTCGCTGCACATCGGCGCCGACATCGAGCGGATGGGCGCGTTGGCCGTACACGTCGCCAACATCGCCCGGCTACGTCATCCCGAGCACGCGGTACCCGACGATGTCCGCGACGCGTTTGCCGAAATGGCCGACGTCGCAGTGCAACTCGCCAGGACTGCGCAGGAGGTGCTGCGGTCACCCGATCCGGAGAAGGCTGCACAACTGCGGGACGAAGACGATGCCGTCGACACCAGGCACCAACATCTGTTCACAGTGTTGATCGACCGCGAATGGCGCCACGGTGTGTGTTCGGCGGTCGACGTCGCGTTGCTCGGCCGATTCTACGAGCGATTCGCCGACCACGCCGTCGAGATCGGGCGACGGGTGGTGTTCGAGGCGACGGGCGGCCTGCCCATGCACAGAAAACTGGCCTAGCTGGAGGTCTCGGGTTCGGCGCGTCGGGCCTTCTCCGCCTCCAGCATCTCCTCGAAGGCGCCCTCGTCATGGCCGAGTGCGATCGTGGCCGCCACCATCGCCGCCACCGCGACCGCAAGCAGCGCAATCGTTCTCGGGTCGGTGACCTTGAGCGCCTCGCCGAGGACGACGACGCCGAGCGACACGGCGACCAACGGCTCGAGAACCAGCATGGTCGGCACCGAGGTCTGAAGCGCACCCGCGTGAAAAGCCGACTGCTGCAACAACGTTGCCGCGACGCCGAGGATCACCACAAGGTACGGCGCAGGCACCACCAGCGTGCCCCACAAGCCCTCGTCGTTGAGTCGCTGCACGGTGACCTTCGTCAGCACCGACACGACGCCGAACAGCACCCCGACCGCGGCGGCGATCAGCACGGCGCGCTTGCGACCCTGCACGCGCGCGCCGCCGACGACGCAACCGAGGACGACGACCACGCACAACACCGTGGCCAGGATCCACACGGCGGGCAGCGGCCGGTAGTTTCCCGGCTCCACGCGCGCCACCAGGACGAACACCGCCAGTCCGAAGGTCAGCACCAACGCCCACACCCAGTCGTGGGTCGTGACGCGCCGGTTGGCCAACCGCGCGCTCATCGGCAGCGCGAACAACAGGGCCGACACCAGTAGCGGCACCACCAGGATCAGCGAACCCCAGGTGAGCGCAAGGGCCTGGAACCCGTAACCGGCCGCCGCCCCCCCCGTGCCGGCCCCCCACAGCCGCTTGCGAAGCAGGATCTTGA
>JAEZKH010000495.1 GCA_023415515.1 Actinomycetes bacterium
TTAGGCCCGACCCCGACCGCCACGCGCACCAGATCGATCTCCAATTGCTCGCGGGTGGTGGCGTCGACCCAACCGGGCAGGTTTCTCATCGTGTCGCGGAGGGTTTTGACGTGTTCGGCGGTGATCAACCCGCCGGCCTGCGCGGCCGCCACCGCGGGCAGCAACACCTCGTTCCACGATTTGGCGCCCAGCTGCTTGGGGGTGGTCTCGGCTTGCAGCCGCGCCACCAACCGATGCGACTGGCTGGGCAGCTGACACCACAACGCCTCGTAGTCATCGATGAGCGCGACCAACTCGCTGCGGGTGCACCCCTCCACCTCGGCGGCGGCGAACTCCGCGAACGCCGCACGCAGCATCGCCATCGCCTCCTGAGCCTGCACCATCGACACAGTTCGAACATACATTCGACCACCGACAAGATCAGGGATCGATACGTGGCGAGGTCGGCCCTCGCGGGGCCACCACTCAGAGCGCGCTGACGGTGCCCTTCAGATGGGGCTCGCCCTTCTTGAGATCGCGCAGGTTGAGCTCCCACCCGCCGTCGACCCGCTGGACGTACAGGCCCGCGCTGGCCGGCAGCACCACGGGCTTGGCGAAGCGGACCGAATACTTCACCGCACCGGGCAACTGGCCCTCGACATTCGCGAGAACCGCTGCGGCGGTGAACATCCCGTGCGCGATCACCGTCGGGAAGCCGAACACCTTCGCGGCGACCGGGTTGGTGTGGATCGGGTTGTGGTCGCCGCCGATCGAGGCATAGTGCCGGATCTGGCCGGGCGTGATGCGAAGCACCGCGTTCGGTGGACCGAGCTTCGGTTGCTTCTCCGGTGGCGGCTTCGGCTCATCAGACAGGCTGGTGGCCTGCTGGTGCAGAAACGTCGTCACCTGATGCCAGGCGTTCTCATTGCCGACGCTGATGTCGGTGACGATGTCGACGAGCAGACCCTTGCGGTGCTCCCGCAGGTTCTCCGCATGCACCGCGACGCCGAGCGTGTCCGTCACCGCGATCGGCCGGTACTGAGTGATGTGGTTCTCGAGATGTACCGAACCCATTGCGGCGAAAGGGAAGTCGAATCCGGTCACCAGCGCCATCACAGACGGGAAGGTCAGCGCGAAGGGGTATGTCAGCGGCACGGTGTCACCGAACTGCAACCCGGTGACGTTGGCGTACGCGGCGACGTTGGCAGCGTCGATCTCCAGGTCGTCGACAGTCAGGGTGCGGTCGGGCAGCGTATCGCCGCGCGGAACGAACGGCAGCGCCCCCGCCGCGGCGCGCAGCAGGTTCTTCAGGCCTGACGGTTGGGTCACGGTGTCACCCTATGCGCCCAGCCAGGCCTGCCCGCAGACGCGGATCGTGTTGCCGGTCACCGCGTTGCTGGCCGGGCTCGCGAAGTAGGCGATGGTCTCGGCGACGTCGACGGGCTTGCCGCCCTGGTACAGCGAGTTCAGCCGCCGCCCCACTTCGCGGGTGGCCAGCGGAATCGCCTCTGTCATCTTCGTCTCGATGAACCCGGGCGCAACGGCGTTGATCGTGATGCCCTTCTCGCCGAGCTTCGGGGCCAGCGCATCGGTCAGCCCGATCATCCCCGCCTTGGTGGCCGCATAGTTGGTCTGGCCGCGGTTGCCCGCGATGCCCGCCATCGACGAAAGTCCGATCACCCTGCCGTCGTCGGCAAGCGTGCCGTTGTCCGCCAGGCCCTCGGTAAGGGCAAGTGGGGCAAGGAGATTGACGGCCACGACGGAGTCCCACCGGGCCTCGTCCATGTTGGCCAGCAGCTTGTCGCGGGTGATGCCCGCGTTGTTGACCAGGATGTCGAGCTTGCCGCCGTGGTTGTCGCGGATGTGTTCGGTCATCTTCTCGACGGCGTCGGGCGCGGTGACGTCGAGCGTCAGCGCTGTCCCGCCGACCTTGCTCGCGATGACACCCAATTCATCGGAAGCGGCCCCGCCGTCCTTTCCGATGTCGACACAGACGACCTTCGCACCGTCGCGTGCGAACACCTCGGCGATGGTCGCGCCGATACCGCGGGCAGCGCCGGTGACCACCGCGACCTTGCCGTCGAGCGGCTTGTCCCAGTCGGCGGGCGGCGAGGAGTCGGCGGCGCCGACGCGGTAGACCTGCCCGTCGACGTAGGCCGACTTGCCGGACAGGATGAACCGCAGCGTCGATTCGAGCCCGGTCGCCGCCGGTTTGGCGGCGGGGGACAAGTACACCAACGAGACGGTGGCACCGCGTCGCATCTCCTTGGCCAGCGAGCGCGTGAACCCCTCGAGCGCGCGCTGCGCGATCTGCTCGTGCGCGCTGCCCGTCTCGTCGGGCGTGGTGCCGACGACGACGACGCGGCCCGACGGCGCGAGGTTGCGCAGCACCGGCGTGAAGAACTCGTAGAGGCCTTTCAGGCCGGTCGGCTCGGTGATCCCGGTGGCGTCGAACACCAGGCCGCCGAACGAATCGGCCCAGCGTCCGCCGATGTTGGCCGACACCACGTCGTAGTCCTCGGCCAATGCCGCGCGCATCGGCTCGACCACGCGGCCCTCGCCGCCGATCAGCAGCGAGCCCGCCAGCGGCGGCTCGCCTGGTCTATATCGGCGCAGCGTCTCGGGCTGCGGGACGCCGAGCTGCTTGGCGAGGAAATTGCCGGGCGCCGAGTGAACGATTTGCGAGAACAGGTCGGTAGCCATGGGGACGAACTTACTCCAGAGTAAGAAGGGTGGGTACTATGGGTGCATGGCTAGTGATACCCACCGGCGGGTCGCAATTCTCGGCGGAAACCGAATCCCGTTCGCGCGCTCCGACGGTGCCTATGCGAACGCCTCCAATCAGGACATGTTCACCGCCGCGCTGGGCGGGCTGATCGACAGGTTCGACCTGGCAGGCGAAAAGCTCGGTGCCGTGATCGGCGGAGCGGTGCTCAAGCACAGCCGCGACTTCAACCTCATGCGCGAGTGCGTGCTCGGCAGTTCGCTGTCCTCCTATACGCCGGCCTTCGACATCCAGCAGGCGTGCGGCACCGGCCTGCAGGCCACCATCGCCGCCGCCGACGGGATCGCCGCAGGCCGGTACGACGTGGCGGCTGCGGGCGGCGTCGACACCGCATCCGACGCCCCGATCGCCTTCGGCGACGATCTGCGCCGGGTGCTGCTCGGGCTGCGCCGGGCCAAATCCAACGTCGACCGGCTCAAGCTGGTCGGAAAACTGCCCGCCGCGCTCGGCATCGAGATCCCGGTCAACAGCGAACCGCGCACCGGGATGTCGATGGGCGAGCACGCCGCGATCACCGCCAAGGAGATGGGCATCAAGCGGGTCGACCAGGACGAGCTCGCCGCCGCCAGCCACAAGAACATGGCGGCCGCCTATGACCGTGGCTTCTTCGACGACCTGGTCACGCCGTTCCTCGGGGTGTACCGAGACAACAACCTGCGCGCCGACTCGTCGGTGGAGAAGCTGGCCAAGCTCAAGCCGGTGTTCGGGGTCAGGAACGGCGACGCGACGATGACGGCGGGCAACTCGACGCCGCTGACCGACGGCGCCTCGGTGTCGCTGCTGGCCACCGACGAGTGGGCGCAGGCGCACGGACATCCCGTGCTGGCGTACTACGTCGACGCCGAGACCGCAGCCGTGGACTATGTCAACGGGCGGGACGGCCTGCTGATGGCGCCGACATACGCCGTCCCGCGCCTGCTGGCCCGAAACGGGCTCAGCCTGGGCGACTTCGACTTCTACGAGATCCACGAGGCGTTCGCCTCGGTCGTGCTGGCGCATATGCAGGCCTGGGAGTCCGAGGAGTACTGCAAGGAACGGCTCGGGTTGGACAAGGCGCTCGGCACGATCGACCGGTCGAAGCTGAACGTCAACGGCTCATCGCTGGCGGCAGGCCATCCCTTCGCCGCGACCGGCGGCCGGATCGTCGCGCAGTTGGCCAAGCAGCTCGCCGAGAAGAAGGCCGAGACGGGCGAGCCGGTTCGCGGTCTGATCTCCATCTGCGCCGCAGGTGGGCAGGGCGTGGCCGCAATCCTCGAAGCCTGATCAGGAATTTTGACGCCGGCTGTAACGGCCGGGTCACAGTCCCCGATACACGGGATAGCTCCGTGTTGTCGTCTGACCCCCCGACCCGACGGCAACACGGGGCGACTACTTGCTGCTTGCGCGTGCTTCGATGGACGACATGCGAATCAGCCTCAACGTGGTGAGCCCGATCGGTGGAGCTCCCATCGATTCCCTGATCGACGCGCTCAGCCAAGCCCGTGACGCAGGGTTCCGTCGGGTGTGGATGGCCCAGATGCCCTTCGACGGCGATCTGGTGACGGCGCTGGCGGTGGCATTGCGCGAAGTCGACGGCATCGAGGTGGGTTCGGCGGTGCTGCCGATCCAGAACCAGCATCCGATTCAGCTGGCGCAGCGGGCCCTCACCCTCAACAGCATCGCAGGCGGACGGTTCATCCTTGGGCTGGGCATGACACACAAGGTCGTCACCGAGGGCATGTGGGGCATCCCGTACGACAAGCCGGTACGCCGCATGCGCGAATACCTCGACGCGCTCGAGCCGCTGCTCGCGGGTGAACCGGTCAACGCGGTCGGCGAAACCGTCGTGGCGCGCGGTGCGCTCCAGATCGCGGGCGCGCCGCGACCCGAGGTGTACCTCGCCGCGCTCGGCCCGCAGATGCTGAAGCTGTGCGGTCGTCGCACGGCGGGCACCCTGACATGGATGTGCGGGCCGAAGACGTTGCGGGACCACATCGGCCCGACGCTGCGCGGGGCCGCCGAGGAGGCAGGGCGGCCCGCCGACGCCGTCCATGTCGTGGCCGGGTTGCCGATCAGCGTCACCGACGACGTGACCGGCGCGCGGGCCCAGGCCGCAGAGCAGTTCGCGACGTACGGCACTCTGCCGTCCTACCGCGCGATGCTCGACCGCGAGGGCTACGCCGAGCCTGCGGACGCCGCGATCATCGGCGACGAGCATGCGGTGTCCGACCGGCTCGACGAACTGGCCGCGGTCGGCGTCGACGAGTTCTCCGCTGTGGTCTTCGACAGTGCCCCTGAAGTGCGCGAACGCACCCGCGCGCTGCTGGTGTCCAAGGATGCGTGAACGCGTGAAATTGCCTCTGGTGTGACAGTCATCACAGGCGTACAGTCGAGCGCACGACGGGTTCGGGAGTGACTGATCCAAAGAGTCGGCATGAGGTGAAAGCCGACCGCGCGAGACTAATGTGACGCGCCTCGAGTGTCCTCCCGAACCCGCCCTTATTGTTTCTGGTCCAGGTACGCGACGATGCCGGCCGAGATCGCGTCGGCGTAGCGTTGCCGCCCCTGCGGTGTCTCCATTTCCGCCGCCTCCCCGGGGTTTTGCATGTTGCCCGTCTCGACGAGGACGGCCGGGTACTCGGCGAGGTTGAGACCGGCCAGGTCCGCGCGGCCGTACAAACCGTCCGAGCCGACGTATGTGGCAGGCTGCAGACCCGAGGCGACCAGCGAGTCGCGCATCGCGGTCGCCAGGTGCATCGACCCGCCGCGCTGGGCGTCGTTGAGCGGCGGGGCCGAGTAGTTGACGTGAAAGCCGTGGCCGGAGGCGGGCCCACCATCGGCGTGGATGCTGACGTCGGCGTCGGGTCGCATGGCGTTCGCCGCCGCGGCACGTTGGTCGACACAGGGCCCGACGGAGTCGTCGTCGGTTCGCGACATCTGGGTGTGGACGCCCTGTTGCTCGAGCGCGGCGCGAACCCGCAGCGCGACGTCCCAGTTGAAGCTGTGCTCGGCGTACCCGTCGGCCGTCGAGGTGCCTGTCGTCTGGCAGTCCTTGCTCCCTCCGCGGCCATCGGGCACCTGCGTGCTGATCGACGCATCGTTGGCGCCGTTGTGGCCGGGGTCGAGGAACACCGACATGCCCTCGATCGACGAAGCCCGCGCCGCGCCCGGCTGCAGCAGCGATGCGAACACACCGACGGTGATCAGGTAGGCGCTCGTGCGGTTCACCACAGAAACACCCTCGCACTCTGGCCGCCCGTACAGGTGATCCAATTGTCCCCGGTGTACTGCTGACAGTGCATGAGGAAATCGGAGCCGTCGCATTCGGCGCCCGGCACGACGCCGCAGTCGACGGCGCCCGGTGCCGAAACGGCTCGCGGCAGGGGGCTGGCGTTGCCGTACTCGTCCCAGTACGCCCGCAAGACGCTGTCGGTGAAAAAGCAGGAGGTCTCCGGAGTGCCCCGGCCCGCGTGTGCTCCGAATCCGTCGCGGGTCGGCAGCGTGAAGCCCTCGTCGCACGACTGGTGAAGCTTGCTCTGGTCGGGTCCGGTCACCACCGGAGCGCCGTTGGTGTCGGGGCCGGTCGAATCAGGTTGTCGTGCAAGCCATATCGCCACGCCGGCCGCGGTGAGTACCAGAACGGCCGCCGCGGCGACAGTCGGCAGCAGCCACCTGCTGCGTCGCGCGGCACCCGTCGCTGCTGTGGCGGCGGGCACCGTGGTGACCGCGGTGGGTCTGCCGCCGCCGAGCGCGCGCAGGGCCGCGCGGCCGAGTCCGCCCGCGGTGCCGTAGCGGTCGTCGGGGTCCTTGGCCATTCCGCGGGCGACGACGTCGTCGAAGGCGGCAGGCACCTGTGGATTTCTCTCGCTCGGCCGCGGCGGAGGAAGCGTGACGTGTGCGGCGATCAGATGCTCCAAACCATCGGTCGCATAGGGACGTTCGCCGGTCAGCGCCTCGTAGAGTACGGCCGCGAGTGCATAGACGTCGAGGGCGGGCCTCGCCGTTGCATCGGTGAACCGTTCAGGCGCCATGTAGTCGAGGGTGCCGACCTTTGTGCCCGGCGATGTCAGCCTGCTGTCGCCGGTGGTCTCGGCGATGCCGAAGTCGACGAGGTAGGCGAAGTCGGTAGGTGTGACAATGATGTTCTGCGGCTTGATGTCTCGATGTACCAGCCCCTCGGCGTGTGCGGCGTCGAGCGCATCACCGATCTGTGCGACGATGTTGGCCGCTCGCTGGGGGGTCAGCGGGCCCGCCGCGAGCAGGTCGGCGAGCGTCCGCCCCTGCACGAGCCGCATGTCGATGTAGAGGCGACCGTCGATCTCGCCCCAGTCGTGTATCGGGATGACGTGCGGTTCCTGCAGCACTGCGGCGGCGCGCGATTCGCGCTGGAAGCGGGTTCGGAAGCTCTCGTCGCGGGTGTACTCGTCGGCCAGGATCTTCAACGCCACCGTGCGTTCCTTCTCGGTGTCATACGCCTCGTACACCTCGCCCATCCCGCCTCGTCCGATCAGCCGCGAGATCGTGTACTTGCCGAACGTCGTTCCGACGCGCGTATCCACCCAGGCAGTATCTCGCCGCTATGCCGTCAGCGGAGCTGATTGATTGCGGGGCACCGAGACAGAGGTTGTCGTGTCGGGCGCGGTCACCACGATCTCGGTGTAGGTCGGGCACGGGCGGTCGGGATGGACGCTGTCGGTGGCGTCGCCTTCGACGACGGCGTGCGCCGGCGTGGTGGCGGTGACGAGAACCGTTGGCGGCGTGCTGGTGTCGCGCAGGCCGCCCATGTAGCCGGCCATGGTGCGGGTGGCGTGGATCAAGGGACCTCCGGTGCCCGAGTCGACGCCCGGGTAGCCGGTCAGCGTGCACTCGTGCGCCTCGGGCGTCAGGCTGAACACCAGCGTCACGCCGCGATGACCTGCCGCCGCACGCTCCCCGCCGCTGGTCACCTGCACCTGGCCGTCGGAACATGGTGTCGCCGTATGGGCCGACACCCCCTCGACGGTCTTGCGGGCGAATCGTGCGAGTTGGTCACAGGGCTGGCCGCCGAGGCCCTGCACCTCGACGATCGTGTTGTTCTCCAGCAGGACGACAACCTGGTTGTAGCGACTGCCCTGCGACCCCTCGAGATCTCTGAGGCATTGGGCCGCGACGCCGAGACCGGGCATCTGGGTGGCGTGTTCGCGGGGATACAGCGCATAGTCGCCAGCAGCGTCGACCGCGAAGGCACCCGGTAGAAGCAGCCGCGACAGGACGACGGTGCGGCCGGGATCACGGTAGGCACAGCTCGGCTCGACGGAGCCGGGCGGCGCTTCGGCGTCGGTCACGACATCCCCGCTGAACCCGAAGATCTCGGCGACGTCGGCGGTGCTCACCCAGTCGCACGGTGCCGCGCTCGGCGGCGCGTCGTGGGGAGCCGCGGCGACGTGAACCGTCAACGGTTGGTTGCGCTCGACCAGCGTGCCCGGCGGGGGCGAGATCGACGCGATGGTGTTCCACCCGCCGGCGGACCGGCGGGCGTCACCCCCGTCGGCGGTGACGCCGCGGATGTCGTCCCAGCACGCGAGTGCGCCGCCGCTGTAGTCCCACGAGATCCGCTTGCTGTAGGGCTGATATGCCAGCCCGACCACGTCGGGAACGGGACGCGGCCAGGTTTGGGCGGCGCACAGCGCCTCGAGGGTCGTCGGCTGCGCATCGGCGGCAGGCGCGACCGCGATGGCCGCGAGGACCACGGCCGACGCGATGAGGACCGGCATCGTGAACTTCATGCCGGCAAGACTGCCGGGACGGCCTTGGCGGATCCTTGGCGGGCGACGCAAAAGGCCCCCGGGGAAGAGTCCCGGGGGCCTTTTGGGTTCGAAGCGGCGTAAGAAGGCTGTTAGAACGCCGCCTCGTCCAGTTCCATGATGTCGTTGTCGAGGTTGTCGATGACCTGACGCGTGCTGGTCAGCAGCGGCAGGAAGTTCTTCGCGAAGAACGACGCGACCGCGACCTTGCCCTCGTAGAACGAGCGGTCGTCGCCCGCGGCCCCCGCGTCGAGTGCCTCGATCGCCACCGCGGCCTGCTTCTGCAGAAGCCAGCCGATGACCAGGTCGCCGACGCTCATCAGGAAGCGCACCGAGCCGAGGCCGACCTTGTACAGGCTCTCCGGGTTCTCCTGCGCCGCCATCAGGTAGCCGGTCATCGTGGCGGCCATGCCCTGGACGTCCTCGAGCGCGGTCGCCAGCAGCGCGCGCTCGGCCTTCAGTCGGCCGTTGCCCGACTCGTTGCGGACGAACTGCTCGATCTGTCCGGCCACGTGCGCCAGCGCAACACCCTTGTCGCGGACGATCTTGCGGAAGAAGAAGTCCTGCGCCTGGATGGCGGTTGTGCCCTCGTACAGCGAGTCGATCTTCGCGTCGCGGATGTACTGCTCGATCGGGTAGTCCTGCAGGAAGCCGGATCCGCCGAAGGTCTGCAGGCTCTCGGTCAGCTTGGCGTACGCCTGCTCTGAGCCGACGCCCTTGACGATCGGCAGCATCAGGTCGTTGACCTTGACCGCCAGGTCGGCGTCCACGTCGTGCACTGCCTTGGCCACCGCGGCGTCCTGGTAGGTCGCCGTGTAGAGGTACAGCGCGCGCAGACCCTCGGCGTAGGCCTTCTGGGTCATCAGGCTGCGGCGCACGTCGGGGTGGTGTGTGATGGTCACGCGCGGGGCGGTCTTGTCGGTCATCTGCGTCATGTCGGCGCCCTGCACACGCTCCTTGGCGTACTCGAGAGCGTTCAGGTAGCCGGTCGACAGGGTCGCGATGGCCTTGGTGCCCACCATCATTCGGGCCTGCTCGATGACGTCGAACATCTGCGCGATGCCGTCGTGCACCTCGCCGACGAGCCAGCCGACGGCGGGGACCCCGTGCTGACCCAGCGAGAGCTCACATGTGGCCGAGACCTTCAGGCCCATCTTGTGCTCGACGTTGGTGACGAAGACGCCGTTGCGCTCGCCGATCTCGCCGGTCTCGGGATCGAAGTGAAACTTCGGCACGAAGAACAGCGACAGACCCTTGGTGCCCGGGCCGGCGCCCTCGGGGCGGGCCAGCACCAGATGCATGATGTTCTCGAACAGGTCGTCGGAGTCACCCGAGGTGATGAAGCGCTTGACGCCGTCGATGTGCCAGGTGCCGTCGGGCTGTTGGGTGGCCTTGGTGCGGCCTGCGCCGACGTCTGAACCGGCGTCCGGCTCGGTCAGCACCATGGTGGCGCCCCAGCCGCGTTCGGCGGCCAGCGCGGCCCACTTCTTCTGCTCGTCGGTGCCGTTCTTGTAGAAGATCTCGGCCATGCCCGAACCCATCGCGTACATGTAAGCCGCCGGGTTGGCGCCGAGGATGTGTTCGATCAGGGCCCACTGCAGGCTGCGTGGCATCGGCATGCCGCCGAGCTCCTCGAGCACTCCGACCTTGTCCCAGCCGCCGTCGAGCAGCGCGCGCATCGACTTCTTGAACGACTCGGGCAGGGCCACGGTGTGGGTCTTCGGATCGAACACCGGCGGGTTGCGGTCGGCGTCGGCGAACGATTCGGCGACCGGCCCCGCGGCCAGTCGGGCCATCTCGGCGAGCATCTCGCGGGCGGTGTCGGCATCGATTTCGGTGTAGTCGCCGCTACCCAGGACCTTGTCGAGTCCGAAGACCTCGAACAGATTGAATTCCTGGTCACGGACGTTGCTCTTGTAGTGGCTCACGGTTCCTCCTCGATGAGAATGCCACCTGCGGTTGGGTACTTGCGGCTAAGTTACCCACCAGTAACTGTCGCCGACTATACCCATCGGTAACTTGAACGCAAACCCGACTCGAGCAATTTCCACCGGCTAAGTAACCAGATGGTTGGTCGGGCCTGGACTGACCGGCCAAAACGCACCGTGACGTGCGCGTTAGGCGAACTGTGATACCTGCCACAGCATCGTCACACGCACCACTAAGGTGAACGTATGCAACATCGGGTAACGGTGTGGGGGACAGGGAACATGGGGTCGACGGCCATCCGGTCGGCGCTGGCGTTTCCGGGCCTCGCGCTGTCTGGCATCGTCACCTCGTCGGAGTCGAAGCACGGGATGGACGCCGCGGAGTTCGTCGGCCTCGACACCCGCACCGGAGTCACGGCGACCACCGATGTCGAAGCCGCGCTCGACGCCTGCGACGCCGTCGCCTACATGGCATCGGGCGACATCCGGCCCGACGACGCCGTCGCCGACATCGAGCGCTGTCTTCGGATGGGCAAGCACGTCGTCACGCCGTCGCTGTATTCGCTCTACGACCCGCACTCCGCACCGCCGGAGTGGTTGCAGCGTCTGACCGCCGCGGCCGAAGAGGGCGGTTCGACGCTGCTGGTCAGCGGCGTCGATCCCGGTTGGGGCAACGACGCGCTCGCCGTGACGGCCGCGAGCCTTTGCACCCGGATCCGGACCATCACCTGCCAGGAGATCTTCGACTACTCCACCTACAACCAGCCGTTCGCGGTCAAGGTGTCGTGCGGCTTCGGCGGCTCGATGGACGAGACGCCGATGATGCTGCTTCCGACGATTCCCACGATGGTGTGGGGCGGCAACGTCCGGCTCATCGGCCGCGGTCTCGGTATCGATATCGACGAAATCACCGAGGAGGTCGAGCGCCTCCCGCTCGAGGAGACCGTCGACACCGTGATGGGTCCCTTCGAAAAAGGCACGCAAGGCGCCTTTTTCCTCAAGGTGATCGGATGGTCCGGCGGCAGGCAGCGCGTGGTCATCGAGCACATCACCCGCATCCACCCGTCCTGCGCGCCCCACTGGCCCCAACCCGACCAGGGGGTCGGCGATCACCGCGTCATCGTCGACGGCGATCCGGCGCTGACGATCACCACGCGCGCCGACGTGCCTGGCGGCACGCGTGCCGACGGCGGCAACACGACCGCAGCCAACCGACTGCTCGGCGCCCTGAACTGGCTGGCCGCGCAGAAGCCGGGTGTCTACGACGGACTGCAGGTGCCGCTGCGCTCAGCACTGCCCGCCGAGGTGGAAGCGACGCGCTGGGCCGACTGAGCCACCCGGCGACGTGTGAAAATGGACGGCATATGAGCACGCCTGATCTGAACCCGAAGTCGCTGCGCGAGGCGTTCGGCCATTTCCCGTCCGGTGTCATCGCGATCGCCGCGGAGGTCAACGGCGTACGCGTGGGGCTTGCCGCGAGCACGTTCGTCCCGGTGTCGCTGGACCCGCCGCTGGTGTCGTTCGCGGTCCAGAACGCCTCCGAGACCTGGCCGAAGCTCAAGGACCTGCCGCGGCTCGGCATCAGCGTGCTCGGCGAGGCGCATGACGAGGCCGCCCGCACGCTTGCGGCCAAGACCGGCGACCGGTTCGCGGGACTGTCCACGGTGTCGACCGACAGCGGCGCGGTGTTCATCGAAGGCACCAGCGTGTGGGTGGAGAGTGCGATCGAGCAACTCGTACCCGCGGGCGACCACACGATCGTGATCCTGCGGGTCGAGAACATCACCGTTCACCCCGCCGTGCCGCCGATCGTCTTCCACCGCAGCACATTCCGTCGGCTGGGCGCCTGAGTCGAGTTCTTACGGGCGCGTAGCCAACTCTTCGCGGTAGGCCTGTACCCGCTGCTCGAGTTCGGCCGCGTCGTCGGGCCTGCCCTCTTTACGGGCGAGATCGGCGCGCGCCGATAGCTCCCGGATAGCGGTGCGAATGTCGTTGATGCTGTGCGCCTGTGACATAGCCATGCCGCCCTTCGTCGCTGATTGGCCGCTACCGAGAGGCTACCCGGGAACTGCGAACCTATCGACGAAAGAGTTTGTTGCCGAGCCACACCACCGGGTCGTACTTGCGATCGGCGGCGCGTTCCTTCATCGGGATCAGCGCGTTGTCGGTGATCTTGATGTGTTCGGGGCACACCTCGGTGCAGCACTTGGTGATGTTGCAGTACCCGAGGCCGTTGTCGTCCTGCGCCTGCTCAGGCCTGCGCTCCAGCGTGTCCAGCGGGTGCATGTCCAGTTCGGCCTGACGCATCAGATAGCGGGGCCCGGAGAACGCCTGCTTGTTCTCCTCGTGGTCACGCACGACGTGACAGGTGTTCTGGCACAGGAAGCACTCGATGCACTTGCGGAACTCCTGTGACCGGTTCACGTCCTCCTGCGCCATCCGGTACTCGCCCGGCTGCAGGTCCTTCGGCGGGGTGAAGGACGGGATCTCTCTGGCCTTCTCGTAGTTGAACGAGACGTCTGTGACGAGGTCGCGGATCACCGGGAACGTGCGCAGCGGCGTGACCGTGATCGTCTCGCCCTCGCCGAACGTCGACATCCGGGTCATGCACATGAGCCGCGGCCTGCCGTTGATCTCCGCCGAGCACGACCCGCACTTGCCTGCCTTACAGTTCCACCGCACGGCCAGATCCGGCGTCTGCGTCTGCTGCAGGCGGTGGATGATGTCGAGCACCACCTCGCCCTCGTTGACCTCGACCTCGTAGTTCTCGAGCGCGCCGCCGTCGAGGTCGCCGCGCCAGACCCGCATATTGGCTTGGTAGGCCATCACTTGCTCCGTTCTGGATGCTGGGCGATCTCCTCGTCGGTGAAGTACTTCTCCAACTCGGAGAGCTCGAAGAGGTCGAGCAGATCCTGGCGCACCGGAATCTGGTCCTGCTTGGTGACGCTGACATCAGGCACCAGCGCCTCCGGGTCACCCTCGGCGCGGCAGACCAGCAGCGTCTTGCGCCAATCCGACTCCATCGCCGGGTGATCGTCACGGGTGTGGCCGCCGCGGCTCTCGGTGCGCGTCAGCGCCGCCTTGGCGATGCACTCGCTGACCAGCATCATGTTGCGCAGGTCGATCGCGAGGTGCCATCCGGGGTTGAACTTGCGGTCCCCGTCGATCCGCACCCGCTTGTATCGCTCGCGCAGCTCGGTCAGCTTGTCCAGCGCCTCGGTGATCTCCTCTTCCTTACGGATGATCCCGACGAGGCTGTTCATCGTGTCCTGCAGATCGAGTTGCAGCGTGTACGGGTTCTCCGGCTCTTCACCGTTGGTCGCGGTCTCGAACGGCAGCAGCGCCCGCTTGACGGCGTCGTTGAGCGCCTCGTCGGTGATCGCGGGGCGGCTGTCGAGCGCACGCACATAATCCGATGCGCCGAGCCCGGCGCGGCGGCCGAACACCAGCAGGTCGGACAGCGAGTTGCCGCCGAGCCGGTTGCTGCCGTGCATGCCGCCCGCGCACTCACCGGCTGCGAACAGGCCGGGGGTCTTGGCAGCCGCGGTGTCCGGATCGACCTCGACGCCGCCCATCACGTAGTGGCAGGTCGGCCCGACTTCCATCGGCTCCTTGGTGATGTCGACCTCGGCCAGCTCCATGAACTGGTGGTACATCGAGGGCAGCCTGCGCTTGATCTCCTCGGCGGGCAGCCTCGACGCGATGTCGAGATAGACGCCGCCGTGCGGGGTGCCCCGGTCCGCCTTCACCTCGGAGTTGATGGCGCGCGCCACCTCGTCTCGCGGAAGCAGGTCAGGGGTGCGGCGTGCGGAGTCGTTGTCCTTGAGCCACTGGTCGGCCTCGTCGATGGTCTCGGCGTACTGGCCTTTGAACACCGGCGGGATGTAGTCGAACATGAAGCGGGTGCCGTCGGAGTTCTTCAACACTCCGCCGTCGCCGCGCACACCCTCGGTGACGAGGATGCCCTTGACGCTCGGCGGCCACACCATCCCCGTCGGGTGGAACTGGACGAACTCCATGTTGATCAGCGTCGCGCCTGCGCGCAGCGCGAGGGCGTGCCCGTCACCGGTGTACTCCCACGAGTTCGACGTCACCTTGTAGGACTTGCCGATACCGCCGGTCGCCAGCACCACAGCGGGCGTCTCGAAGAGCACGAACTTGCCGGTCTCGCGCCAGTAGCCGAACGCCCCCGCCACCCTTTTTTCGCCGCTGGTCTCGTCCAAGATCAGGTCGGTGATGGTGCATTCGTGGAAGACCTTGATGCGGGCTTCGTAGTCGCCGTACTCCGCCTTGTCCTCCTGCTGCAGCGAGACGATCTTCTGCTGCAGCGTGCGGATGATCTCCAGGCCGGTGCGGTCGCCCACGTGGGCCAACCGCGGATAGGTGTGGCCGCCGAAGTTGCGCTGGCTGATCTTGCCGTCCTTGGTGCGGTCGAACAGGGCGCCGTAGGTTTCCAGTTCCCACACCCGGTCGGGCGCCTCCTTGGCGTGCAACTCGGCCATCCGCCAGTTGTTGAGGAACTTCCCGCCGCGCATCGTGTCGCGGAAGTGCACCTGCCAGTTGTCTTTCGGGTTCGCGTTGCCCATCGACGCAGCGCAGCCGCCCTCGGCCATCACCGTATGTGCTTTGCCGAACAGCGATTTGGTGATCACGGCGACCTTCTGGCCGCGTTCGCGGGCCTCGATCACGGCGCGCAGTCCTGCGCCGCCCGCGCCGATGACGACGACGTCGTAGGCATGTCGCTCGACTTCCGATGAGCCGCTTGCGCGAAGAGCGCCGGGATCAGCAGTCATGAATCCTCACTTGCTCGGGCTGTTGAAAAAGGCTGTCGGCCAGTCGAATCAACCGATGAATCGGAGATCTGAGATGGTTCCGCTTGCCACCAGCATGATGTAGAAGTCAGTCAGCATCAGCGTGCCGAGCGTGATCCACGCATACATCTTGTGGCGGGTGTTGAGACGGCTCACCTGCGTCCACATCCAGTATCTCACCGGGTGCTTCGAGAAGTGCTTGAGCCGGCCGCCGACGACGTGGCGGCAGGAGTGGCATGACAGGGTGTAGGTCCACAGCAGGATCACGTTGGCGACCAGAATGACGTTGCCCAAGCCGAATCCGAAACCGGACGGGGAGTGGAACGCCACGATCGCGTCGTAGGTGTTGATCACCGAGATGATGCCCGCGATGTAGAAGAAGTACCGGTGGGTGTTCTGGACGATCAGCGGAAAGCGGGTCTCACCAGTGTATTTCGCATGCGGTTCGGCGACAGCGCATGCGGTCGGTGACTGCCACACCGAGCGGTAGTACGCGCCGCGGTAGTAGTAGCAGGTCAGGCGGAACAGCAGCAGGAACGGCAGCGACAGCGCGGCATACGGCAACCACCACACGTCGGGCAGGAACTGACCGAAGTGGCTGGCCTCTGGGATGCAGCCGGTGCTGACGCACGGTGAGTAGAACGGCGTCAGGTAGTGGTATTCCGGCACGTAGTAGTTGTTCTGCAGGAACGCCCGCACCGTCGCGTAGATGACGAACGCGGCGAAACCGAGGTTGACGATCAGCGGTGATTGCCACCACCGGTCGGTGCGAAGCGTGCGCTGTGGGATCTCGGCGCGGGTGGACGAGAAGACGCCGGTGCCCGGCCGGTCGGCGGTGGGTGCGCTCACAGTGTTTCTCCAAGCCTCTCCGGTTGCGGGGCTGCGCCCAAGTGCGGCAAGTGGGAAAGAGCCTAATTCAGGCCCTACTGTGACCCCCGACACCCTCGTCGTCGACGTCTCGCCAGAAGTCTCGTCCGTAGTCGGTGTCGGGGATCGCGATCTTCTCTCCCGAGTGCCGCTGGCGGGTCAACCCGCGGGTGAGTTCCAACTCCTCGGCGTCGATGTCGAGTCGGTCGATGTCGTTTTGAATACGCTCGGTGTCGTTGACGATCCGCCGCATCGCGGGCGTGTCGCCATACTTGGATGCCAGCGAGGTCACGCATCGGCGCAGACCGCCGATCAATTCGTGAAGTTCGGCAAATTCGGTGGTGCTCGACATTCGACCTCCGTGCGTCAACGGTGTCCTGAATCACAGTACGACTACCGATGCTAGCCACATCATTGATACGGCGTGAGACGGGTCACGTCACAACGAGGAGGCGGAGATGGCGAACAAACAGGAGTTGGCGGCGCGCGCGACCACGCTGCTCGCATTGCACCGGCCCGGCGATCCGGTGGTGCTCCCCACGGTGTGGGACGCGTGGTCTGCCAAGCTCGCCGTCGAGGCCGGCTTCGCCGCCCTCACCGTGGGCAGCCACCCGATGGCCGATTCCGTGGGCAAGCCCGACGGCGAGGGGATGACGTTCGACGACGTGTGCACCCGGGTCACGCAGATCACCGATGCGGTCGACGTCCCGGTGTCGGTCGACATCGAGTCCGGCTACGGCGAGCCGCCCGGGCGCATCATCGACGGCCTGCTCGGCGCCGGAGCGGTGGGGTTCAACATCGAGGACACGGTGCACGGCGAAGGCGGGCGGCTGAGGTCGTCGACCGAGCACGCCGAACTGGTGGGTGCGCTTCGCGCGGCCGCCGACGCGGCCGGGGTGCACATGGTCATCAATGCGCGCACCGACCTCTTTCTCCGGCAGGTCGGCGATGAGTCCGACCGGATGGAACGCGTCATCGCCCGGATGAAGGAGGCCGCAGAAGCGGGCGCCGACGTTCTCTACCCGGTCGGCTTCCACGAGCCCGACGGGCTCGCCCGGCTCACCGGCGAGCTGCCGCTGCCGGTGAACGCCATCGCGTTCCCCGACCGCGACGACCCGGCGTCATTCGGGCCGCTCGGCGTCGCCCGGATCAGCTTCGGCCCGTTCCTGCAGCAGGCACTGAGCGCGCGCGCCGACGAACTGCTGGCTCGCTGGCGGTAGAGCGCGCGGCTAGTCTGCCCCGGTGCCTCCCACAGACCACGATCCCGAACATTGGTCCAACCGGCCCGCAACGATATTCGCCGCAGGCGCGGCGGCGGTGCTTCTCATCGGGATACTGATCTTTGCGGTGATGCGCACCTCGGAGGATTCCTCCGAGCCGCCGCCTGCGCTGATCACCCCGTCGAGCAGTGCCACGTCGAGCACGTACACGACGTCGTCGACGACGACGACGACGTATACGACGCCGAGCCCGCAGACCAGCGACCAGAACCTGCCGCCTGCCGGTTCACCGACCTCAGCCGACGGGTCGCCGACGTCGACGACCGAGGACACACCCGATCCCGGAACCGTCACCGAGACGGCCACATTGCTGCCCCCACCGCCGTAGGCTTGCGGAATGACGAGATCGATGCGCTGGGTGACGATCGCTGTGGCAGCGCCTGCGCTGCTCGGGGTCGGGACGCCCTCGGCGGCCGCCGAAGCCTCCGACGGTGACATGGTGCCGCTCAGCGCAACGCTGCGGGCCTGTGACTCCTCTCCGATCAAGTTCGTCGGCACCAACGGCACCGGGTCCGGGCAGGGCTTCATCTCGACGGGCGGCGGAAACACGGTGACGGCCACCGTGAACTTCGCGATCGGCCGCCCGAACACCCCCTACCAGGTGCGCCTCATCCAAGGCCCCAGATCCGAGACACAGAGGTGCAACGCAGGAGACCCCGGCGTCGCGAGTGCCGTTCTCAACACCGACGGCAACGGCACCGGCTCGCTGACCCTGCAGGCCCCCGTGCAGTCCGGCGCCACCAACGCGTGGCTGTTCATCGACGGACCGCCCGATCCAGGCCAGATCCGCGGCGAGTTCTACACCTCCGACCAACCGACCAAGCTGCGCTGATCGACCGCTGCCCGGCGACCCGCTGGCGGGCGCCCGTTCTCGGGTTTACGCCGTCGTCAATGTGGTAACCACCAGGAATGTCCGGACACCGGGGTGCTGTCAAGCGCAACGGGTCCGTGGGTAGACATGGCCGCGCGGAGGTCATCCACCACGCAACATCGCTGCTCATGCTGCGTTTCGACATCGACGCGGGTCAGGCGGTCGCCCAACTGGTGGCGGCGTCGAAGCGTCAGAACGACTCCATCGAGGCGGTGGCCCGCCTGTGCGTCGAGGCCGCCTCACACGGGTTGCGGTATCCGCGCACGCTTGCACCGGTTGGCGATCAAGCGCGCCATCGCAGGATGGTCGCTCAGCGTCGCTGCCACCGCGTCGGCCCCGCTGTGCCGTAGCCGATTGTGAAAGACGCCGTCGGCCAACAGATATGACGCAAGCACAACTGAATCCCTTTGTCACCAAACCGGATTCGCTCACAGTCGACCTGACACCAGTTCATCAGGTCGGCCCGGCCGGTTCGTCGGCAGATCGGCCCGGGTGCCGCGCACGGCCTGTGAGGTCTAATCGACCCGGTGTGCGTGCACCACCGTGAACGGCAGGTGCACCAGGTCGCCGTCGAGCACTTCGGCGATCACCGCGAACCGTGCCCTGACCACCTGCATCCGGGCCAACGCCTCGGGCGGCATCTGGTCGGTCATCGCTTGGGGCAGTTCGTCGTCGGCGCTGCCGAATCCGGCCGAACTGGCCAGGTACGTCGTCGGACCGAGGTAGTCGATCCGCCAGCCGTTCGCGGTCAGCGTGTCGCGAATCCCGGACTCCGAAATCGACGGGATCGGGGCGACGAGACCGTTGACGCTGCCGTCGGCGAAACAGTACAGGTGCAACCGGGCGCCGGGTCTGGTGGCGCGGTACAGACCAGTCACGTACGCCTGCCGGTCGGATTCCTCGAGGCAGTGATAAAGCGCGCTGTCGATGACTGTGTCGAACCGGCCGGCGTAGCGGGACAAGTCGGTGGCGTCGGCGACGTCGAAGGTCACCGAGACGCCCGCCTGCGCGGCACGGCCGCGGGCGGTTTCGATCGCCGCGGGCGAGCCGTCGAGTGCGGTGACACTGTGTCCGCGGGAGGCCAGGAATATCGCGTTGTCACCGAGACCGCAGCCGATGTCGAGGACCTCGCCGCTGATCACGCCGAGCGCCTCGAGTTCCATCAGCCTCGGCTGAGCCTGCCCGATGTCCCACGGAACACCGGCCGGCTTCGGCGCACCTTCGACGACCGGTTCGCCCCGATACATCTTGTCGAACTTCTCGGTGGTCGGCTGAAAGGCGTTGGGAGTGCTCACTTGATCCAACGTACGCCCGTCACCAGACGTCACCGTCACGCCAGTCGCACGTGATCCCCTCGTCGAGGTCGACCTCGACCGAGATCGGCAGCACGAAGATCGACCCGTCGTCGTCGGGCGTACGCCTGCTGCCCGCCGGCGTGAGCACCGACGTCGGTCCGCGCCACGGCGCCCAACCGCGCGCGCGGTACATGTGCCGCCCGGCCTCGGACGCGCTGAGCGCGCCGATCTGATAGGCGCCGCGCAGCACCTGCTCGACGGCGTCCATCAGGGCGCTCGCCAAACCCTGGCCGCGCCAATCTTCGCGGACCGCAACGGCCTCGACGTATCCGCAGCGCAATGCGGAACCTCGATGGAGCAGGCGGCGCTGCACCACCGCGGCGTGGCCGATCAGCGCGCCGTGGTGGCTCATCAACGCATGCATACCGCCAAGCGCATGCTCCCAGTCGGCGTCGCTGAAATCGATCTCGGTGCCGCCGAAGGCGTCGATCACCATCCGTCGGGCTTCGTCGCGCGTCTCGTTGTCGAGGTCGGCGGTGTGTACGAGGCGCGCGGTCATCACCCCGCGCACGCGATGAGTGTCGAACGCCTGGGTCACACCACGTGTCTACCCCGTCAGGCGCCGTTGCGGAAGGGCCTGCGCGGGCGCGACCAGTGCAGGCGCACGGTCTGCCCGGGTCGGATCTGGGCGATCCGGTCGATGTCCTCGTCGACCACGACGCCGATCACCGGATAGCCACCGGTGACCGGGTGATCCGGGCCGAGAATGACCGGGAAACCGTTGGGCGGCACCTGGATCGCGCCGCGGGTCGCCCCCTCGCTTGGCAGCTGCCTGTCACCGTAGCGGTATTCGAGCGGCATGCCGACCAGTCGCATGCCAACCCGGTCGCTGCGGTTGGTGACCTGCCAATTGGTGCGGACGAGCACGTCGGGGTCGGTGAACCAGTCGTCACGCGGTCCGGGCACCACCGACAGTTCGACGATGTCGTCGGAGATCGCGGCCACCGGCGCCTGCTCGAGTTCAGGGAACTCCTCGGTGTGCGCGCCGACCGTCAGCACGTCACCCGGTTGCAGGGGCAACGGCCCGATCGACGACATCACGTCGTAGCTGCGGGAGCCGAGCACCGGCGCGACCTCGATGCCTCCGCGCACCCCGAGGTAGGACCGCAGCCCGGCGTGCGGTGTGCCAAGGGATATCACCTCGCCATCGTGTGCATAGTGAATACTGTTGGTGCCGAATGGAACTCCGTTGACGGCCGGATCGGTGTCGGCACCCGTCACGGCGATCGCCACGTCCCCTCCGCGGACCCTCGCGCTGAACCCGCCGAACGTCACCTCGATGGTGGCCCGGTCGCCTGGGTTGGCCACCAGCCGGTTGGCAAGCTTGTGCGCACCGCGGTCGGCCGCGCCCGACCGCGTCACCCCGAGATGGGCCATCCCCGTGCGACCCAGGTCCTCGATGAGCGCCAGCGGCCCGGTGCGAAGCACCTCCAACCTCGTGGTCACGACGACACCTCCCGGAACTGCACCCATTTGCCCGGTGTGAGCAGCGCGGGCGGATCGCGGTCGACGTCCCACAGCGGGGCCTGATCCTTGCCGGTGCGGCCGATCAACTGCCACCCGCCCGGCGATTGGCGCGGGTAGACACCGCTGAACTCGCCCGCCAGCCCGACCGCGCCTGCGGGCACCTTCGTGCGGGGCTCCGATCGCCTCGGCACCTCGAGCCGCTCGTCACCGCCCACCAGATAGTCGAAACCCGGTGCGAAACCGGCGAATCCGACCCGCCAGGGTTTTCCGGTGTGCGCGGCCACGACCTCGCGCGCCGACATGCCGGTCAGCCGCGCGACTTCGTCGAGGTCCTCACCGTCATACACGACGTCGATCACCACGTCGGCCTTGCCGTCGCGGGGCGCGGCCGCTTCGGAGAGCACGTCCTGGGCCAACCTGAGCTTGCTGAGCTGCTGGCGCGCGAGGCCGGCATACCGCGGCCCGTCGAGCTTGACCAGCACTGTTCTGGCGGCGGGAACGATGTCCGCGATGCCGAGCAGCTCGGCGCCGTGCAGAAGCTCATTCCATGCCAATACCTCCGCGGTGCTGTCGAACTCGAGCAGCAGCGCCTGATCCCCGTAGTCGGTGATCGTAGGGATCACCATCGCATCCGCCATCACGGTCATAGTCTGAAAGCTACCGCCGAGTAGGGTAGGAAAGCCCTGCTCTGTGAGGGTTGCCAGAGCTGCCTTACCGAAGCCTCAGACCCGGGTCCATTGCTCCTCACGCCCACGACGGCGCGTAGGTGGGCTCCCGGCGCTTGATGAACGCGATCACCCGGTAGGTGACCGGCAGCATGACGACTTCGACCGCGGTCTTGTACAGCCAGCCCAGCGCGGTGTAGACCGCGAAGTCCGAGAAGCTGGTGATGCCGATCGCGCCGGCCGCGATGCTGCAGAACACCAGGGTGTCGCCGAGTTGGCCGGCGAACGTCGAGCCGACGAGCCTGGCCCACAGGTGCTTCTCCTTCGTTCGCTCCTTGATAGCGACGACGACCCACGCGTTGATGGTCTGCCCGACGATGAAACCGGCGAGCCCAGCCACGATCAGCTGGGTGTAGGCGCCCACCACGGTCTCGAAGTGTTCCTGGTTGGCGTAGAAGTCGGCGGCCGGCAAGTATACGGTGATCCAGAAGGCAAGCGCGGCAAGAATATTCATTGCAAATCCGAGGACGATGACCCGGCGCGCGGCCTTGAACCCGTACACCTCGCTCAGGACGTCGCCGATGACGTAGGTCAGCGGGAAGACGATGAAGCCGCCGTCGGTGAT
>JAEZKH010000033.1 GCA_023415515.1 Actinomycetes bacterium
GTGCAGGGCCGCGGCGACGCCGCCGAGCAGACGGTGCACGACGCGATCGCCGTCCAGGAAGCGGGCGCTGTCGCCGTCGTGCTCGAGATGGTGCCCGCGGAGTTGGCCACCCAGATCACCGGCAAGCTCACCATCCCGACCGTGGGCATCGGCGCGGGCCCGAATTGCGACGCGCAGGTGCTGGTTTGGCAGGACATGGCGGGAATGACGAGCGGCAAGACCGCCAAGTTCGTCAAGCGCTTCGGCGATGTCGGCGCGGAACTACGCAGCGCGGCAACGCAATATGCCGACGAGGTGGCCAGCGGCGCGTTCCCCGCCGAGGAGCACTGCTTCTAGGGCGGTTACGCGAACTCAGGTTTGCGCTTCGCCATGAAGGCGTCGACCCCTTCGCGCCCGTCGGCGGATTCGGCGCGCCGGGCGATCACGCGAGCTTCGAACTCCATCTGCTCCTCCAGACCGCTGGCGAACGTGGACAGCATCAGCGCCTTGACTGCTCCATTGGATCCGCCTGCCGTGGAAGCCATTTGGCTGGCGAGTTGATCGGTCCGTGCGACGAGTTCGTCGTCGGGCACGACCTCGGTGACCAGCCCCCACTGTGAAGCCTCCGCGGCGGACAGGGTCCGGTTGGTCAGCATCAGCTCCTTGGTCTTGGCGACCCCGATGAGCCGGGGCAGAAAGTACGACGAGCTGCCGTCGGGACTGAGACCGACTTTGGTGTAGGCCATCGTGAACGATGCCGACTCGGCCGCGAGAACGAGATCGCCGGTGACCGCGATCGAGAAACCGGCACCGGCAGCAGTGCCGTTGACAGCGGTGATCAGCACCGCGTTCATCCGGGAGAACGTCGAGATCGCGCGGTGCAGGCTGTCCGCGACAACCTTGATGTGCGCGCCGCGACTGGGCGCCGTCGCAAACGATTTGAGATCGCCTCCTGCACTGAAGAACCGGCCGGCCCCGGTCAGCACCACGACTTTGGTCGCCGGGGTGTCGCAGAGAGCAGCGGCTTCTGCCAGCTCGCGAGTCATCGTGTCGTTCATCCCGTTTGCGGCATCCGGCCGATTCAGGGTGATCTTGGCGATGGGGCCGGACTGCTCGAGCGTGAGGGTCTGAAATTCGGTCACCCCTGGACTGTAGCGGGGTGGTTCACCGGGATATGGCACGCTGAACAGTCAAGGCGCGCACAGCGAGGTGGAGATGGCTGCCAGCAGGCCGAAGACGTCCCGGCACACCGAGGTCGAGCGGAAGTTCGACGTCGTCGAGTCGACAGTATCGCCCTCATTCGAGGGGCTTTCGGCTGTCGCGCGGGTGCAGCGGCTGCCGTCGCAGCACCTCGAGGCGGTCTACTACGACACCCCCGATCGCGACCTGGCGCGTCACCGCGTCACGCTGCGCAGGCGCACCGGCGGATCCGACGCCGGCTGGCACCTCAAATTGCCCGCGGGGCCCGACACCAGAACCGAGATACATGCCCCGCTGGACGACGGCGGCGATGGCGAGGTTCCCGACGCCCTGAAAGACGTGGTGCTGGCCATCGTCCGCGACCGCAGGCTGGGCCCGGTGGCCCGAATCTCGACCGACCGCACCGTAGACGTCCTGTATGACGCCGCAGGATCTCCAGTCGCCGAGTTCAGTGACGACCGGGTGACTGCATCTGCGGGCGACGAAGACCAGCAGCAATGGCGCGAATGGGAGCTGGAACTGGCCGATGGGGCGTCCGACTCGCGCGATGTGTTGGACAGGCTGGCCAACCGACTGCTGGATGCCGGGGCCGCGCCCGCAGGCCACGGGTCGAAGCTGGCACGGGTGCTCGGCGATGACGCCGACGCTTCCAAGGCGGACAAGACGAGCGCAGATCCGATCCACAAGGCGGTCGCCGAGCAGATCGTGCAGTTGATCGAGTGGGACCGGGCGGTGCGGGCAGATGTCGATGACTCGGTGCATCAGATGCGGGTCACGACGCGCAAGATCCGCAGCCTCCTCCAGTCGGCCGGCGGCGCGTTCGGGATCACCGGCGACGCGTGGGTCCTCGACGAACTGCGGCAACTCGCCGCGGTGCTCGGCGTTGCACGCGATGCCGAGGTGCTGGCGCAGCGGTACGAAGAGGCGCTCGATGAGCTGCCCGACGATCTGGTCCGCGGACCGATCAGGAAGCGCCTCGTCGACGGCGCCAAGCGGCGCTACCAGTCGGGGCTGCGGCGGTCGTTGATCGCGATGCGGTCAGACCGATATTTCCGGCTGCTCGACGCACTGGACGGTCTGGTCGCCACCGATCCGACCGACACGGCCGACAGTGACGATTCGTCGACGTCCACCATCGACTCCGCCTACAAACGCGTGCGTAAGGCCGCAAAACGTGCCTCCCATGCCGCGGACGACGACCGAGACGAGGCGCTGCATCGGATCCGCAAGGGCGCCAAGCGACTTCGCTACACAGCGGCGGCGACGGGCGCAGGTAAGGTGTCTGATCGCGCCAAGAGCATCCAGAGCCTGCTCGGCGACCACCAGGACAGCGTGGTCAGTCGGACACACCTGAGCCAGCAGGCAGACGCCGCCCACGCGGCAGGAGAAGACACGTTCACCTACGGCCTGCTGTTCGCCCGCGAGGACGCCCTCGCGCGCAGCGCACGAAACCAACTCGACAGCGCGCTGAAGAAGCTGAAGAAGTCGGTGCGCAAAGCCCGCTAAGTCCCGCTTGGGGCGAACGAGTTGGCTTGTAAGCCGGATTCTGTCCCTCGCCACCGCGACTCAACACGGCGACGAGGCGGCGACCATCCATCTGGGCACACCGTCACCGGGTGCCTCGAGCGGCCTACCCGCAGGCTCGGGCGAGCAACCCTCGAGCGCCTGCGCAGCCGCACCAGGTGCGGCCTCTTGGCCTTGCTTCGGGTGGGGTTTGCCTAGCCGCCCCGGTCACCCGGGGCGCTGGTGCGCTCTTACCGCACCGTTTCACCCTTACCACCGGAGGTGGCGGTCTGTTTTCTGTGGCACTTTCCCGCGAGTCACCTCGGATTGCCGTTAGCAATCACCCTGCTCTGTGAAGTCCGGACTTTCCTCGAACCACGTTGCCGTGGTCCGCGGCCGCCCAGCCAACTCGTTCGCCCATACATAATATTCAGATGGCGCAGGTTGTTCCCGCCCGTTACCTGCAACGGGCGAAGGATCTCGTCGATTCGCGCTATGCCGAGCCGATAACCGTCGACGATCTGGCGGCCGCCGCGGGGCTGTCCCGGGCACATTTCAGTCGGATGTTCACCCGCACGTTCGGGGAGTCCCCGCGGGCATACATCCAATCTCGACGGCTGGAGCGGGCGGCCGCGCTGCTGCGCTACACCGAGCGCTCGGTGGCCGACATCTGCGTGATGGTCGGCCTGCAGAGCGTCGGGTCGTTCACGACGAGTTTCACCCGCGTCTACGGTCTGCCGCCCGCGGCATACCGCGAGAGCATGCCGCCCGCAGTCACCCATGCCCGGGTACCAAGCTGCGTCCTGGCCAGAGACACTCGGCCGTTACCGGACAGTCGCGTGAAGACAGCACGTGGGGAGAAGACGAGCGTCGGCGACGAACCGTAGCCTCTGCTGCATGATGAAACTAGGCAGTGCTCACCTGTGGGTCCACGACCAAGAAGTCGCGCTGAAGTTCTGGACCGAGCAGGTCGGTATGGAGGTGCGTCAAGACGTTGCATTCCCCGAGGAGATGGGCGACTTCCGGTGGCTCACAGTCGGGCCGCCCGGCCAGGACGACGTCAGCATCGTGCTGATGGCTGTGCCCGGCCAGCCGGTCATGGACGAGGCCACCCGCAAGCAGGTGCTCGATCTGACCGCAAAAGGCTTCGCGGGCAGCATCTTTTTGATTACCGACGACATCGACAAGTCGTATCGCGAGCTGACCGAACGCGGCGTGGAGTTTCACGAGCCGCCCACGCAGATGCCGTACGGCATCGACTCGGGTTTCCGCGACCCCTCAGGTAATAGTGTGCGACTCACCCAACTAGCGGACGACTACCCCAATACTTAGGAGGTGCGAACTTCCACCGCCGGCGTCGGTTCAGCGGCTTTCTTCGTCGTCGCACCGGGAACCTTTGTCGGGCTGGGCCCGTGGCTGGTCACCCACTGGGTGATCCCCGAATCCAGCCCACCTCTTCGCGTGGTGTTGGGTGTCGTCCTTATCGTGCTGGGCCTCGTTCCGCCGGTTCACGCGTTCATTCAGTTCGCGAAGGCCGGCGGCACACCAATGCCGATCGCGCCCACCCAGCACCTGGTCATCACAGGCTTCAATAGATTCGTCCGCAACCCGATGTACGTCGGCCTGCTGACCGCAATCCTGGGCCAGGCACTGCTTTTCGACAGCATCTGGCTTGTCGTCTACGCGATCATCGGATGGATCGTCACGGCGTCATTCGTGCGGTGGTACGAAGAGCCGACGCTCACACGGACTTACGGCGAACAGTACGACGAGTATCGGCGAAATGTCCCGGCGTGGACGCCGCGGCTCACGCCGTGGCGGCCGTCGTCGTAGAAGCGCTGTTGAGGTCGCGTTCGGCTTGGATGGCGGCGGCGATGTCGGCGGCGCGCGGGCGTTTTCGGCGCGGCATCATCCACCCGCGCCCCGCGGCATCTGGGGGTGTTTGAGCAGCTGGCGGGGGTAGGCCGGCGGTGGTGACATCCCAGGCCGGAAAGAACAGTCGGCTACCCGGCAGGGTCTTGTAGGTGCGCCCGCTTGGGCCGGTCCAGATCACCGTGCCATCGGGTAGCTGTTGGTCGGCCCAGCCGCCGCTACCGGTCCAAAACGTCTTCATCAAATGGTGGGGGCGGCACTTGCAGTTCAGGTTCGAGGCATGCGTGGGCCCGAACGGCCACGGCCGCACATGATCGATATCGCAGCGATCCGCGCTCACCGGACAGCCCGGGAAGCGGCAGAACAGATCCCGCATCCGGACAAACTCCGCCAACGCCTGCGAGGGCCGATACCCCCGCTCGGGCTCCACCCCCGGCATCGGGATCGGCTTGATCGTCGCCCCGTTGCGAATCGCCTCGGCCAGCACCGCATTGGCCGCCACCCCACGCCCCAACAACAACGCAGGCCTCGCCGGCCGCCACGTATGTTCGGCAGCCTCCTCTGTGGAGGCA
>JAEZKH010000057.1 GCA_023415515.1 Actinomycetes bacterium
CCGGCTGGCGTCGGGGGTAGTGACGATGCGGTCTTTAGCCCCAATACCGGTAACTTAGGGGCAAATCGGTCGTTGTACGTGGTGTGCCGCGTGCGGGTCAGGTGAGGTCGACCGAGCGTTTGTCGGATCGGGTTGCGATCGGTGTGTTGACGTCAACGTTCCCACCGTCGCTTGTGGACTCTGTGTTGTCGGCGACGGGGCGGGTGGAGCAGCGAAGCCGGCTGCTTCCTGCTCGGTTGGTGGTGTACTTCGTTTTGGCGATGTGCCTGTTCTCCGGGCAGAGCTACGAGGAGGTCGCGCGGCTTCTCACGGAAGGGCTGCGGGAGCGGCGCTGGCGGACGGGCTGGACGGTGCCGTCGACTGCGGCGATCTGGAAGGCCCGCTCCAGGCTGGGTGTGGAGCCGGTCAAGCGACTGTTCTCGACGGTCTGCGCACCGGTGGCTGATCCCGGGACCCGTGGCGCGTTCTACCGCACGTGGCGGCTGGCGGCGATCGACGGGACCACGTTCGACCTGCCCGACACCACCGCCAACGTGGCGGCCTTCGGGCGGCCACCACGCTCTGGGCGTGGGGAGAAGGACGTGGGGTATCCCCAGATCCGCATGGTCGGCCTGGTCGAATGCGGCACTCACGTCGTGTTCGACGCTGCACTCGGGCCGCTGCGCACGGGCGAACACGAGCTGGCCCGCAGGGTGTTCGGCTCACTTCGGGCGGGCATGCTCGTGCTCGCCGACCGCGGGTTCTTCGGTGTGGACCTGTGGCGCAGCGCCGCCGCGACCGGCGCCGATCTGCTCTGGCGTGTGCGTAAGGACATCGTCCTGCCTGTGATCGAGCAGTTGCCTGACGCCTCCTACATCAGCGAGATCTTCGGCCCCGGCAACATCCACCACACCCGCCCGGGCACGCGGTGAGCTGCCCCCGCTTTCACGGAGGCTCTTGATCATGGTCTGATGGCCATGGGGAGGAGTCATTTGTGGTGGCACCGAAGAAGTACCCGGACGAGCTGCGTGCCCGTGCGGTGCGGCTGTATCGGGAGTCGAATCCGAAGCCGGTGATCCGCAAGCTTGCTGAGCAGTTGGGCGTGCATCCCGAAGCGCTGCGTAACTGGGTCCGGCAGGATCAGGCCGACCGCGGCGAGCGCGATGACAGGCCGAGCACTGACATGGCCGAGGAGAACCGGCGGCTGCGTGAGGAGAACGCGGAGCTGCGCCGGGTCAACGAGATCCTCAAGGCGGCGAGCGCCTATTTCGCGGCGGAGCACGACCGGACCCGGCGGCGGTCATGACGTTCATCAACGAACACAGGGACCAGTTCGCGGTCGCGCTCCTACTTCGGGTCCTGGGTATCGAGGAGTCCACCTACTACGGCTGGTGCAAGCAGGTCGAGCAGCCCTGCGACCGAGACATGTTCGACCGTGGTCTGTTGAGCAACATCCACGAGATCTGGGAGACCTCCGGGCGCACGTACGGGTCGGACCGGGTGTGGCGGCAGCTGCGCTGTGACGGCATCCAGGTCGGCCGCAAGCGGGTCGAGCGGTTGATGCGTGAGCAGGGCTGGCAGGGTGCGTTCGTGCGGCGGGGGTGGCGGCGCAGTTGCACCGTGTCCGACCCGGCCGCCACGCCGGCGCCGGACCGGGTGCAGCGCAACTTCACCGCCGAGGCACCGAACCGGCTGTGGGTCGCCGACGCGACCCGCATCCCGTGCGGCGAGGGCACGTTCTGGCTCGCCGCGGTGCGCGACGCCTACTCCAACCGGATCGTCGGCTGGCGGTGCTCGGACCGCTGCGACACCGACCTGATCCTCGGCCCCCTGGAGTATGCGATCTGGCCCCGGGACGTGCGGGCGGGCCAGCTCATCCACCACAGCGATAAGGGATCGAATTACACCTCTTTTCGGTTCGCGGCTCGGTTGGCGGACAACGGGATCCTCGCCTCGATGGGCTCGACCGGTGACTCGTACGACAACGCGCTCATGGAGAACTTCTGGTCAACCTTGAAGATCGAGCTGGTCTACCGGAACTCGTGGCGCACCCGCGACGAGGCCGAGAACGCGCTCTTCGCCTACATCGACGGCTGGTACAACACCAGACGCATCCAAGCCCGCCTCGGCGACCGCAGCCCCGACCAGTACGAAGCCGCCTGGCACGCCGCTAACATCGAACAACCGGACCCGACCGGCACCACCCTGGAACCAACAGGATCCAGGTAACGAGCACTCCGTGAAAGCGGGGGCAGCTCAACCTGTTTGCCGTCCTGTTCTTTGCCTTCTTTGCCTCGGAGCTTTACATCTGGACCCGCGTGCCGCCGCAGCACCCGGTCGTCCGGGGCCATTACGTCGTGGTGCGCGACGTCGATCCTGCAGCGGCCGAATCCTGGGCCGGCGCGAACCCCGCCGCCGACATGGAGCTTGCCACCCGGCGCTGAGACTCGCGGACATGCGACCGTCATCGTGCCATAGGACCATGCCCGCCAGGCCGCAGCGGGCCACTCGGCCGCCGCACTCGCTCACCGAGCAGATGGCCGAGCAGCCCGCCGGCCGCGGCGGCGTCCCAGGCCAGGTATTCGTTCATGATCGAGTTACGGAACCCGGAACGCAGGATCCACTCCCGGACGTCCGCAAGGGACTGTCGGCGAGCCGCTCCAGAACGTGGGAGACGCCCCCAACCGTGCAACTGCCGGGCCAACTGCCACAGGTCGTCATCGGCGTCCCGGCTGGACGCGAGCGCGACCGCCGCGTACAGCGTGAACTCGCTGTGCCGCCAGCGTCATCGACACATCTCGTTGGGAACCGTCGCCGAACCTGCCGAGCGGTGCGATGCCGAGCTTCACCGGTCCCGGCGCTTGTGCTGTTGTGACCAGGCGCAGCTCGAGACGCACGACTGCTGCGGGCTCCGGGTTGTAGTGGCGCGCGTCGTGGAGGACCGCGTGATCTGGCCGACGCTGTGACCGGCGGGCAGATCGACCAAGGTCGCGTCACTCCTTAAGGTCACAACGCCGGTCCGACGGTTGCGCAAGGGCCCTCCCAGCCCACGGTGCTGGATCCCGTTGAGGATCCGAAGCCGCTCGGTAGGGCCGGGAGGGCCCTCGACATCATCACCGTCAGTAGGGGATATCGAGGTCGATGCCGTCGCGGTGGCCCGTCACGAGCGCCGGGTCGTCATAGAACACCTCGCCCGTGTAGAGATCGGCGACGCGAATAGTGCCGGTAGCGCACTGGGGCACCCAGACCGTGCCGCCATAGTGCGTGCCGAAGCTGCCGATCCGGGTGGCCACGCCGTCGCGCACCAGGAACACCCCGACGGGGTTGTCGTGATCGTTGGAGTCGAGGCTGATTCTGCGCACCAGGATTCCCGGTGCCGGTGTCACGCTCAGGCTCACCTGGCCGGTCGCGGTCGCGCCGTTGGGTCCCCGCACGACCACCGTGTAGACATGGTCGGCGGCCACGTCGTGCGGGTAGATCGTGATCAGCGTAGTGATCTCCATCTGGTTCGAGAGCTGGACGCTCGTCAGCAACTGGTCGCCCTCGAAGACCTCGATCGCGCTGCCGAAGGTGAGATGGACCGACAGACGCGGATAGCCAGGCTCACAGATCTGCTTGCTGGGCGGGTCGATGCTCAGCCCCAGAAGCTGCGTCATGAAGGTGCGTATGAAGGCGTTCGCCGGCCCCAGATCCAGCTCGTAGTCGGGATTGTGGGGCGTGATCCGTGCCGCGTACGACGTTCCCTGCGCGAGTCCGGTGAACCGGAAGTGGTCGCCGTCGCCCGGGACCACCTCGCGCCGGATCGGCGTGTCGGTCACCTCGTCGCCCTCGAACAGGCCGACGATGTATTCGGTTGCTTGCGCCACTCTCGGCCACACCACCAGCGCCGTCATGTTCGTGACGTTATAGACCGAGGTCCGGCTCTTGTCGATGCGCGGCAACGGCGCCTGGAGCGACTGGCCGCAGACCGAGCGGATCGCCTCGGAGAAGTCGTTAAGGGCGATCACCTTCACACAGACGGCTTGGCGGGGCGTGAGCGCGGTCTCCTCATAGCTCCGCGCGTCGGCGGGCAGCGTGTCGACGACGCTCCAGGAGCCGTCATAGGTGCGCTCGATGCGGAACCCGGTGGCGTTGGCGTCGGCCGGAACCCACTCCACCACGACGCGGCTGGAGCTCACCGCCCGAAGGGTGACCGTGGGCGCCGCGACGGGCTGCGGCACGGTGTAGCCGCCGCAGCCGAGCTCGGCCGGAGCGCCCTGCGCCCCGAGGTTGAGGGCGATGAGGCAGACGTTGTGCTCGCCGGGCTGCAGCGACGACAGAATCCTCGTCTCGAACGTGGGTGTCGCGCCAGCATAGGCCACCACCGCTCCATCGACATAGATGCCCACCGGCACCTGGCCGGTCGGGTCGTCGGGGTCGGTGGCGGTGCCCGTCACGACCACCATGCGGCCGTCGCGCCTCACGTCGGTGAGCGAGCCATAGGGATCGTGGTTGACCACATAGGACTGACAGCCCAGCGAGACCGGCGACTCAGGCCCGGAAGCGCCGTCAACCGGGTGGGCCACGGCACAGACCTCGTGGTCACCCACCGCCGACGCCTGCTCTATGACGGCGGTGAAGCCGTGCGACGCGCCATAGCCGGGGTGGTCGGTGGAGGCGGCGTCAGCGATGACCGTACGGACGTTTTGTCCATCGTGGACAATGTCGACCTGGATCGCGGCGGCGGAGTCGGGATCGATGGCCCACCCCGTCACGACGACCTGGGTTCCGCCGCGCTGCAACGGCGCGACCTCGCCATACGGGCTGACCAGGATGTCCTGGTCGACGCAGCCGATCGGCACGTTGTTGCCGGGGCCGACCGAGATCGCGGTGGCACAGATGTGACTGCCGCGCATGGCCGGGATCACACCGTCGAAGGTGGTCGTGCCGGCGGGCGCCCCGTCGATGGTGAACGCGATCTGCACCGGTGCGCCGTCGGGGGCGTCGGCGGCGCCGGTCACGTGCAGTCCTTCGGGAACACGCGTCACC
>JAEZKH010000099.1 GCA_023415515.1 Actinomycetes bacterium
CGACATCCTCGTCCTTGTTGATCCGCTTACCCCGGCCCAGCTTGGAGATGTGCACCAAGCCGTCACGGCCGGGCAGCAGCGACACGAACGCACCGAAGTCGGTGGTCTTGACCACGGTTCCGAGGAACCGCTCGCCGACCTTGGGCAGCTGCGGGTTGGCGATCGCGTTGATCATGTCGATCGCCGCCTGGGCCGACGGGCCGTCGGTGGCGCCGACGAACACGGTGCCGTCGTCCTCGATCGAGATCTGGGCGCCGGTCTCCTCGGTGATGCCGTTGATGATCTTGCCCTTGGGCCCGATGACCTCGCCGATCTTGTCGACCGGAACCTTGATGGCGGTGACGCGCGGCGCGAAGGGACTCATCTCGTCGGGGCTGTCGATGGCCTCGGCCATCACCTCGAGGATGGTCAGCCGCGCGTCCTTGGCCTGCGACAGCGCACCCGCGAGCACTGTCGACGGGATGCCGTCGAGCTTGGTGTCGAGCTGCAACGCGGTGACGAAGTCCTTGGTGCCTGCGACCTTGAAGTCCATGTCACCGAAGGCGTCCTCGGCGCCGAGGATATCGGTCAGCGCGACGAATCGCCGCTCGGTGCCACCGCCCTCGACTTCCACATCGTCGGACACCAGGCCCATCGCGATTCCCGCGACCGGCGCCTTCAACGGGACACCGGCGTTGAGCAGCGCCAGCGTCGAGGCACACACCGAGCCCATCGAGGTGGAGCCGTTGGAGCCGAGCGCTTCCGACACCTGTCGGATCGCGTACGGGAACTCCTCGACGCTGGGCAGCACGGGCACCAGCGCCCGCTCGGCGAGCGCGCCGTGGCCGATCTCGCGGCGCTTCGGCGAGCCGACCCGACCGGTCTCACCCGTCGAATACGGCGGGAAGTTGTAGTGGTGCATGTAACGCTTGCTGGTCTCGGGTCCCAGCGAGTCGATCTGCTGCGCCATCTTCACCATGTCGAGGGTGGTGATGCCGAGGATCTGGGTCTCACCACGCTCGAACAGCGCGCTGCCGTGCGCCCGCGGCACCACGGCCACCTCGGCCGACAGGGCCCGGATATCGGTGATGCCGCGACCGTCGATACGGAAGTGGTCGGTCAGGATGCGTTGCCGGACAAGCTTTTTGGTCAGCGACCGGAAGGCAGCGCCGATTTCCTTCTCCCGGCCCGCGAACTGCTCGGAGAGCCGCTCGAGCACCTCGACCTTGATCTCGTCGGTGCGGTCGTTGCGCTCTTCCTTGCCCGCGATGGTCAGCGCCTTGGAGAGTTCGTCGGTGGCCACCGAGGACACCGCGTAGAATACGTCGTCCTGATAGTCCGGGAACACCGGGTACTCGCCGGTCTCCTTGCCCGCGCGTTCGTACAGCTCCTCCTGGGCGGTGCACAGCGTGGCGATGAACGGTTTGGCGGCCTCGAGTCCCTCGGCGACGACGGTCTCGGTCGGAGCGGTCGCACCGCCTGCGACGAGGTCGATGACGTTTTCGGTGGCCTCGGCCTCGACCATCATGATGGCGACATCGTCACCGGCCTTGCGGCCCGCGACGACCATGTCGAACACCGCCTTCTCCAACTGCTCGACGGTCGGGAACGCGACCCACTGGCCACCGTCGGCGGTGCCGACAGTCGGATCGTTGATCAGTGCGACCCGCACGCCGCCCACGGGCCCCGCGAACGGCAGACCCGAGATCTGGGTGGACGCCGACGCGGCATTGATCGCCAGCACGTCGTACAGGTCCTTGGGGTCCAGGCTCAGCACCGTGACGACGACCTGGATTTCGTTGCGCAGGCCCGAGACGAACGTCGGGCGCAGCGGGCGGTCGATCAGGCGGCAGGTCAGGATCGCGTCGGTGGACGGACGGCCCTCACGCCGGAAGAAGGAGCCCGGGATACGCCCGGCGGCGTACATGCGCTCCTCCACGTCGATCGTCAACGGGAAGAAGTCGAAGTGGTCCTTGGGGGTCTTGCTGGCCGTGGTGGCCGACAGCAGCATGGTCTCGTCGTCGAGGTAGGCGACGACCGAACCCGCGGCCTGCTGGGCGAGCCTGCCCGTTTCGAAGCGGATGGTGCGGGTGCCGAAGCTCCCGTTGTCGATGACGGCCGTCGATTCGAAGACGCCGTCCTCAATTTCTGCAACAGACATAGGTGTCCGTAAGGCCTCTCTGGGTCTTATTCAGCTGTTTTGCGTCGTCAAGCTCATACGCTGAGCAGCCTGTCAGACCTCGGGCCTTGATACGGCTACGGCCGTCGATCGAAGCGGCCGGGAATTTTGGCTCCCGGCTGCCACTACCGAAGACCGCCCGATCAGGCGGGGGTCTGCCAGGGACACGCCGGAGCGGTGCACGCGGGACTGCGAGAACCGCACCGATTGTTCGCCGCGCCGGGGTGCGATGCCGCCGCACGGGCGGCTTCGACGGCTGACGAACGGATTCATGCTACACCGCAGTCATGCCGCGGCCGACACGCCCGGATGCGTCAGCGACGCAGGCCAAGGCGCTCGATCAGGGAACGGTAGCGCGCCACGTCGACCTGGGCGACGTACTTGAGCAGGCGGCGGCGACGGCCCACCAGCAGGAGCAGTCCGCGCCGCGAGTGGTGGTCGTGCTTGTGCACCTTGAGGTGCTCGGTCAGGTCGGCGATGCGCTTGGTGAGCAACGCGACCTGCGCCTCCGGCGAGCCGGTGTCGGTCTCATGCAGGCCGTAGGAGCCCAGGATGTCTTTTTTCTGTTCGGCAGTGAGCGCCACGAAACAATCTCTCCATCAATAGGTCCGCGAAGGTGAGGCGTAGATGCCCCGTGAGGCGCAGCCGCCGCGAACTGCAGCACGCGCTTGGTCGGCGTGAAGTCTAGCAGGACCTCGGTTGAGCAGCGAAATCGCTGCTACTGAGCGGCCAGTATGGTTCGGGCCTTCTCGGTGTCCCCGCGCATCGCCGTGATCAGGTCGGCTACCGAGTTGAATCGCTCCTGACCGCGGATGCGGGCGACGAAGTCCACGGCGACGTGCTGACCGTACAGATCGGCCTCGGTGTCGAGGACGTATGCCTCGACGGTGCGCGTCCGTCCGGAGAATGTGGGGTTGGTGCCGACCGAGACCGCCGCCTGATACCGCTTGCCGGGCACCACGGTGCCCATCACCGGTCCGTGGCCCAGCACGGTGAACCAGGCTGCGTAGACGCCGTCGGCCGGAATGGCCGAGTACATCGGCGGCGCCACGTTGGCGGTGGGAAAGCCCAGGCCCCTGCCGCGGCCGTCGCCGCGCACCACCACACCTTCGACGCGGTGCGGCCGACCCAGCGCTTCGGCGGCGGCGACCACGTCCCCCGCGTCCACACACGACCGGATGTAGGTGGACGAGAACGTGACTGCCTGATCGCGGTCGGTGTCGGCGACCTCGGACACCAAGGTCATGCTCTCGACGGCGAATCCGAACCGCTCGCCGGCCCTGCGGAGCAGGGCGACGTTGCCCGCCGCCTTCTTGCCGAAGGTGAAGTTCTCGCCCACCACCACCTCGAGCACGTGCAGCTTCTCCACCAGCAGTTCGTGGATGTAGCGCTCGGGCGTGAGCTTCATGAAATCGGCGGTGAACGGCATGACCAGGAACACGTCGATGCCGAGTTCCTCGACCAGTTCGGCGCGCCGGGTCAGGGTGGTCAGCTGGGCGGGGTGACTGCCGGGGAAAACGACCTCCATCGGGTGCGGGTCGAACGTCATCAACACCGACGGCACACCGCGGGACCGGGCCGCCTTGACGGCATGGTTGATCAACTCGGCATGTCCGCGATGTACTCCGTCGAACACACCGATGGTGATGACGCATCGCCCCCAGTCCGTGGGGATCTCGTCCTGCCCCCGCCAGCGCTGCACGGTGCAAGCGTACGGCGCGACGACGTGCCCGGCTGCGTCACATCCCCAGATCAAGTGACCATTGCCTAAACTTTGTAACCGTGAGCCCGACCGGTAACCCGCGCGACCTGACCGCGGTCGCCCAGGATTACCTGAAGGTGATCTGGACCGCGCAGGAGTGGTCGCACGAGAAGGTGAGCACCAAGATGCTCGCCGAACGCATCGGGGTGTCGGCCAGCACAGCATCGGAATCCATTCGCAAGCTGGCCGACCAGGGCCTCGTCGACCACGAGAAATACGGGGCTGTGACGCTGACGCAGGCGGGCCGCACGGCCGCACTGGAGATGGTCCGTAGGCACCGGCTGATGGAGACGTTCCTGGTCAGGGTGCTCGGCTACAGCTGGGACGAGGTGCACGACGAGGCCGAGGTGCTCGAGCACGCGGTCTCCGACCGCATGCTCGACCGCATCGACGCCAAGCTGGGCTACCCGAAACGCGATCCGCACGGCGACCCGATCCCCGCCGCCGACGGCCACGTCCCGACGCCGGACGCCCGCCAACTGTCGGTGTGCTCGGACGGTGAGTCCGGCACGGTGGCGCGCATCTCCGACGCCGACCCCGAGATGCTCCGGTACTTCGACAGCGTGGGCATCACCCTGGATTCCCAATTGATGGTGCTCGCCCGGCGCGACTTCGCAGGGATGATCTCGGTGGCGATCAGGGGCGCCGAGGCCAACGAGGACGACCCGGGCACGACGGTGGATCTGGGCAGTCCTGCGGCCGAGGCGATCTGGGTGGTCGGCTAGCTCGGCTGCCTGCTCCGGTTCTCGCCGACCGGCTCGAGGTCGGCGGCGCGGACGAGCACCGCGAGCACGACGGCCATGATGAGAAGCGCGGGCACATCGCCCCACAGATGACCCATGTGCTCCATGTGGTGCCCGCCGAACGACTGCACGGCCATGATCACCGCGTGCACGACCGATGACCACACGACGAACCAGATGAAGCTGATGTTCTCCTCCGGTTTGCGGGCTGCGTTGATCAGGAAGACCCCGATGGTCAGGTAGAGCCCGACGATCATCATGAAGTACTGCGAGTCGTGCGGCGGCCCGGCGTGCCAGGCCCAGCCCGACGGCCAGACGGCCGCCAGTGGATAGAGCAGCAGGGCGACGACACCGAAGACGGCAAGTGCGAGTTGAAGAAGCTTGTACGGCGAATTCATCTGGGGTTCCTATCGGTCATGCCATTCACACGGATTTTGGGCGTCCCCGGTTCGACGCGGTAGGCCTGCGCTTGAATTCACGAAATCGCAGTGGCGCGCTACTGCGTCTCGAGGTCTGGCCTGCACCCAAGCTCGTGCTCATGATCGGAACCACGCACATCGGACGAATCGGCGCCTTGGCGGTCGCACTCGGGATCGGGTTCGCGGCTGCACCTGCACCGACCGCGGCGGCGTCGGACCCGCCGCCCGACACGACGGCACTCATCGTGTGTGGGACCACCTGCCCGACGCCCGATGACTGGGTCGTCAACGCTGTCATGAGACAGCTGATCGGGCCCACGCACCCAGGCGCCATCACGCCGGTCAAAGTAACGACGCCTGAGGAACTCTGGCCGTTGACAGGGGCTGGTCGCCTTCTCTTGCTCGCCGTCGCTCCGCCCGAACTCGGTGGGCTCGGCGGCCCCGCGTGGCCCGACGAGCCCCTCTGGAAACTGTCCGGGCTCTTCGACCGCACCGCAAACCAGTCACTGATGAAAGGTGCCGACGATCTCGAGCACGCGATCGCGGACAACCCCAATCAACATGTGGTGATCTTCGGGTATTCACAGGGCGCCGGCGTCGCCAACGTCGTGAAGAAGAGACTCGCCGAGCAGTATCCGGAGGGGACCGAGGCCCCCGACATCGACTTCGTGCTGCTCGGCGATCCCAATCTGCCCAACGGCGGGTTGATGTCACGGTTCGCGGGCCTCTACATTCCCATCCTCGATTTTCCGTTCAACGGCCCAGCGGCCACCGACACCCAGTTCGACACGGTCGAAGTCGTCCAGCAGTACGACGGCTTCACCGACTTTCCGCTGTATCCGCTCAATGTCGTCGCCGACCTCAACGCGATCATGGGCATCGCCTACGTGCACACCTACCTGCTCGACAACAGTCTGGCTTCCGACGCGTCGGGGCCCGCGCCCATCAAGACCACCCACGGCGACACCACCTACTACTTCTTCGAAAGCGAGAACCTGCCGTTGTTCGCGCCGCTGCGCGCCGTCGGAGTGCCCGAACCGGTGATCGACGTGTTCGAGCCGTTCGTCCGCGAGGTCGTCGAACTCGGTTACGACCGCAGCATCCCGATATGGCAGCCGACCCCGGCGCGGCTGGTTCCCCGCATCAACCCGGTGACTGCGGCGGGCGACTTCGCCGACGCGATCTCCGAAGGCATCGACAACGCCCGCGCACTCGTCAAACCGAGGCCGCCGGTGAAAACCTCTTCGACATCGGCCGAACTACTGACCAACGAATCAGTCGGCGCAGAGCAGTCAGCCCAGAGCGGTGGCACCGCCCTCGTGGCACAGGGCCGCACCAGCGACTCGACGTCCCCGCTCGGGGCGCGTGCCCGACCGACGCCCGTGCGGGACGCGGTGAAGAACATCACCGGCAGCATCAAGGCGGTCGTCGCCGACGTCAAGAAAGCGATCCGTAAAGACAGACCCGACGTGGACAAGGCCGCGCAGCACGACGAGCCCGCCTCCGCCAACGCGTCGCAGGACTGAGTTCCTACAGCGTCGCGGGCCGCAGCACCACCACCGATTTCGCCCCGGTGTCCCCGTCGCGCAGCAGCGAGATCACCTGTCCGTCCGGCGCCTTCGCCGCATACACGCCGTCGATGCCCGCCGGGTTCAACGGCCGGCCGTGACGGGCGGATTCGGCCTCCTCGGCGGTGAGGTCGCGGCACGGGAATGCCAGCAGGCACGCCTCGTCCAGGCTGTACGACAACCTCGGCTGATCGGCAAGTGAGTCCAGCGTGTGCGCCTCGTCGAGCCCGAACCGGCCGACCCGGACGCGCCGCAACGCGGTGAGATGCCCGCCCACGCCCAGCATTTCACCGACGTCGCGGGCCAGCGCCCGGATGTACGTGCCGCTGGAGCAGTCCACCTCGACGTCGACGTCGAGGAAGTCGGCGGAGCGCCGGATATCGCGCACCTCGAACCGGTCGATGCGCACCTGCCGCGGCGCCAGCTCGACGGGCTGCCCTTCTCGGACGAGTTGGTAAGCCCGCTTGCCCGCCACCTTGATGGCGCTGACCGCGGACGGGATCTGCGAGATCTCACCGCGCAGCGCCGCCACCGTGGCCCCGACCGCGTCATCGGTCACTGCGGCCGCCGGAACCGACTGCAGCACTTCCCCATCGGCGTCTTCGGTGGTTGTCGTCTGACCGAGTCGGATCGTCGCGGCGTAGGACTTGTCCGTCGCGGTCAGCAGGCCGAGGATCTTCGTCGCCCGCTCGACGCCGAGCACGAGGACACCGGTGGCCATCGGGTCCAGCGTGCCCGCATGACCGACCTTGCGGGTGGCGAAGATGCGCCGACACCTGCCGACCACATCATGGCTCGTGATGCCCGCGGGCTTGTCCACCACGACCAACCCGGCTGCGGTCACAACACGATCGCCGTGAGTGCCAGCCCGTCGCGCACCGACCAGCGGCCCCGCAGCGCGGACAACGGCGGTCCGGATCGAGCGGCGGGGTCGATCAGGATGCGGGACTCGAAGGTTCCCGCGGTTCGCCCGGCGTCGACGTCGAACACGATGTGGGCGTCTTCGAAGCCCAGCCAGCGCTGGGTGACCGGATACCAGGCCTTGTAGGTCGCCTCCTTGGCGCAGAACAGGATTCGATCCCAGTGCAGTCCGACAGGCAGCGCGCCGATCTCAGCCCGTTCGGCGGGCAGGCTGATCGCGTCGAGCACTCCGTTGGGCAGTACGTCGTGCGGTTCGGCGTCGATGCCGATCGACCGCACCGCGTCATGACGGGCGACGGCCGCGCCGCGGAAGCCCTCGGTGTGGGTCAGGCTGCCGACGACGCCGTCGGGCCAGCAGGGTTCACCCTTCTCCCCCTTCAGGATCGGCACCGGCGGAACCCCCAATTCGTGCAGCGCCTGACGCGCGCAGTAGCGCACGGTGATGAACTCGTTGCGGCGTTTGGCGACCGACTTGGCGATCAGCGGCTCCTCTTCGGGCAGCGGCGCCAGATCCGGTGGGTCGTCGTACATTTCGGCCGCGGCCACGGTGGCGGGCAGCACGTCGGAGAGCAGCGTCGCGACGATCATCTCGACCTGGTCGCCTGCCTGTTGGCGATGCGCTCCTGGATCCTCTGCGCGTTCGTCCGCATCTCCTGGGTGATCTCGAAGTGCCCACCGAACTCGTTGAGGTAGCCCGGCGCGTACTGCGGATCTGGCAGCACCTGACGCAACCAGCGGTACGGCTTGCGGCGCCGCCATTCCCGCGGATAACCGACCGACACCTCCTCGAACCGAACCCCGTCATACCAGGTCGTTCTCGGGATGTGCAGATGGCCGTACACCGAGCAGATCGCGTTGTATCTGGTGTGCCAGTCCGCGGTCGCGGTCGTGCCACACCACAGCGAGAACTCCGGGTAGAACAGCGCCTCACACGGTTCGCGCACCAGCGGGAAGTGGTTGACCAGAACCGTCGGCGTCACCCAGTCGAGGTCCTCCAGCCGCTTACGGGTGGTCTCCACACGTTCACGGCACCACGCATCCTTGGTCGCATACGGCTCGTTGGACAGCACGAACTCGTCGGTGGCCACCACGTTGTTCTCCCGGGCGATGGCCAGTCCCTCGGCCTTGGTCGCCGCGCCCTCGGGCAGGAACGTGTAGTCGTAGAGCAGAAACATCGGCACGATCGTGGCCGGACCACCCGCGTCGGTCCAGACCGGGAAGGGATGCTCGGGGCTCACCACCCCGAGTTCGTCGCACATGTGGACCAGGTAGTCGTAGCGGGCCCGGCCGAACACCTGCGCGGGGTCCTTCGACGTGGTCCACAGCTCGTGGTTGCCCGGCACCCAGATGACCTTCGCGAACCGCTTGCGCAGCAGGTCGAGCGCCCACCGGATGTCGTCGGTGCGCTCGGCGACGTCGCCGGCGACGATCAACCAGTCGTCCGGCGAGGACGGGTGCAGCGATTCGGTGACCGGCTTGTTGCCGGTGTGACCCGTGTGCAGGTCGCTTATCGCCCAGAGTGTCGCCACAACCGACCAGCGTACTTGCGCGCGACGGTCCGCCCCGCCCGCGAACTAGAACGTGTTCTCGTCAACCGGTCCGGTGCCTCGGGGGTGACTTGTATAGTCCCCGCAGGGGTCTGCGACAACGAGGGGATTTGATGACCACCAGGATCCGATTGTTCGCGGCGTTCGGCGCGCTGGTGACGGCGGTGATCCTGGTTCTCCAGGGCGGACCGCTGACGGTGCCGACGCCCGACCCGGTGCAGCTGCGCTCGACCTCCGCACCGCTGCCGATCGCGACCACGACCATCAAGTGGCCGGTGATCGACCTCACCGATCCCGACCCGTTCGACCCGTGCCGCGACATCCCGTTCGACGTGATCGCGCGCATCGGTCTCGCCTTCACCCCGCCGGAGCCCGAGGACGGCCTGCGCTGCCATTACGACGCCGGGAACTATCAGATGGCGATCGAGGCGTTCGTCTGGCGCACCTACGAGGAGAGCCTTCCCGCCGACGCCATCGAACTCGACATCGACGGCCACCGCGCGGCGCAGTACTGGGTGATGAAGCCGACCGACTGGAACAACCGGTGGTGGATCACATGCGCGATCGCCTTCAAGACCGACTACGGGCTGATCCAGCAGTCGCTGTTCTACGCGCCCACCTACACGCCCGACGATGTCGACTGCCTGCAGACCAACCTGCAGCGCGCCCACGAGCTTGCGCCGTACTACAAGTACGACAAAGCCTCCGCCGAGTGATCGCCGCCGTCGGGTTCGCGGGCTCGAGCCCGCAGTGGGCCCCTGGGTAGCCTTGATTCGGTGACCAAAGTCAAGAACCTCGTCGGACGCGCGCTCGGCCGACTGCTTGGACTGCCGCCGCCGACCTGCGATTACGACGTGACCCGCGGTGTGCGCGTGCCGATGCGCGACGGCGCGGAACTGATCGCCGACCACTACCGCCCTGCGGCATCGAAGCCGGCGGGCACGCTCTTGGTGCGCACCCCGTACGGCCGCGGATACCCGGTCTCGGTGCTGTTCGGCAGCATCTACGCAATGCGCGGATACCACGTCGTCGTTCAGAGTGTCCGCGGCACCTATGGGTCAGGCGGTGAGTTCAGCCCGTTCACCAACGAGATCGCGGACGGCGCCGACACCGCGGCCTGGCTGCGCGACCAGCCGTGGTTCACCGGCACGTTCGCCACCATCGGCGCGTCCTACCTCGGATTCACCCAATGGGCCCTGCTGACCGACCCGCCGCAGGAGATGGCCGCCGCGATCGTCACCGTCGGACCCCACGATCTGAGCGGACCTCGTTGGGGCACAGGTTCGTTCGGCCTCAGCGACTTCCTCGGGTGGAGCAACGACGTCGCCCACCAGGAGGATCCCGGCCGGATCCGAGCCGTTGTGCGGATGCTGCTGGCCAGACGGCGGATGGCGCGGGCGACCGCGGGTCTGCCCGCAGGTGAGGCGGGCCGGGCGCTGATCGGCGAGGGCGCGCAATGGTACGAGTCGTGGCTCGAACACCCCGAGTACGACGACGAGTTCTGGACGCCGACCCGGCTGACCGCCGCCCTGGAGCGAGCCGATGTGCCCGTGCTGCTGCTGACCGGGTGGCAGGACCTGTTCATCGAGCAGACGCTCGAGCAGTACGCGCAACTACGGGGCCGCGGTGTGCCGGTCGCGATGACCGTCGGCTCCTGGACCCATGCCCAGATGCTCACCACCGGCGCCCCGACCGTGCTTCGCGAGTCGCTGGCATGGCTGGACGCGCACCTGGCCGCCGACGGCACCGGCTCCGGACGCCGTCGGGTGCGCATCCACGTCAACCACGACGGCTGGCACGAACTCGACGACTGGCCGCCGCCGATGCCCGAACAGGTGCGGTATCTGCAGCCCGGCGGGCGCCTCGGCGACGCAGTGCCGCCCGACACCGCGCCCGCGTCGGCGTTCACCTACGACCCGACGAACCCGACGCCGACCGTCGGTGGGCGGCTGCTGTCCCCCGAGGGCGGTTACCGCCGCGACGACAGGCTCGCCGAGCGCACCGACGTGCTGACTTTCACCGGCGACACGCTGTCGCAGGACCTCTACGTCGTCGGCAGTCCGATCCTCGAACTGGCGCACTCGTGCGACAACCCGCACAACGACCTCTTCGTCCGGGTCGCAGAGGTCGACGCCAAGGGACGCTCCCGCAACGTCAGCGACGGCTATTGCAGTGCCGTAGCGGAGTCGGGAACCGTCGCCATCGAACTGGACGCCGTCGCGCACAGGTTTCGCGCCGGATCCCGCATCAGGGTGCTCGTCGCGGGCGGCTCGCATCCTCGGTTCGCGCGCAACCTCGGCACCGGTGAACCACTGCTCACCGGACGGCGGACGCGGCAGGCCCGCCACACCGTCCACCTGGGCTCCGGGGCGTCGCGGCTGCGCCTGCCTGCGGGACGGCGCCCGTCAACCGACTGACGCGCGCACCCGCGCCGCGTCGTCGCGCAACGTCGCGTCGTCGTGCACCGGCGTCGCCCACATCGGGTTGACCGGCCGCTGCACCCAACTGGTGCAGCCCGCGTATTCCGGCATCCGACGCAGCCGCTCGGGCTGAGCCAGCGGGCTCACCTGGACCACGAGCACCGTCAGCCGGTGCTTGGGGCGGAAGTCGAGCCGATCCGCCCGCACCGACTCATCGGTCCAGATATGGTGCACCGCAATATCTTTCAAATTGCCAGGGCGATTCACCTCGACAGCGGCGACGACCTTGGCGCCCGCACGCAACACGACGTCGGCCTCGGTGCTGTCCGCGGCGGCCTGCTCCAGCAGGTCGCGATGCTCGGGCCGCACCCGCTGCGGATGGCTGTGCGCGACGGTCGGGAAGAACAGGAAGTGCGGCGAGTCGACAGTGAACCGCTTCTCGTGGATTCCGCCCTTGCGCAGCAGCACGGTCTGCCTGCCGTCGAGCATCGCGTGCACCGCCGCGCTCCACTCCTTGAGAGCGGGCTGGGTCAGCGTCGCCGTCACCGAGCGCCTGCGGCCCGTGCTTCGATGCGGGCACGGACCTCGGGGCGCCGCAACGGAGGGACGGTCTTGGGCGGCTGTCTGCGCGGCGGCAGCGCGGACAGCAGTCGCGTGGTGGCCGCGGTGACCTCGGCGACTGCGGCCTCGAACGCCTCGGCGTTGGCTGCCGTCGGCCGCGTCACACCGCTGACCTTGCGCACGTACTGCCGCGCGGCCGCCTCGATCTCCTCGTCGGTCGCCGCCGGTTCCAGGCCGCGAAGCTCGGTGATGTTTCGGCACATACGTCCACGATAGGTTCAGGCCATGACGAACGCTGACGCTGCTGACGACGTGCTGCTGATCGAGACCGAGGAGCGGGTGCGCACCCTGACGCTGAACCGCCCGCGATCGCGCAACGCGCTGTCGTCCGCCCTGCGCAAACGGTTCTTCGCAGCGCTGCGTGACGCGCAGGCCGACGACGCCGTCGACGTGGTCATCCTGACCGGGGTCGACCCGGTGTTCTGCGCGGGGCTCGACCTCAAAGAGCTCGGCGACACCACCGAGCTGCCCGACATCTCGCCGAAATGGCCGCCGATGACCAAGCCGGTGATCGGCGCGATCAACGGCGCGGCCGTCACCGGCGGCCTCGAGCTCGCGCTGTACTGCGACATCCTGATCGCTTCCGAACAGGCGCGGTTCGCCGACACCCACGCCAGGGTCGGGCTCCTGCCGACCTGGGGTCTGTCGGTGCGCCTGCCGCAGAAGGTCGGCGTCGGCATGGCCCGCCGGATGAGCCTGACCGGCGACTATCTGTCGGCCGCCGACGCGCTGCGGGCCGGGCTGGTGACCGAAGTGGTACCGCACGACGAGCTGCTGCCTGCGGCGCGACGGATCGCGTCCTCGATCGTCGGCAACAACCAACGGGCCGTGCGGGCGCTTCTTGCCTCGTATCACCGGATCGACCAAGCCCGGACCGACCAGGGCCTGTGGATCGAGGCCGATTCGGCGCGACAGTGGATGAGCACCGCCACCGGCGACGACATCGCGGCCAACCGCGCCGCCGTCATCGAACGCGGCCGCACACAGGTGCGCTGATCGCGCATACGCTGCCCACGTGAACAAAGCACACGAGAAGTGCGGCAGCGACGAGTGGCGGACAGCGATTCGCGAGGTGATCCTGCCGTGGGCGCTGAACGGCACCGATCTCGGGGACGACGTGCTCGAGGTCGGGCCGGGCTACGGAGCCACCACCGATGTGCTGAGCCGAGCGGTGCCGCGGTTGACGTCGGTCGAGATCGACGGCGAATTGGCAGCGATGCTGACCGACCGGTTCGCCGACGTGCCCTCTGTCAGCATCGTCAACGCCGACGCGACGTCACTT
>JAEZKH010000141.1 GCA_023415515.1 Actinomycetes bacterium
AGGCGGTGCTGCACGCCGCGGGCCATCGTGCCGAACGGCTGAATGCCCGGCGCGGCGGGCTCACCCCGCGCGAGATCGAAGTGCTCTGCCTTGTGGCGAGGGGCTCGTCGAACAAGGAGATCGCGAAGTCCCTGGTGATCAGCGAGAAGACGGCGCGCAACCACGTCGAGCGCATCTACGCCAAGATCGGTGTCTCCAACCGCATCGGGGCCAGCATGTATGCGCTCAAGCACGGACTTGTCAGCCCCGTCGCGACCTGACCGCAACTACACTGGCCCGAGTTACCCGGTACCGCCGTTCCCAGGGGTAAACCCACACCGATGCAGGGGAGACGTCATGACGGAGCCAGTGCACACTCGCGCGCTCATCATCGGGACCGGATTCTCCGGGCTCGGGATGGGCATCGCGCTGCAGAAGCAGGGCGTGGACTTCCTGATCCTCGAGAAGGCCGACGAGGTCGGCGGCACCTGGCGGGACAACACCTATCCTGGCGCGGCATGTGATGTGCCGTCGCACCTGTACTCGTTCTCGTTCGCGCCGAAACCGGACTGGGGATATGTGTTCGCCTACCAGCCCGAGATCCTCCACTACCTCAAAGACGTCACCGACCGCTACGGGCTGCGGCGCAACATCGTGTTCGGGTGCAAGGTCGTGCGCGCGCACTGGGACGACGACGAGCACCGCTGGCATGTGTTCACCGAGAGCGGCGCGGAGTTCGTCGCCCAGTTCCTGATCTCGGGCGCGGGCGCGTTGCACATCCCGTCGTTGCCCGACATCCCCGGCCTCGCCGACTTCGACGGTCCGGTGTTCCACACCGCGCAGTGGGATCACAGTGTCGACCTGACGGGCAAGAAGGTCGCCGTGATCGGCACCGGCGCCAGCGCGATCCAGGTGGTTCCCGAGATGGTGAAGATCGCCGACCAGGTGCAGATCTATCAACGCACGGCGCCGTGGATCAAGCCGCGGATCAACTTCGCCTTCCCCGCCGCACTCAAGACGGCGTTCCGCTTCGTACCCGGTCTTCGGGCAGCGCTGCGGGCGGTGACCTTCAGCACCATGGACAGTCGGGCGATCGCATTGGCGAAGCGACCGGAACTGACGAACGTCGCGGCGTGGATGTACAAGGCCAACATGCGCCGCTACATCAAAGACCACGAGCTGATCGAGAAGCTGACGCCGAAATACAAACCCGGCTGCAAGCGAATCCTCATCTCCAGCAACTACTATCAGGCCGTCGCCGACCCGAGGACCGAGTTGATCACCGACGGCATCGCGCGCGTCACGCGCAATGGGATCGTCACCGTCGACGGCACCGAACGCGACGTCGACGCCATCATCTGCGCGACCGGGTTCCACGTCACCGACTGGTACACCTACCTCGAGATCAAGGGCGCGGGCGGTGAAGATCTCGGTGACCGATGGAACCGCGAGGGTGTGATGGCGCATCGCGGCATCACTGTTGCCGATGTGCCGAACCTGTTCCTTCTCCTCGGCCCGAACACCGGCCTCGGTCACAACTCGGTGGTGTTCATGATCGAGGCGCAGATCGGGTATGTCGCCGACGCCATCGCGGCGGCCGACAAGGCAGGCGCCGCCGCACTGGCCCCCACGCGCAGCGCCCAGGACCGCTTCAACGAAGAACTGCAGGACGATCTGTCGACGACCGTCTGGAACACCGGCGGGTGCCGGAGTTGGTACCTCGACTCGCACGGCGTCAACCGCTCGCTGTGGTCGGGCCTGGCGTCCGAGTACTGGCTGGCGGTCCGGGAGTTCAAGCCATCGGAGTACACGTTCCTCGGAGTCGGTGAGCCTGCGGTAGCGACGCGATGATTTCCTGATGCACGCGGATGCCACGGCTGCTGAGAGCCCGGCGCCGTCCTTCACCTACGACGCGTTCCTGTCCTACGACCACGACGACCAGGCTGTCGCAGTCGGGATACAGCGTGCACTGCACCGCATCGGGCGACGGCTGGGCCAACTCCATGCGCTGCGTGTGTTTCGCGATTCGACGGATCTGTCTGCGAGCCCGGACCTTTGGGGGAGGGTCACCGATGCGTTGGACCGGTCGCGCCATCTCATCGTGGTGCTGTCGCCCAACGCAGCCGAATCGAGGTGGGTGAACAAGGAGGTCTCCTACTGGTTGGCCGACCGCGGCCCCGACCGCGTTCTGTTGGTCGTCGCGGGCGGGCGGCTGCACTGGGATGACGACGCCAAGCGCTTCGCCCCCGGAGTATCGGATGCTGCCGTGCCCGCGTTGACCGAACCCGGGGTGTTCACCGCCGAACCGCTCTACGCCGACGTCGCCGCCGACGCACCGTGGGACCCGGATGCGGCGGTGTTCCGTGACAAGATCACCGGCCTCGCCGCCGCGATCCACGGTAAACCGAAGTACGAACTGGCCAGCGAAGATCTACACGAACGACGCCGCTTCCGACGGTTGCGTCGTGCCGCCGTGGCCGCGCTGGCGGTGCTGACCGTGGTCGCGGTGGCCGCCGCCGGGTTCGCGACCGTGCAACGTCGCGAAGCCGTTCACCAACGCAATGAGGCGCAGCGCAACCTGCGTGAGGCGGTGGCGCAGAAACTGGTCGCCGAAGCGCAGGGCATGCTCGCCGGAACACTTCCCGGCGGCGATGTCCGTGCGTTTCAACAGATTCTGGCGTCACGCGAGCTGGCCCTCGAGCCTGACGATGGACCGCTCTATACCGCGGTCGCGCAGCGAGCCAGGACCGTGAAGATCATCAGTGACTTCGCCGCCCAAGTGAATGCGGTGGCGGTCAGCCCGGATGCCCGCAAGCTGGTGACGGGCGCGGCGGACGGCACAGTCCGGCTGTGGGATGCGGTGACCGGTGAGCCCCTCGGCCCGCCGCAGAAACGACACACCGACGCCGTCGGTTGCGTGGCGTTCAGCCCCGACGGTCGGCGATTCGCCAGCGGTGCAGCCGACCACTCGATCCGGCTGTGGAACACCGACACCGGATCACCGGAGGCCGAATTCGTCGGTCACACCGGACATGTGATGGCGGTGGCATTCAGCCCCGACGGACACCGAATGGCGTCGGCCGGCGCGGATCAGACCGTGCGGCTGTGGAACACCGATACCGGTCAAGCCATCGGCCAACCCCTGACCGGTCACGTTCAGGCGGTCCGCAGCGTGGCATTCAGCCTGGACGGGCGACGGCTGTTCTCGGGAGGCGCTGACGGAACCGTTCGAACATGGGATACCAATACGCTGCTGCCGCTGCCGGTTTCGATGTCGGGTCACACCAATGCGGTGATGGGCGTGGCGTTGAGCCCGGATGGACACCGGGTGGCGACGGCGAGTTACGACAACACCGTACGGCTCTGGAATGCCGACAACGGCGATGCGGTCGGAGCCCCGCTCACCGGCCACACCAACGCGGTCACCGGTGTCGCGTTCAGCCCCGACGGAAAGCGGTTGGTATCCGGAAGTCTCGACGGCACCGTGAGGATGTGGGACGTCGGTCAAGGCGAGCCCGTAGGTGCGGTGCTGACCGGCCACCGTGGTTCGGTCTGGAGCGTCGGGTTCGCTTCCGACGGCCGACGCGTCGTGTCGGCGAGCGAAGACGGAACCGTTCGCCTGTGGAGCGCCGACGACAACGTCGTCACCGGCCACCTTGAGCGGGTGAACGAGGTGACGGTGAGCCCGGACGGCGAACTGATGGCCTCGGCGAGCGACGACGGTTCTGTGCGGTTGTGGAGCATGCGCACAAGACTGCCGGTCGGGCCACCCCTCGTCGGGCATACCGCCTCCGTCGGCGAGGTGACGTTCAGCCCGGACGGGCATCGACTGGCGTCGTCCAGCTTCGACGGCACGGCACGGATATGGGAGATCGGCGTCGGCGGCGGCCGACCCGGTCCCGTCCTCGCCGGCCATTCCGGCCCGGTGTGGCAGGCGGCGTTCAGACCCGACGGGCATCGGCTGGCGACTGCCGGTTCCGATGGCTCTGTACGCATTTGGGACGCCGACTCCGGCCGCGCATTCAGCAGAGCGCTGATGGGGCACACCGACAAGGTGACATCGGTGGCCTACAGCCCCGACGGGCACCGACTGGCGTCGGGCAGCTTCGACCACACCGTGCGACTGTGGGACGCCGACGCAGGTGAGGAAATCGGCGATCCGCTCACCGGCAGCACTGGTGAGGTGGTCGCGGTCGCGTTCAGCCCGGACGGTCGCCGGGTGGCGGCGGCGGGCAACGACAGCAGCATCCGCGTCTGGGACGCCGATACGGGCGAACCGTCCGGCAAACCGTTGAGCGGCCACACGGGCACGGTGTGGGATATCGGGTTCAGCCCCGACGGCCGGACGTTGGCGTCGGCAGGCGACGACCGCACCGTGCGACTCTGGGACGCGCAGACCGGCGATGCGATCGGTGATCCGCTGACCGGACACACCGATGCGGTGATGACGGTGGCATTCACTCCGGACGGTCGCCGGCTCGTATCCGGTGGCTCCGACAAGACGATCCGGTTCTGGCCCGCGGAGGCCTCTGCGGAGGAGCTGTGTGCGAAGTTGTCGGCGAACATGTCGCCGCAACAGTGGCGCGACTGGGTGTCGCCGGACGTCGGCTATTCCCGGCAGTGCCCCGATCTCCCGGCTCCCGAGGGGTGAGTGGGAGAAGTTTGCGCGACACGCCCGACCACAAGATGTCGTGTAGCGGCGCAACGTCGAACCCCAGTTGTAGTGTTGGTAGCGCGCGGCAGACCCGCAGCGCGGATTCGAAAGACCAGGTGGAATGGGGTTCGTCGTGAGTGATGGCGTGAAGCTGATCGACCGTGTTTCGGCCATCAACTGGAACCGGCTGCAGGACGAGAAGGACGCCGAGGTCTGGGACCGGCTGACGGGCAACTTCTGGTTGCCGGAGAAGGTTCCGGTGTCCAATGACATCCCGTCGTGGGGCACGCTGACCGCCCACGAAAAAGAGATGACCATGCGGGTCTTCACCGGCCTGACGCTGCTGGACACCATCCAGGGGACGGTCGGTGCCGTCAGCCTGATCCCTGATGCGCTGACCCCGCACGAAGAGGCCGTCTACACCAACATCGCGTTCATGGAGTCGGTGCACGCGCGCAGCTACAGCAACATCTTCTCGACGCTGTGCTCGACGGCGGAGATCGACGACGCGTTCCGTTGGTCGGAGGAGAATCCGAACCTCCAGCGCAAGGCCGAGATCGTCATGCAGTACTACAAGGGTGACGAGCCGCTGAAGCGCAAAGTCGCCTCCACACTGCTGGAGAGTTTCCTGTTCTACTCGGGGTTCTATCTGCCGATGTACTGGTCCAGCCGCGCCAAGCTGACCAACACCGCCGACATGATCCGGCTGATCATCCGCGACGAGGCCGTGCACGGCTACTACATCGGCTACAAGTACCAGAAGGGCCTCGCGCAGGAGGATGCCGATCGCCAGGCCGAGCTCAAGGACTACACCTATGAGCTGCTATTCGAGCTCTACGACAACGAGGTGGAATACACCCAGGACCTCTACGACGAAGTCGGGCTGACCGAGGACGTCAAGAAGTTCTTGCGCTACAACGCCAACAAGGCGCTGATGAATCTCGGCTACGAGGCGCTGTTCCCGCGCGACGAGACCGATGTGAACCCGGCGATCCTTTCGGCGCTTTCGCCGAACGCCGACGAGAACCACGACTTCTTCTCGGGCTCGGGGTCGAGCTACGTCATCGGCAAGGCCGTCGTCACCGAAGACGAGGACTGGGACTTCTAGTTTCGGCGGTCTCGCGAGCGGAGCCTGGGGCAGTGCCGCCAACGCGGCCGGCCCCGTCGTTGCCGCCCGAGCAGATACCGGCCGCGCTGTGGATAACGCGACCCTGCCAACAAGTTTGAGTCAGTGGATTTGTCGGTGGTCGAATGTATGTTCGAAGGGTGTCCGGGGTGGGTGCGGTGCAGGCGATGGCGAAGCTGCGTGCGGCGTTCGCGGAGTTCGCCGCGGCTGAGGTGGAGGGGTGCAGCCGCAGTGAGTTGGTGGCGCTCATCGATGACTACGAGGCGTTGTGGTGTCAGCTGCCCAGCCAGTCGCATCGGTTGGTGGCGCGGCTGCAGGCCGAGACCACGCCCAAGCAGCTGGGCGCCAAGTCGTGGAACGAGGTGTTGCGGATCCGGTGGCGGCTGTCGTCGGCCGAGGCGGCGCGGCGGCTGGGTGAGGCTGCTGAGTTGGGGCCGCGGCGCAGCCTGATCGGCGAAGCGCTGGCGTCGGTGCTGCCCGCGGTGGCCGCTGCGCAGGCCGGCGGGTTGATCACCGGCGAACACGTCGCGGTGATCCGCCGCGCGGTCAAGGATCTGCCCGGCTGGGTCGATGGGATCACCGCCGCCCAGTTCGAGGTTGATCTGGTGCGTGTGGCGGTCGGGGTCGGCCCCAAAGAATTGAAAGACACCGCGGCGTTGCGGTTGTTTTTGTTGGATCAGGACGGCCCGGTGCCCGATGACGCCGAACGCCAACGCACCCGTGGGGTGTCGGTGGGCCGCCAGGGCCGCGATGCGATGACCCGCTGGATCGCCGAGCTGACGCCGGAGGCGTGGGCGGTGTGGGAGGTGATCTTCGCCAAATACGCCGCCCCGGGCATGTGCAACCCCGCCGACCCCGAACCGTGCACCGCGGGCACCCCCACCCAGGCCCAGATCGACACCGACACCCGCACCCTGGCCCAACGCCACCACGACGCGCTGCTGGCGGTCGGGCGCATCGCGGTGATGAGCGGCGACCTGGGCCGGCTCAACGGGCTGCCGGTCTCGGTGATCATCCGCACCACCCTC
>JAEZKH010000159.1 GCA_023415515.1 Actinomycetes bacterium
TCTTAGCGTGGCACTACCGACGGGTTGTGGAAGGGTCTGGTCGGTCCTTTCGGGCTGAGTTTGTGGGGGGTCTAGGTCCAGCGGGTCGGCTCGTAGCTGGCGTGGTCGCGCACGAGCGCGTGGGCGATGCGGTTGGCACGATGGGCTGACCGCGCTCGCTGAAATTCCCCACTGAGGCTCATCGAAATTCCCCACCTGTGTGGCTCCGCCGAGAAGGGCGGGCCTCCCTCGATGCTGCTGGTGTCTGACGCCAGTAGCTGTGTCGAAGGAGGCCCGCTTTCTCTGTCGGCTCCGGTTGAATTCTGAGCAGCCTGCTCCGGTTGAAAAGTGAGCAGGTTTACGGGGTTGAGTCTGCCTGACGATCGGCTTCCACGGAGGGCAGTGTGTCGATCGCGGTGTGTTTGATGCGGTAGCTGGCTCCCTTGAGGGCGATGACGTCGGCATGGTGCACGATGCGGTCGATCATCGCCGAGGCGATGGTGGCCTCGCCGAACACCTGTCCCCACCGGGAGAACGGCAGGTTGGAGGTCAGGATGATCGACGATTTCTCGTATCTGGTGGAGACGAGCTGGAAGAAGAGGTTGGCCGCTTCGGTGTCGAACGGGATGTAGCCGACTTCGTCGATGACGATGAGTCCGTAGCGGCTGATCTTGCGGAGTTCGGCCTCGAGGCGGTTGGTGCGGTGCGCTTCGGCCAGTCGGGTGATCCAGCCGGTCGCGGGGGCGAACGCCACGCGGTGCCCGGTGTGGGCGGCGGCGATCGCCAGGGCGGTGGCCAGGTGCGTCTTGCCGGTTCCGGGTGGGCCGAGGAGGACGATGTTGCGGGCTTCGGCCAGCCAGCCGCCGGCTTCCAGTCGGGCGATCTGGGCGCGGTCGAGCGCGGGTTGGGCGGTGAAGTCGAAGTCGGTGATCGTCTTGATCGCCGGGAATCCGGCGTAGCGGATGCGTTGGCGGGCACCGGATTCCGCGCGGGCGTTGGATTCCACCGCCAGGACGGCACCGAGGTAGTCCTCCAGCGACCAGCCGGCGTCGCGGCCCTGCTCGGCCAATCGGTGGTAGTGCTCGGCGATGCGCGGGGCCTTGAGCAGACGGGCCTGGTAGGCGATGAGCTTGTCGGCGTCACCAGGTGCCGACGGAGTGCGCTTGGCGGGCATCAGGCGACCTCCCCGGTCCCGAACCGTGCGTCGTATGCGCTGAGGTCGGCGACCTCGACGTCGACCGCCAGGTGCGATCCTGCGGCGGGACGGGCCCGGAACTGCTCCCGCAGCACCGCGGCGGCGGCAAGATGCTCCGGGTCGGTGACCAGTCCCGCGCTGCCCCACAGCCGTTGATGATCGGCGACCACGCGGTCTCCGCAGCGAGCGGTGATCCGCTCCAGGCCGGTGCTCACGGTGATCATCCGGCCGATGACCTCCGGATGCACCGAGTAGGCGTTGCCGCCGCAGCTGACGTAGTAGTCGCGTCCCAACCGGGTCACCACCGTGGTGCCGGTCGTCGGCGCCACCGGTGGTAGCGCGACCATCGCCGCCCGATCGACCGCGAGCGCCTCGGCCGGAACCAGACCGGTCGTGGCGTGGGTGCGGCGGTTGGCGATGCCGGTCAGCCACGTCCACAACTGGGCATTGAAGTCCGCCGCGCAGGTGAACGTCCGGCCGGGCAGAAACGACGTCTCAAGGTATCCGTTGGCGCGTTCCACAAGACCCTTGGATTCGGGATCATACGGTCGTGTCTGAATGAGTCGGGTGGCGAGCACGCCGCAGAACCCGGCCACCCCCTCGGCCAGCCGGCCGCGTTGCCCGATACCGGACTCGTTGTCCCACAACAGTGTTCGCGGAACCGCGCCGATGTCGTGGAGCAGCTGCCACATCCCGGCCAACAGATCCCCTGTGACCCGCGAGGGGATCATCATCGCGGCGATGAACCGCGAGTAGGCGGCGACCATCACCAGCACCGGGAACGACCGCAGCGCCCCGGCGTGATCGGGAACCAGGGCGCCGGGAAACCACAGGTCGCACTGCACCTGCTCACCGGGCCGATGCACCAGCCGGTCACACGGATCGGCCGGGGCGTACTCCGGGCGGATCCGCGCCACGTTCTCGGCGAACCACGAATGCCCACCCGTCCAGCCGACCCGCTCGGCGATCACGGTGGCCGGCATCGTCGGGAACCGCCCCAGCAGCACCCGCACCGCCATCTCGATCTGCGCCCACGCCGACGTCGTCGACGGAGCACGCTCATAACGCGGTGGCGCCTCAGCGTTAATCGCCTTGGCCACGGTGTTGCGCGACAGCGACAACCTCCGCGCGATCGCCGCCTGCGTCAAGTTCTCCGACCGATACAGCCGTCGAATCTCCGCCCAATCCTCCACAGTGATCACTCTCCAATCAGAAGGGTGCTCACTTTTCGACCGGAACTACCTGCTCACTTTTCAACCGGAGCTGACATTCTCATGCTCACATGGGAGGACGACATGGAAGTACACGCCCTACGAAAACGAGGTTGGTCGATCTCTGCGATCGCCCGCCACACCGGCTTCGACCGCAAAACGGTCCGCAAGTATCTGGCCGGCGACACCGAGCCCGGCGTGCGGGCCCGACCCGGCCCTGACCCGTTCGAGCCGTTCGTCGACTACGTCACCGCCCGACTGATCGAGGACCCGCACCTGTGGGCCCGCACCCTCTACGACGAACTCGAAGACCTCGGCTTCGACCTGTCGTATCAGAGCTTGACCCGCAACATCCGCACCCGCAGTCTGCGCCCGGCGTGCGAGGCCTGCCGCACCGCGGCAGACCGGCCCAACGCGGTCATCGCGCACCCGCCGGGTGAGGAAACCCAATGGGACTGGCTGGAATTGCCCGATCCACCCGCATCCTGGGGATGGGGCAAGAAAGCGTTCCTGCTGGTCGGCTCGCTGGCGCATTCGGGCAAGTGGCGGGCGGTGCTCTCACCGTCGATGGATCAACCGCACCTGGTGGCCGCCATCGACCGCATCGTGCGCGGCCTGGGCGGGCTGACCCGCATCTGGCGGTTCGACCGGATGGCCACAGTCTGCGACCCAGGCTCGGGCCGGGTGACCGCCTCGTTCGCCGGGGTCGCCAAACACTACGGCGTCTCGGTAGCGATCTGCCCACCGCGACGCGGTAACCGCAAAGGTGTCGTGGAGAAGGTTAATCACACTGCCGCGCAACGCTGGTGGCGCACCCTGGCCGACGACCTGACCGTTGAGGCGGCCCAGGCCAGCGTGGACCGCTTCGCTCGTCTGCGAGGTGACACCCGGATCCGGACCACCACCGACGGGCGCTCCTCGGTCGCCGTGGTCGCCAAAGCTGAGTCGCTGGCCCCGGTACCAGTGACGCCGTATCCGGTGATCGTGTCCGAGTCCCGAACCGCGTCACGCCAAGCCCTGGTGTCCTACCGCGGCAACCGCTACTCGGTGCCACCGGAGTTGGCCGTCGCCCAGGTCACCGTCAGCCACCCCATCGGTGGCCAGTACATCGACATCGCCACGATGACCGGCATCGTCGTGGCCCGCCACCACCGCGCCACAGACGGCCTCGGACTCATGGTCCGCGACAGCGGCCACATCATCGCCCTGGACACCGCGGCCATGGCCACCGCCACGACCGGCCGACCGCACCGCCGCAAGGAACGCATCCCACCCGGTGTAGCCGCCAAAGCTGCTGCCGCCCAACTACTCCAGACCACCACCGCCAACACCGTGGCCACCGAAAGCGTGGCCCCGGCAACCGATTCCACAGTCATCGACCTGTCCGCCTACGAGCGGGCCGCCCAGCGAAGGACCATCCAATGACACCCACCCCACGCACCCCAAAAACCACCGCCACCCTTGAGGGCCCGTCGGCGGCGGCCAGCCGCTATCAGCAGTTGCGCTCGCATCTGGCCGAACTCAAACTGCACGCCGCCGCCGAAGCCCTCCCTGCAGTCCTGGACCAAGCCAACGCCGAAAACCTCTCACTCACCGTCGCCCTGGAGCGGCTGCTGGCCGTGGAAGTCGACGCCAGCACCGCACGAAGGCTGGCCGGACGGCTACGGTTCGCCTGCCTACCCACCCCGGCCACGCTGGCCGACTTCGACGTCGATGCCGCCGCCGGCATCGACCGCACGCTCATCAACGAACTGGGCACCTGCCGCTACCTTGAATCAGCGACCAACATCCTGCTCATCGGCCCACCCGGGACCGGCAAAACCCACCTCTCGGTCGGACTGGCCCGAGCAGCCGCCCACGCCGGCTACCGCACCTACTTCACCACCGCCGCCGACCTGGCCGCCCGCTGCCACCGCGCCGCCATCGAAGGACGCTGGGCCACCACCATGCGCTTCTACGCCGGCCCCACACTGCTGGTCATCGACGAGCTCGGCTACCTGCCACTGCCCGCCGAAGCAGCATCGGCACTTTTTCAGGTTGTCTCCCAACGATATTTGAAAACGAGCATCGTCATCACCACCAACCGCGGAGTCGGCGCCTGGGGCGACATCCTCGGCGACACCACCGTCGCCGCCGCCATGCTCGATCGCCTCCTGCACCGATCGGTAGTCATCAACCTCGACGGCCAGTCCTACCGACTACGCGATCACCACGACGCCGCCGAAACCCTACGACGCACCACCACCGGCACCCGCCAACCACTACACTGACCGCTGCTCACAGGTGAGGAATTTCAACGAGCACACCTGGGGACTTTCGATGAGCGCCGTCAGGGAATGGGTGCCACGCCGGTGAGCATCGCGAATGCCGCCTCAGAACGCAGTCGATGAGCATTGGTACCGGCGGTGATGAGCAGTTGAGCAGCGGTGTCAGGGCCGACGCCGTAAGCGGCGCGTAAG